>JAADGF010000033.1:0-2900 GCA_013152545.1 Gammaproteobacteria bacterium
TCAGTGTTCATCATGATTTCCTCTGCTTGGGAAATCTATTATCGCTGGATAGGGGGAATTTAAAAGTACGTGGGTACTTTGGCGCTTACCTGATAGAGGGGATTCGGGTGTCCTTGCGTTTTGCCAATCCGCGTTCGACGGCTCTGGCCTTGATGGCGTCAACTTGGTGCCAGTTTAATCCCAGCAGTTTACGCGCTTCCTCGACACTGCGAGCCGCCTTCAAGACGCGGACTGCGAAGGCTTCAGCAACGTAAAGCGGCTGTTCTTGCCCGCCCACGGGACGGCAATCGTCTTCGCTCCATGAACTTTACAGCAGATCCGTGGCAACGTGCAGTGTAAATATGTGGTAAATTGCATCGTATCCAAGTGACGCCAGGTGTGGGTCTTACGGTCGTCGTGCTTCGGGCATGGTTTCCCTCATTCGGGACAAAGGCCTTCGTTATCGGTGTACTCGATAACGATGTCTACCCGCTGCTCATCAAGTTTTAGATCAACACTACTGATATCCCACGGTGTGTGGATGCCGAGCAGTTGACTGTAGTGTTCTTCTATTTCCATTATCCTAGTTGTCCTGATTCGTTGCAGAAGAAAGGATAATATTGTACGGGAATTTCACATGGTTTTACGAAGAACCTATCATTTTCTTCTTCTTTGTGTGTTTACTTGCAGGACTTGGGTATAATTAATTATATAATTTTAATAACAATAAATGAATCAACGGTTATATTAAGTTAGGTATAGTCAGTGTCGGGTAGCATTTGGTCAAATAAAAAGCTAGCTTCTATAACTACCGAATAAAAATGATAAGACCAGATGTTAGAACCTTTCCAAAAGCCTAATTACTCGAACTTGCTGGAACAGGAAAACGAAATGATAGGGTTAGTTTGTTCTATACTTTACGTTGAGACGACATATTGAGACTATCAAAAACAACCGTGTTGCGCTGTGTCTTATCATCATACCAATAAATAATTAGAAAAAAAGGAGTTGTTTCATATGCGGGTTTTACGTGCGATCTTAATTTTATCCCTTAGTTGTAGCCTTGTGTTTTTGCCGTCAGCCTATTCCGCTGAAGTTTTAGCACTGCCAGCGAGTGATCTGATCGCCCCCGACATTCACCATGATCCCATCACCAAGGTAGTTGCCTTTGGTGAGCGCACCACTATCCGTGCTACGGTGACCGATAATAGCGGAATTAAGGATGTTTTCTTTTTCTACCGAGAGATTAATACCAATGAATTTAAACCCCTGCGCCTGACACGTGAGCCAGATAGCGATGTTTATTCCGCAAAATTGCCACCGATTGAAGAGCGTATCGAGTATTACTTGCAAGCGACGGACCTGGCCGAAAATACAGTCCTGCTCGGGCAGCGATTTTTACCCTTGACCATTGCTATTGCACCAGCCACTGTACCTCAAAAAATACCACCTGCGGTACAAGAGCCTATCGATGATAAAATTTCTACGAAAAAAGGAGGCGTTAGCAAATGGGTGTGGATTGGGCTGGGGGTGCTCGCGGTGGGAGCGTTAGCCAGTGGTGGTGAAAACAGTGATAAAGTGCCACCAACAGCTACTGGTACCGCAACAATTACCGGACCAGCGCCGTAACCGATTTCTTCGAACCTACCACGTAGACAGGTTACTAATTTGACGTATGTTAATAAGGGTTTCGAAGTATTGACCAAGCGTATTGAAACGTTCGTAGAAAATGGGAGACAATACCTGTTATGTATAATAATAAAACGATAATGACCATAAACCAACGATTTTTCCTCTATCTGATAATAATGCTATTAACCCTTCTGATCAATGGCTGTAGTCAGAGTAAAGATCACAAAGAAGTGGCAGTTTCAAAAGATGGGCTGAGTGCCTCCTTACCAGCCGGGGTGGCCGCCTTGGCAACAGATGAGACAACGCTGGTGGTGGAGGTGATTATCGATGACGGTGAACCTCTGCTCTGTGATAATCTGCGTGTTGATACGGTGGCGGGTACTTTTTCGTGTGACATTGTTTTATCCGCTGGCCAACATACGCTCTCGCTAGTGCATTCCATTCTTGATACCACCTATGGAAAAGTGCAGCTTGCAATGGTCAGTGGCATTAATGTCGAGATCATCAGTGGCCAATCCACACCAGCTGATTTTAATAGCGCATCATTGGTCTACAGTGATGACGATAGCGACAGTATCACCAATATCAGAGAATTGGAATTAGGTTCCAACCCCAATAAACCGAACCTGCCGCCGATCTTCACCAGCGGCGATGCATTTAGTATTAGTGAAAACAATCGTCAAATTTCTGCTATCCAGGCGAGTGACTCCGATGATGGTGTTATCTTTTACAGCATTGCTGGCGGTGATGATCAGAATCACTTTAGTCTCGACACGAAGACCGGCGAACTTGCCTTTTTGAATGTCCCGGATTTTGAAAATCCCAGCGATACGGACAACAATAATATTTACCAGTTGGAAGTGAGTGCCAGTAATGGTGTTATCGATATCAGAAAAAACATCACCGTGACCGTCACCAACAGCAATGAGGGGCTAATGTTTACCGGTCCGGCTGATTTTAATTTGGAAGAAAACATACAAAACGTCGCCGTCCNNNNATCGATCCCGAAAATGCCAACATTACCTATAGTATAAGTGAAGGCCCGGATAGCGCCTTGTTTTCCATTGACAGCGCAACCGGCCAATTGGCGTTTTCTAATGCCCCTGATTTTGAAGACCCGAGGGATGTGGATGCCAATAATGTCTACGAGTTAGAAGTGAGCGCCAGCGACAGTGTTATCGACATCCGAAAAAACATTACCGTGACCGTCACCAACAGCAATGAGGGGCTAATGTTTACCGGTCCGGCTGATTTTAATTTGGAAGAAAACATACAAAACGTCGCCGTCC
>JAADGF010000033.1:2912-22823 GCA_013152545.1 Gammaproteobacteria bacterium
ATCGATCCCGAAAATGCCAACATTACCTATAGTATAAGTGAAGGCCCGGATAGCGCCTTGTTTTCCATTGACAGCGCAACCGGCCAATTGGTGTTTTCTAATGCCCCTGATTTTGAAGACCCGAGGGATGTGGATATCAATAACGTCTACGAGTTAAAAGTGAGCGCTAGCGATGGTGTTATGGGCGTCATTGAAAATATTATTGTGACTGTCACTGATAAAGGCATCACGGAAACGCCACTATTGCAGGTAAGCGCGGATACAAAACAACTGAATTTTAGTTGGAACGCGGTTAGTGAAGCCACCCACTATCGTCTACTTGAAAACCCGGATGGTGTTGCGGGATTCACGCCAATAAGTCCTGATCTTGGCACTCAGCAATACACCCAGGCGATTGCTGTGCATCGCACGGATTGGTTCAATGCCAGTTATATTGTCGATGCTTGCGATGCCAATGGCTGCAAAAGTGCCGCCCCTATCCCAGTAGATAGTGCTATGCTGGATGCAATTGTTTATGTTAAAGCCTCTAATACCGGGGCGGGCGATTGGTTTGGAAGATCTGTGGCCTTGAGTGACGATGGCAACACCTTGGCTGTGAGTGCCTATTTGGAAGCCAGTAACGCCACCGGCATTAACCACCCCTCCGGCCAGAGCGATAACAGTGCCACTGACTCAGGTGCAGTATATGTTTTTCAGCGTAATAGCGGCAGTTGGCAACAGCAGGCCTTTATTAAAGCCTCCAATACGGGGGTGAACGATCAGTTTGGAGAATCAGTGGCGTTGAGTGATGATGGCAACACCTTGGCTGTGGGTGCTTATTTGGAAGCCAGTAACGCCACTGGCGTTAACCACCCCACTGGCCAGAGCGATAACAGCGCTATTGACTCAGGTGCAGTGTATGTTTTTCAGCGCAACAACGGCAACTGGCTACAACAGGCTTATGTTAAAGCTTCCAATACTGGGGCGAACGATCAGTTTGGAGAATCAGTGGCGTTGAGTGGCGATGGTAACACCTTGGCCGTTGGTGCTAGTTTCGAAGCCAGTAGTGCCACGAGTATTAACCACCCGACTGGTCAGAGCGATAACAGTGCCACTGACTCAGGTGCAGTGTATGTTTTTCAACGCAACAATGGTATCTGGCTACAACAGGCTTATGTTAAAGCCTCCAATACTGGGGCGAGCGATCGGTTTGGACGATCTATGGCGTTGAGTGACAATGGTAACACCTTGGCCGTGGGTGCTATTTTTGAAGATAGTAACGCCATCGGTATTAACCACCCCACTGGTCAGAGCGATAACAGTGCCACTAGCTCAGGTGCTGTGTATGTTTTCCGGCGCAATAGCGGTAACTGGCAACAACTGGCCTATGTTAAGGCCTCCAACACCGAGAAGGGCGATGGGTTTGGACGATCAGTGGCGTTGAGTGATGATGGTAACGCCTTGGCTGTGGGTGCTGTTTTCGAAGACAGTAACGCCATCGGTATTAACCACCCCACTGGCCAGAGTGATAACAGTGTCACTAGTTCCGGCGCGGTGTATGTTTTTCAGCGCAATAACGGTAACTGGCAACAACTGGCCTATACCAAGGCCTCCAATACTGGGACGGACAATAGGTTTGGGAAATCAGTGGCCTTGAGTGGCGATGGCAACACCTTGGCCGTGGGTGCTATTTTTGAAGATAATAACGCTACTGGTATTAACCACCCCACTGGCCAGAGCAATAACACGGCTAGTCGTTCCGGCGCGGTGTATGTGTTCCAGCACAATAACGGTAATTGGCAACAACTGGCCTATGTCAAGGCTTCCAATACGGAGAGGGGCGATGGGTTTGGAGAATCAGTGGCCTTGAATGGCGATGGCAATGCCTTGGTTGTCGGTGCCAATGCCGAAGACAGTAACGCCACGGGTATTAACCACCCCACTGGCCAGAGCGATAACACGGCTAGTCGTTCAGGCGCGGTGTATTTGTATTGAAGTGGTTGTCCCGATATGGTTAAAAGTTGATGTTTGCTAGCCTGTATCTATCAATGCTAACTTTATGGTAACAACTAGTGTATTGGCCGTCATTGGTGCACGTCTGAATTCCAGCAGACTGCCTAACAAACACCTGCTTAGTCTGGCCGGGAAGCCAATGATAGAGCGAATTTTCCAGCGTATTGAAAAAGTTACCGCAATTAATCAAGTGACATTAGCGACAACTTCAGATTCCTATAATCAAGCGTTAATTGATTGGGCCAGCAAAGCCAACAAGAATATTTACGCATATCACGGTGATGTTAATGATCTGGTGACCAGGGTCAATACCATCGTAGTGCAACAAAACCCTGATGTTGTGGTTTATTGTTGTGGTGATTCGCCACTAATAGAGCCAGTAACAGTATCCCGGATGATAGCGGCCCTTATTGCATCACCTGGTGTTGATGCCGTTAAACTGCAATCAGCAGCGAATGGTAAGGCTTATATACATGAGGGTTTTTCCGTTTACAGGCGATCAGTATGGGATCGTATGGTTAAAGAATCGATTACTCCAGAGGAGAAGGAGCACGTTGGTGTCGCATTGAACCGGTTTGTGCATCAGTTAGCGGTGATTGAAGTGGCCGAGGAACCAGTTTATGCGGTGTTGCAGCATCGCATTTCCGTGGATACAGTAGCCGATTATCGGTTCATGCAACAAATCTACAATCGATGGTACTTGGATCATTCGCCAGACTCCCTTGTGTCGTTGAAATGGGTGATTGCGTCGTTAGAGAATGATGCGCAATTAAAATCAATTAATGCTCATGTGCAACAAAAATCGGCGACTGAAATATCGAAACGGATTTTAGTGGTCACACAGGTTGGAAAAACAGTAGGTTTAGGGCATCTCCGGCGTAGTATTGTTTTACTGCAAGCACTACAGGAAACGGCCAAAGCCAACGCAGTGTTATGGATATACGGTAAAAAACTGGAGTTGCATGATTTATCGTTTATTCCACATAAGTTTCACCCTGAAGGGAGTGATTTTTGCGAGGGTGTGTTAAGTATGGTCGATACATTTGGACCTGAAACAATCATTTTTGATATTGCAGAAAATTATAATACTGTTTTTCAGTCATGGCAGCAATCGTTGTTGCAATTGTTACAGCAGTTAAGGCGTCAAAATTTAAATTTGGTTGCCATTGATGGTTTGTTAAATAGTATTGATATCGTCGACTTGGTGTATGTGCCGTCATTTTATTTGGATCCAGTCTATAATTCACCTCGATATCAACAAAAAATAACCCATGGTTGGGATACGTATCTGTTAAAAAAACCGCCTTATACGGGGAAATGGCAAAAAGGAAATAATGTCATCGTATTAACGGGGGGGAGTGATACGACCTGCCTTGCTCATCACTTACCGTTGCAGTTAGATAGCGCATTGCCTAGCAATACAACGGTACATTGGGTCAAAGGCCCTTTTGCAAATGCACCGTCAATACCGGCTTACACTCAATTGCAGTGGATAATTCACGATTCTCCCGACGATATATACCCCATCGCTGTACAAATGAATTATGCTTTAAGCGTTTATGGCGTTTCTTTTTTTGAAATGATACAGCTTGGATTGCCTTGTGTGGTCTTTGATCCCTACCTTGATGGTTTGTCTCAGGAACTGGTGGCGCTTAGCGAAGAAGATATTGCCATGGTGGCCGACAAGGGTAGTCATGCGGTGAACTGTCTCGCCGTATTAATGAAAGATGATGCATTGTCAATAAGTCTGGCTGCTACTGCCAAAAATACTATAACAAATGCAGGTGTTACTGCTTTTGTGCAACGGCTTACATCATTGTCTCACCGATAAATTGAGATTTTAATCAATTTGCATTCGCATATCAGAAATTAGCGTCTAGAATTGTTAATTAAGGAACGTGTACGTTCCTAACACTGTTTTGATGCGTTGTTATTTCTCCCAATCATTTAAACAATTAGAAAGCGTCGTTTAAAAACACAATAGAAGCCAGAAGAGTAAAGTAACTACTTCGCCTGATTTTTTAAATATTCAGTAATTGCTCAGATTGCTTTTGACTTGTTCGAGAACAAGTTAAAAGCGTGGCGTTTACTACTGTCAATAAACACAATAAACACTTTTAACGCAATTTTTAACGCAATTTTTAACGCAATAATAGGGCAAATCAAAGGTAAGCTGAGTAGGTTACGTCAAAAAAAATATTCAGCCCAGGGAGAAACTGAATGAAGCTTAGTGTGGTATTGCTGGACTGGTCGGTGCGTGAGTCATTTCATGCGGTCGATTACTTAAATCAGCAAAAAGACGTTAATCGCAGTGACTATGAGGTTATCTGGGTTGAGTATTTTGATCGCAATGAGCCGACGTTAGTTGCACAGCACGAACGGGGTAAGCTTGATAAACATATTATACTGGGGACTATTTCTGAATTTTACCAAAAACATATCGGCTGGAATGAGGGGGTTGTTGCCAGTAACGGTGACATTGTGGTGTTATGCGACAGTGACGCAATGTTTCCAGACAATTTTATACGGAGTATCATCGATTTTTTTGATTCCCATGATGATGCTTTTTTACATTTAGATGAAATAAGAAATAACAACAAAGCGCTCTGGCCATTTTCTTATCCCAGTTGGGATGAGGTCATGCAAATGCCGGGGCTTTGGAATTGGGATGCGCAGCACCATGTGACCACGGGTTTATCACCAGATATCGAAAAATTCAGTTATGCTGAAAAAATATTCTTAAAAAACTACGGTGCCTGTCAATGCATACGCCGTGAAGATTACATTAAGCATGGTGGCTTGGATGAACATGAAACTTATAATGGGTTTATATGTGGCCCTTATGATTTAACGTTCAGGTTAACCAATGCCGGATTAAAAGAGCACTGGCATAACAGCGTTTTTCTAATGCATACCTACCATCCGTGGACGCGTCCCGAAATAGACCACTATGGTCCTCATGTCAGGCATATGTCCACCACCAGTCTGAAACATCGAATTGATGGCACCATTATGCCCATTGTGGAAAACAAAAAAATCAGCGTCTTGCGAAAAAAACAATTTCCTGAACCGGCGAGAGAAGGCATGCCATGTGTTTCCATTATAGTGCCAAATGCCAGATCTGAGGTTGTACAACGATTACAGGATTCCGTGGCGCGAGCCGTTCACAGCAATTATGAAATCATATTGCTGGGTGATAAAAGCGTTTTACCAGTAAAGAATAAACATACCCTCATACTTGAATCGGATGCCAGCACAAAAAATCAAATTAAGCTGGCTGGGTCTGTTGCGCAGTCAAATAATCTTATTATCATCTCGCCCAATAGTCTGTTTCGTCCCAATGCAATCGATGTTTTATTGCTAGATGATCATTTTGTGGATGATATCAGGCGATTATCCAGTCTTGTCACCTACACTAATGGTTATGTCTGGTCGCTTGACCAATTTATTGAAGAAGACGCTAGGTATTGGTCAATGGCGCTGATTAAACAAAAGCTCGATGAATTTTTGTCGCAACCGGATCGTTATATCGTTGAGCAAGCGGCAAGTCGTCATGTGAATACTATTGATCACAATGAGCACCATTGGAACCATTCAGTGGATGTATGGTGTCAGTATCAAGTGGCTAATAAAGTCTACGACACTGTTTTACTGTCGATGCTGAAACTGGAAACTAAATTTCGCGATGATCAACCTGAGTTGAGCGATGAGGTTGCGGCTGAACAGTTATTGTTGAAACTCGTCGAGTTGGCTGCTGAAGCGCCCAATGAATTTTTTGAACACTATTTGGGGTCACGTTACAATCTTCTGGATCTTTATCGATTTATCGGGATTTTCCGCGAGAAGGGTAAAAAAGCGATGGCTAAACAGGGGTATCGTTTATTTACGGATGTTTTCCCCAAGGTGTGGCAGGCGCTTGATGTGACCTTAGGCTCGAAATCATACCTGGAGAATCAGGATAGCGGTGATCATAATGAGTATTTTATTGGTGTTTCCAGTTTTCAATTAGCCGTATATGCGATAGAGGAAAACGATATTGAAACGGCTAGGCGTTTACTGGATGACTGCCTAATGTATGTGCCCAGCCACAAAAAAGCAAATGAACTTTTGTCACAGTTAACGCAAACCAAGGCAATGATGGTCTGAATTGACGTGTGTGCAAATAACTATGTAGAAATAACTACCCAGAAATAACTATACATATTCCTAATTGAAAGTGGTAGCAAGCACTGTAATGAACAGTATATCAACGTTGTACGCCAAGCCGGCAAAAAACATTGACGTTTTATTCATACACCCTGGTAAATGTCGAGCCGTTTACCAGGATCTTGGCGAAAACCTATCCGCACTGGAACCTCCAGTGATGGCGGCGTTGTTTGCAACGTATGTACGTCGCAAAGGCATGACCACAGACATCATTGATGCGCCCGTGCTTAATCTTAGCGCTGTACAAGTGGCTGAACGGGTGCTGCAATGTTATCAACCCAAGCTTATTGCCGTGGTGGTTTATGGTTTTCAACCTTCAGCATCAACTCAAACCATGACAGCCGCAGGGGAGATATGTCGCGAATTAAAGGCCAGAAACAACGCCTTTAAAATAATAATGACGGGTACGCATCCAGCGGCGTTACCAGCGCGCACGCTGGACGAAGAAGCAGTCGATTTTGTCTGTGACCGTGAAGGGCCTCGTACAATATACCAGACCGCTTTATGTCTTGGAAAAGGGAATGACGATTACGCTTCTATACCCAATTTATGGTACCGTAAGCACGGCAAGCCGCAGTGCACGGAGCCAACATCGTTAATTGAAAACCTCGACGAAGCAATGCCCATACCTGCCTGGGATTTGTTGCCTATGGAAAAGTATCGAGCTCACAACTGGCATTGTTTTGAGCATATTAATCAACGGCAACCGTATGCATCCATTTATACCAGTTTAGGTTGTCCCTATAAATGCGCCTTTTGCTGTATCAACGCACCGTTTGGTAAAGCTTCTTATCGTATGTGGTCACCCCAGACCATTGTTAAGCAAGTTGATGTACTGGTGAATGACTATGGTGTTAAAAATATCAAAATCGCTGATGAAATGTTTGTCTTGAACAAGCAACATGTACATGGTATATGCGATTTGCTCATTGGGCGGGATTATCAATTGAATATCTGGGCTTATGCCAGGATCGATACAGTCAAGGATGAATACCTGGATAAACTAAGACAGGCAGGTTTTCGTTGGTTGGCATTGGGTATTGAGTCTGGTAGTAATCATGTGCGTGATGGTGTTGAAAAGGGCCGGTTTGGAACATCGGAAATCATTAAAACGGTTCGAAGGATTCAGGATGCCGGTATTAATGTTATTGGAAATTATATTTTTGGCTTACCGGATGATAACCTTGAAACAATGCAGGAAACACTGGCACTGGCCCAGGAAACAAACTGTGAATTCGCCAATTTTTATAGCGCAATGGCGTACCCCGGGTCGAAATTATACGATGACGCGTTGGCCAAAGGGCAACCCTTACCCGATGCATGGCTCGGTTTTTCGCAACACAGTTATAATTGCCTGCCCTTAGCAACAACTTCCTTGTCTGCGGCACAAGTATTGCAATTTCGCGATGAAGCCTTCATGAATTATTATACCAACCCCGGCTACCTGCAATCGATAGAGAAAAAGTTTGGGCAAGCGGTCATTGCACATATTGAAAAAATGACGAATATCGAGTTGGAACGAGAAATTTATTAAAAATATTTTTACTAAAAAACAGAAATTATTAAAAAACCAAAGTCATATAATGACCGTTCCTGGTATCTACGCAGCGCAATCGACAGGTGATTTTCACATCAATTGGGGCGCATTGAATGATTATAAGCAAAACGCCATTTAGAATCTCATTTTTTGGTGGTGGTACGGATTATCCCTCGTGGTATTGCAACAATGGTGGTGCCGTGCTTTCCACTACGATTGATAAGTATTGCTATATAAGCTGCCGCTACCTCCCACCTTTCTTTGATCATAAGTATCGTATTGTTTATTCACACATTGAAAATGTTAAAAATATTGATGATATTCAACACCCCGCCGTTAAAGCGGTATTAAATAATATGGAATGTTACAAAGGGCTTGAAATTCATCATGACGGCGATTTACCGGCACGATCGGGTCTAGGGTCCAGTTCCAGTTTTACCGTGGGTTTGTTACATACATTATGGGCGCTTAGGGGGGCGTATATTTCAAAATACGCGTTGGCGCGGCAGGCGATTTATGTGGAACAAAAAATCATCGGTGAGCATGTGGGCTCACAGGACCAGATTGCAGCGTCCGTTGGTGGAATGAACAAAATTCAGTTTTTCCATGATGGTGGGTTCAGTGTCGAACCAGTGATATTGCCAAAAAACCGTAAAGACGAATTGCAGGAGCACCTAATGTTATTTTTTACCGGTTTGCAGCGCAATGCGCCTGAAATTGCCAAATCAAAAATAGCAAATTTTGATAACTGTTCCGTGGCGCTTCAGACACTAAGAAAAATGGTTATTCAGGCGCTTGAGATTCTACAAGATAAAAATAATGAAATTGAACAATTTGGCGAGTTACTCGACCAATCGTGGCAACTGAAACGATCCTTATCTGACAAGGTATCCAATGACTATATTGATCAAATGTATAGTGTTGCCAGAAAAGCCGGTGCCATTGGTGGTAAATTGTTGGGTGCAGGTGGTGGCGGTTTTTTATTGTTATTTGTAAAACCGTCGCAACAGGCGGATGTGCGCCGTGTTTTAAACGACTTAATTCATGTGCCGGTAAAATTTGAAGAAAGCGGCACCCGAATAGTGTTGTACCAACCCAATGGGCTTAGCTAAATCACGACAAATAGACGAAGATGATACAGTATCGTTATCAAGGCTCAGGTTTCGCTGACTGGCGAGCTGCGCTGGAGCAATACACGCGTGAGCAGTTGCTGGATATGTTTTTCCAATTGCTACGTATCAGGCGTGTGGAGGAGTCCATTGAGTCCCGTTATCATGAGGATGAAATGAAAACCCCTATACACCTGGTGATTGGGCAGGAGGCCAGTTGTGTTGGTGTGTGCGGCGTATTAACCCGCAATGATCTGGTGTATTGTGGTCATCGTACCCATGGTGTTTATCTCGCAAAAGGTGGCGATTTAAAGGCAATGATGTCTGAATGTTATTGCCGGGCCAACGGTTGTGCCGGGTCCAAGGGTGGGTCAATGCATTTGTTGGATAAAAATGTAGGTATGGCGGGTGCCTCCGCAATTGTTGCAGGTATCGTCCCTATTGCAACGGGTGCTGCGCTCACCGCGAAAATGCGTGACGAAACCTGGGTTAGCGTGGTGTTTTTTGGTGATGCTGCCACAGAGGAAGGGGCAATGTGGGAAAGTTTAAATTTTGCAGCGTTAAAGCGTCTCCCCGTGATTTATATTTGTGAAAATAATTATTTTTCGGTTTATTCACCGTTGTCAAATAGGCAACCTGCTGCGGTGGATATATTCAAAAAGGCGGAAAGCTTCGGGCTTAATAGTCATGTTGTTGATGGCACTAATGTATTAGCAGTACGTGAAGCGATGACGACGGCGATAGGGCGGGCGCGTAGTGGCGAAGGTCCTTCGTTTATAGAAACACGGGCTTACCGTTGGCGAGGGCATGGTGGTACAGGCGACGACAGTGCCAGTGGTTATCGTGATCCTGACGAAGTGACGTTATGGCAACAATATTGCCCTGTGGAATTATTTTCGACGTTTTTGACCGAGAATAAAATACTGGATGCGTCGCGAAGACAGGCGATGGAAACACACATTGATGGTGAAATTAGTGCTGCGTTTGAGTTTGCTATTAATAGTGCAATGCCCACCGAAAGAGATCTTTATGCTCATGTTTACAGTGATTGAATTGACAGTGACTGTATTTATAACGACACTGTCTACAATGACACTGTTTACAACGACTATGTACTGAATAAATAATGCCAGTGAGAACTTATGCCTTGGGCTGATGCGTTAATTGAATCCCAGTCACCGCGACTAACACCACCGCTAAAGGGGCGAGCGTTAAGTTATATTGATGCACTCAATGAGGCATTGATGTTAGCCTTGGATTTGGACCCTAATGTATTTATATTGGGGCAAGGTGTGAATGATCCCAGTGCAATGTTTGGTGTTACCCGGCAACTGGAGCAACGATTCGGTTCACAGCGGGTATTTGATACACCGTTGTCGGAGGAGGGCTTGACGGGCATTTGTGTCGGTGCAGCGATGACCGGATTGCGGCCGGTTTATTGTCACAATCGTCCGGATTTTTTGTTGCTGGCCTTTAATCAAATGGTTAATCATGCCAGTAAAGTTCATTATATGGATAATGGCCAGACTAACGTACCGTTGGTGATGTGGGCAGCCATTGGCAGAGGCTGGGGCTCAGGTTCGCAGCATTCGCAGGCGATACAAGGGCTGTTATTAACTGTGCCGGGGCTTAAAATCGTGATGCCCAGCACACCTTACGATGCTAAGGGCTTAATGCTGGCGGCCATTGCAGATAATAATCCGGTTTTGATTTTTGAGCACCGTTGGTTAATGAAACAAACCGGTATCGTGCCGGGAGGGATCTATAACGTTCCCATTGGCCAGGGAATCTATCGTCGACGGGGTGATGATATCACGATCGTTGGCAGTTCCCATACATTGCAACTAGCCATGCAGGCGGTTGATAGTATCCGTCACAGTTACCGTCAGCAATGCATTAGTGCTGACATTATCGACCTGAGAACCATTAAGCCACTCGATAAAGAGATGATCCTCGCGTCGGTACGTAAAACAGGGCGTGTTCTCATTGTTGATACGGGATGGGCCATGGGCGGTGTGTGTGCCGAAATTGGCTGCTTGATCGCTGAAAATTGCCCGGGATCCTTGCGTTTTCCGGTGCGGCGCATCGGCTTGCCCGATGTGCCAACCCCGGCAGGATATACACTGGAGCAATTTTATTATCCTACTGCGGAAAAGATCGCGGCGGTCGTCATAGAGATGTGTGCTTAACCGCTCTGGTAGTGACTCGATTAACCAATAGCAATTAACATTTTAACAATAAGCTTGGAGGCGAGGCGTGTTTTACGAATTAGCAAGTAGCTCGTGGGGGAATGAAGAGTATCAGGCAATACAGCGGGTCATTGCCAGTGATCGTCTTACCATGGGTGAAAACGTGCGCGAATTTGAACGACGTTTTGCCGATAAATTTTCCATGCAGCACGCTGTCATGGTGAGTTCGGGATCGAGTGCCAATTTAGTAGGCGTTGCGGCATTGTTTCATAAACAGGATAGCCCCCTGCAACGCGGTGATGAAGTTATCGTGCCTGCTATTTCGTGGGCAACGACCTACACGCCATTGCAGCAATATGGCTTGAAGTTGCGTTTCGTCGATGTGGATATTAATACTCTCAATATCGATGTCTCGCAGTTGGAAAAAGCACTTACACCAAAAACCCGCATGGTAGTGGCCGTGAGTGTGTTGGGTAATCCTGCGTGCCTTGATGTGATACGGGAATTTTGTGATTGCCACCAATTGTATTTGTTTGAAGATAATTGTGAGTCAATGGGCGCGACACTCAATCAACAAAAATGCGGTACGTTTGGTGATATTAATACCTTTAGCCTGTTTTATTCGCACCACATTTCAACCATCGAAGGTGGTCTTATTCTCACCAATAATGAAGAATTGTATCATTTGGCGTTATCGTTGCGCGCCCATGGTTGGGTTCGGGATCTCCCTGAGGATACCAAACTTTGTAACCGTTCAGAAGACACATTCGCCGAAGCTTATCGGTTTATTCTACCCGGTTATAACGCACGCCCCCTGGAAATAAGTGGCGCTGTTGGTCTTGAGCAATTAAAAAAACTGGATACCATGTTGGGCGTACGCCGACGTAATGCGGCTTATTTTCAGCAATGTTTTAAAGATGATACACGGTTTATTATTCAAAAGGAAAATGGCGAAAGCGCCTGGTTTTCCTTTACCATGATCGTTCATCCAGAGAGCACCTTAAGTCGAGAAAAAGTGTTTGAAATGTTGCGTAAGGCGGATATTGGTTTTCGAATGATTACCGGTGGTAATTTTCTACGCCATGATGTGATTCAGTATTTTGACTATGCCACGGTGGGAGAGATTATTAACGCCAATATCGCTCATGACCGGGGGTTTTTTGTTGGTAATCACCCCCACGACATCCGGCCGCAAATTGACCGATTGCAAGCGGCATTAAGCCATTGCACCGGGAGCGGTGTTGGAAACTAAATTGCCGATGGAGGCGATCATCCTGGCCGGAGGCTTGGGAACCCGGTTACGCATGGTGGTTCGTGATGTGCCCAAACCAATGGCTCCGGTGTGCGGGCGGCCGTTTTTAGCATACCAATTAGATTATTTACAACATCAAGGCATTGAGCGTGTAGTGCTGGCATTAGCTTACCAGTGGGAGATTATTCGGGATCACTTTGGGGATATCTACAATGGATTAAACTTGGCTTATTCCGTAGAGCAAGAACCGTTGGGTACTGGTGGCGGTTTGTTGCTGGCGTTTAAAAAGCTGAATATGGGTGGGTGTTGGTGCGTCAGTAATCCTGGTACGAACAGTAGTACCAATAATGAATCAAACCAAAACCCGCTTTTGGTGTTGAATGGCGATACCTGGTTTCCTGTGCCGTTGGCCAAGCTGTTGAGTTTTCACAATGCAAAGCGCAGCGCTGTTACCGTAGGCGTGTCACAGCAACAGGATTCACAGCGTTATGCGGCAATCGCATTATCGCCGCAAGGTAAAATTAACAGCTTCTACGTTGAGGTTAAAAACGAACATAATCATAAAATTTACATAAATGGTGGTGTCTATCTATTTTCTCATCATCTATTAACAGAATGGCAAAATAAAACCAGTGAAAAACTATCATTGGAACACAATATGTTTGAAAAAATTGTCGCGGAAAACAATTGTTATGGATTCGTCAGCGCAGCGCCATTTCTTGATATCGGTGTGCCGGAAGCCTATTATAAAGCGCAACAAATGTTTTCCGAGGCTCGTCCAGCGGACAATCGGCATCTGTAGTAACAAATTGTTAACGTAAGTTAAGACAGGCATTAACCAGTAGGGGAGTCAGGCAGTGTCATACAATATTTTAGTGACTGGTGGTGCAGGTTATTTAGGCTCGATACTTGTGCCCGCATTACTAGCAAGAGACCATAAAGTAACCGTAGTGGATAATTTTATGTATCGC
Source organism: Gammaproteobacteria bacterium (assembly GCA_013152545.1). Classification (GTDB taxonomy): domain Bacteria; phylum Pseudomonadota; class Gammaproteobacteria; order SZUA-152; family SZUA-152; genus JAADGF01. The sequence continues at coordinate 16,169 of JAADGF010000033.1, forward strand.
CAAAACAGCCTGGCCCATGTGTGTCATAATCCAAAATTCAGCATTGTCAATGGCGATGTGCGGATGGGCACAATTATTAATCCTTTAGTGACATCAGCCGACATCATCATTCCGTTGGCGGCATTAGTGGGAGCGCCACTTTGCAACAAGGACCCGATGACTGCAACAACCACAAACAGGGATGCTATTATCAATATGTTTTCATGTTTGAGTAAAGAGCAACGTTTGTTGATGCCAACTACCAACAGCGCATATGGTAGCGGAGGTAATAATGGCTACTTCGACAACGATCGTGATAAGCATTGCCACAACTATTGTGACGAGAACTCCCCTCTAAATCCTATCTCTCACTATGCTAAAGAAAAACTGGACGTCGAACAGGCGCTGATGAGTCATGAAAATGCCATCAGTTTTCGTTTGGCAACAGTATTTGGAATGGCGCCGCGCATGCGGATTGATTTATTAGTTAACGATTTTACCTACCGGGCAGTACACGATCGAACGGTCGTCTTATTTGAAAGCCACTTCAAGCGTAACTATATTCATATTCGGGATGTTGCCCGGGTCTTTATGTTGGCGGTTGATAATTTTGAGACCATGGGGGGGGATATATATAATGTTGGTTTATCGGATGCTAATCTTTCAAAAAAGGCGCTTTGTGAAAGGATTCAGCAACAGGTACCGGATTTTGTTTACGTGGAAGCCGCGGTAGGCAAAGATCCTGATCAACGAAACTACATTGTATCCAACGAAAAAATTGAGTCAAAAGGGTTTAAGGTTTAAACCTGACTATTCCTTGGAGCGCGGCATTGAGGAATTAATAAAAGGTTATCAGATGATTAAGAATACCCGGTTTGGAAATGTTTAATTAAGCCAGTGCTGGCATAAATCCACTGACGAAAGGAAAATACCAATGATAAGCTTGGTGATTTGCTCCCGCATTTCTGGTAACGATAATTTTGGCTTACCGAACTTGCTTGCCAGCCTTGAGCAATTCAGTGCGAGTTACAATAATATTGAAGTGTTGGTTAAGTTTGATAGCGATGATGAAAACGTCGAAGATATGGTTGCCACACTAAGCGACTATCCATTCACCATTAAATATTTGGTAGAACCCAGAGGGCGTGGATATGTTGATATTCATATTGGTTATACTCGCTTATTATCTTTGTTGGACCCGTGTACGACTGTCGTAGGCGCATTTGCAGACGACTTTATTATAACGGTCCAGGATTGGGATGAAAAAGTATTGAGCAAGACAAAGGCTTATGACGATGATATCTATTGTCTTCACCAACGTCCGCATCCACCTTATTATCGTAAGCAGTACCAAACAGAGCCCTTTTATCTGGACTTTAGTCTGGAACAATTGGACTATATTGAAATCGTTGATGAAGGACCGTTTTGGAGCCGGCGTTGGCTGGAGATATGCGGCGGTTTAGGTCATGTGTCCTTCACCGATGCCTGGACATTGTGTCTGCAATGGTATCTGTATCACTTATATGGTGTTAATCGTACCCAGTTCCTGGATGAACCGGTAATTCATCGGGTCTTAAATGCAATGATTGATACCTCCAGCGCCCAACGCTGGCATACGGAGCGTGCGAGTAACTTTGATTTCATGCAAAGCGAACATTATCACGTAATGGTAATGAATCAAGCATCGAATCTGCATCTTAATATTGCGAATCGCTGCAAGAGCATGGATCAGTTTGAACAAGCGAATCAGTCGCCGGGTTATCCCGCCGCCGCGCGTGAAAACCTATTGCAACGATTATTGGAAACGGCACAGGGCGCGCTTGATGCCAAGCGGCCCGAGGTTGCCACTCGGGAATATGAACGAATCATCCATTTGTTTCCGGATTGCGCCAGTGCACATCGGGCGTTAACCTCGTTGAAAATCGCATCATGAATACTGCGTCATGACCTACCGGTCGCAGCGTAAGGGATGAACATAACGACTCAGCCTACCCCGTCATCATGGATTCTGCTCTATACCTGATTAATTTAGGATAATCAATACACCTTCAACGTTGTATATTGAGTTTTTGTTCATCGTTTATCAGTTGCTCAACGTTCACATCGGTTGTTTGCAATTGTGTCATGCGCCTGGACCATTCACAATATTGCTCGATCTTTCCCGTGATCATAAAGGGGCTTTGCTGGTAAAAGTCCAATTTTTCCTGCATTTCAAAAACACAGGCGTACATAATAAATCCCCAAATGGTGTCGGCCTGCGTGTCGCAGTCGAGACCGATTTTGGCAAACAGTGCTTGTAGGGAATTGGCAATGACCGACTTTTCTTTGGGTGCCTTCATTCCTGCGGCCAGGGTATACAGCCAGTCCTGAAAAACCAATTGTACGGGAGGTGAATAAAAGTAGCTAACAATGAACCGGAAAACATTGATAATACCGGGAAGTTCACGGTTCATGTTACGAAGATTGGGGTGTAGATTGTCTATTAATCGGGGGCCGGGAAAAATATTGGGGCAAACCAAATCCGCCAATACCGGGGAATTCGGCGTTTCAATTTTATTAATGGCGTCACGCATTAATACTAAATTTTTATCGGGTAAAATGCTTTCCTCAAAATTACCATTTTTTTTAAATTGTGTGGCCAGTTGGTAGGCTTGATCACCCCAACGACGTTGTCGTTTATTGGAGTGACATTTACTTAGCTTTTCGCAGAGATCCCCCATTTCAAGCATTTGCTGGCTATAAGTGCGTTGGAATCTGGCCAGTGAGCGTTCCGGTCCGTTGATGCAGAATTTCAATTCTGTTTCGTAAGTGGATTTTTTTTCTGCTTCTTCAAAAATAACAAGCTTGCCATCAACGTCAACAATGTGGATGATGTTTAAAAACAGATTGTAGCCGACGACTTTATTTAGGTAATGTTGGAAGGAGTGGCAATCGTCGATTGTTTCTCTACTTAACGATGGGTCAACTATTTTCGAGACAATGACGGGTTTATCGCTATGCTGATTGCGTCCTTCTTTATATAACCTATCTTTATCAAATCCATCTTTATCAACCCCATCTTTGTTAAACCCGTCTTTGTTAAACCACAGCACGACACGATTGATCAGCGGATAAGATTCAACGTAGTTGTAATTAACATTGAATAAAATAAGCGGGTCGAGTTTTGTGTTGGCTGAGAGGCCAAACTTATGGGCATTTTGTTGCAGGTAATTTTTTATTTTTGGTATCATACTGTCACTGCTTTAATTGTAAAATTTAATGAGTTTTTCTTGCTTATCTTTGTAATGCGAGTTGCAATGCGAGCCATCGCAACTATACCCATAAGGATTGAGATTTAGGTATAACGGTTTGTTTACGTCGGTTTGTAGGCTAAGAACCCAAAAAACTCGACATATTCCTTTGTTTCGGCCGGTTCCAGCATTCGAAAAAATTTATACAATATCGCCCTCGCTCCCGTGAAGCTCCACGGATTGAGGCGTTCCTCAATAAAATATTTTAGTAGGTGTTCATTATCGAGTGGAATGATATAGTTTGGTGTCGAGTAATCCGGTGTTAGCCAATAAGCACGGGTGTTTTCAAAATGGGCCTGTGCAAGTAAATTGAGTAACTCTGTTCGCGTATAGGTATATTCTAAAAAAGGCTTGTTACGTAAATCCAATGATAGCTGCTTTGCTCGATCTCTCTCCATAAATGAGATATTTTTGAGTCCTGTATGGGGTTCAAGTATTTCAAATAAATAACCCAGGTATTTTCTGTTTTCGATGGCCAGAAATAAGCCTCCTCCGGGTTTTAGTACTCGCCATACCTCGCTTAGTGTTTGTTTGTGCACGTCAAGTGGGTCCTTGTCAGGCCAACTGGTGGGGATCCATTCAAAGCTACCGATCATGCTGACAATGTCAAATTGATTGTCATTAAAGGGCAGTGTGACGGCATCCGCGCAAACGGCCTGGAAGTTTGCCAACTTCTCTTGATCCGCTCTCATTTGCATGAAGACAGCATTAACCGGCGATTTGTCCAGCGCCACGGCATGACATTCTTTCCCTAAACGACAACTTACACCACCCGTGCCGGCCCCAATGTCCAATGCTCGGGTATTGGCTTCAATGTCAAAGAGGCTGGTCCACGCGGTACGGTTTGGCGCAATGGCGCGTAATAACCCTGGCGATGTGTCGCCAAAGGTTTTTTCAAGCGCTTTTTTCCAACCGTTGGTTTCTGCAAAATTCAAAAACGCATCAGGATCATTGCCACCCAAAGAACCTGATGCCGGAGAACGTTGGTATAACACATCGGTGTTTGTAGTATGGATAGCCGCAGGTTGAGGCGACTGACGACTGAAGGCTGAAGAAAATACCGGCACGCCACGATGCCACATGACGGCAGGATGGGTTTTTTGTTGGGCGATAGAGAGTAGTGTATCAAGATCGCCTGTTTCACCCGTATCCGCTATTTTGTAGATTAATTGCCCAGATGAAATTCCCTGATTCGACATTTCCGTCTTTACCGCTACGTTGTTTTGAGTTTTATTTTTTTACCAATAGTTTATCTAAAACAGTTACACGAATAGTGTAGCAGTAGATTTGCTTGTTCTCCCGCCGCTGTGCTGTCAATGATGAAAATGGCATGTTTGGTGTGTAACTTGCATTTTACGCAATAAAACGTTCCCTTTTTCGGGGTAAAAAAATGTCTATGCCTAAGATGCAGCAACGTCCAAATATTATCCTGAGCAGTTTACAAAATTCGGGGTCATCTGCGCTGGATCCGATATTTAGAGATATCCTGGCGGATATTGGCTATTACGTAAAACCAATTGCTCCTGAAGAAAAACCCCAACTTGCTGAAGTCCTTGGTCGCTATGCACCCTATTATCACTGGACGCATGACCCCATTGGACCATTTAGGCATTTTAATCTCTTAGGGAGGCAGGAGTGCCGGTTCATTTACCTTCACCGTGATTTACGTGACGTCGCCGTTTCAATGGCAAAAGACCAAATTGTGCTTGGTAAATGCCAGGAAGGTGATGAGCGCGAAATCCTATTCAAACTTCTTCGTCATGTCATGCCATCAATCGCAAACAACGCGGTAGAATGGGTTGAATATGCCAAGATCCGGCCGGATATTTGTATTGTCATTCGTTTCAATGACATTAAGGCAAATATCCGCATGTGTTTAAGGCGTATTTTTTCTTTTCTTCAATTATCCATCAGCGAAGATGCATTGAACGCTGCCATAAAGAAGCACAGTTTTGAAGCCATCACAGGACGAAAGCGGGGTGAAGCTGGTCCAGCGTTTAGAACTCGCTATTTATTGCGTAAAGGTATTTCCGGGGAATGGAAAAAATATTTCGATACTGACCTCAGAAACCAAACTAAAAATTTGATCGGGCATCAATTATTGGATCTTGGTTGGTGTGACGACTGGACCTGGGGGATAAAAGAAATCAACCTGGTGTCACCACCTTTTCCTTGTTGCGCTGCTTGGCTAGCAGATATTCTTGTTGTCCTTAACATTAAAACAACCACAATTGTGCCATCTTTCAAAGACCAGCATTGGCGTTTCAAACACCAGCAATTGACAGTGGCCGGTAGTACCTGCGAACATTTTTCTTTTGAGCCCGATATAGAAGTGATCTGGGAGCATCGACTGGATTTTGCTATGCATCCAGAACGTTCAACAATTCTATATGTGCGAGATCCTCGTGCTGCCATTTATTCGCAATACTGCTGCCACTATCAAGATACCTTATCCTTGGATGATTTTTTAAACCGGCCTGAGGTGTGGCCACATGGTATTGCAGGGTTGTTTTCACTTCCGCCAGCGCAAACATGGGCAATGCATATTATATTCTGGTGTTTACTCGTATCTTTTGTGCGGTTAAAAATTGTGCGATTCGAAGAAATGCGCCGTGACCCAGGTAATACGGTTAAAGACATTTTGTTGTTCCTGAGATGCAGTGATAGAACCAATGGACAAATTGGGAAAGCCTTGAATGCATCCGATTTTGATGCAGACAATGAAACGGTTGAACAAAGTTCAGTTTCCAGTAAGCCGCTAGTGGATGTAACTTGCGGTGGTAACGTTGGTGAATGGCAAGCAATGTATTCACAACAACAATTATCATTTTTTGAGGATGATGAACTTGTGCAATATGCAATGCGAATTTCAGGCTACGAAGCGCCTGCTATAAACCCCGTCATCATACCGGATGAAAATGATGATTATGATAAAATGTATTCTAACCATGTTTCCGATAAGGCTCAAACGGCTGCTGGTAAAGACGGTGAACGTTTTGCCTCTGCTCTTTCTCAACTTTATTATTGCGTGCCGGAAGAAAAACATGCTGCATTCGCTGCCTCCTGTCTTGCAACAGATTGGTGCGCCAAAATTTACTGTAAAAAATCGGCTACTGTTTCAGAAGCGCAAATCGTATTTACTTACAAAATATTTAAATATACGTTGCTGAGGTTTAAAAAAAACCCACATGTTCAATCCCTGGTTGTCAACACATTATCCGTAATAGAAAAAACAGCATTTTCACATATTGAAGGAATATTGTCGTTGGGAAATAAGCAATTAAGTCGCAAGGATTTCGCAAATGCTGAAGCAACATTAGAAGAAGTTAAACGGCTCGCCCCCAATCTTACAGTTGCACGCCATGCGTTAGGGACAGTTTATCAGG
>JAADGF010000018.1 GCA_013152545.1 Gammaproteobacteria bacterium
AAGTTGGTGTCAACTGGCAATTTACAACCGAGGATGCTCGCATTAAGCTGAAACGACTTTATCCAACACTCGAAATGTGACGTGACACTAGGGGTGTTATGAACTTACTCGTATGGGTGATATGCTGTCGCCCAAAAAGTCTTCGCCTCGGAGAATTAATAATTTAGAATAAGTCTAAAGCCTCTAATTAAGAAAAACCGATTAAAAAGCAGCTCGCACGAACATCCCCGAACACTGCCGGGGGATGAAACCTCTTTTTTCTAAATATCAACCAATCGAAGGCGCTGCGCTTTTGTTTGGCGAAACACTGAATTGTCTTTTTATCAACAAGACCCACGAATTTTTTTATTCCGGGTAACTCTTCTTAATCAGCAATGCTTAGTTTCGTGTCGGAATCTGCTAAGATGCGCCCATGGATGTTTCTTATATTCTTGACGAACTCAACGACGCACAGCGGCAAGCGGTGTGTGCACCAAAACGTAACATGTTGGTGTTGGCTGGTGCTGGCAGTGGCAAAACCCGGGTATTGGTACACCGCATTGCTTGGTTGATAAAAACCGAGGAAATTTCACCTTTTAGTATATTGGCAGTGACATTCACCAATAAAGCCGCCAGTGAAATGCGTAACCGTATTGAAGAACTGCTGCAAATGCCAGTGGGCGGAACATGGGTCGGGACTTTTCACTCTCTGGCGCATCGCTTGTTACGCCTGCACTGGCAAGACGCCAACTTGCCGCAAAGTTTTCAAATACTCGATAGCGACGATCAATACCGTACAGTACGACGCGTTATTCGCGATTTAGAGCTGGATGAGGCTCGCTGGCCCCCCAAACAAGCACAATGGTTTATAAACGGTAAAAAAGACGAAGGCCTACGCCCAGAACATGTCGAGCACTATGGCGATCCGTTTCAACAACAAATGCTGCGGATTTATCAAGCTTACGAAGCCATGTGCCAGCGCGCTGGTTTGGTGGATTTTGCAGAATTGTTATTCCGCGCTCATGAACTATGGTTGCACAAGCCGCAGGTATTACAACACTATCAACAACGCTTTAAACAGATATTAGTCGATGAGTTCCAAGACACCAACGCCATTCAATATGCGTGGATTCGCATGTTAGCGGGCAAAGATACCAATGTGTTTGCTGTTGGTGACGATGACCAGTCTATCTATGGGTGGCGCGGTGCAAGAATTGAAAATATCCAACAGTTTAGCAACGATTATAGCAACACCCAAACAGTACGCCTGGAGCAAAATTACCGCTCCAGTGGCACTATTCTCAAAGCAGCGAACGCACTGATATCAAACAATCTCGAACGTCTGGGCAAAAATTTATGGACTGCCGATGACGACGGCGAAGCCATTCAGCTATATCGTGCCATCAACGAACACGATGAAGCACGTTTTATTGTCAATCGGATTCAAACATGGGTGGAACAAGGCGGACGCCACGACGAAGCCGCCATACTGTATCGTTCCAATGCTCAATCCCGGGTTATCGAGGAAGCCCTTATTCAATCAGGGATGCCTTATCGTGTCTATGGCGGACTAAGGTTCTTCGACCGTGCGGAAATCAAAGATGCCCTGGCCTATATGCGGCTTATTGCGAATCGCAATGACGACGCGGCCTTTGGGCGTATCGTTAATACTCCAACACGCGGCATTGGCGATAAAACCGTATCAGTGATTCGGGACTATGCTAGAACAGGCGACCTATCGTTGATGCAGGCCAGTCATGCCGTCATTGAAGACAAGCGACTAAGTGCCAGGGCGTCAAATGCAGTCAAGGCATTTTTAAGCTTAATCGAAACCGTGACAAACGATACCAGCGACCTGGAACTGCACGAACTTATTGAGCACGTCATTCACACCAGCACACTCTATGATTATTATGACAAAGATAAATCTGAGAAGGGTCAGGGCCGCATCGAAAACCTTCAAGAGCTATTAAGTGCAGCACAGTTTTTTGAAAAAGAGCACATCGAAAACGAACATATTATCCCTAAAAGTGCCAATACGGAAAATGACAAACACTACCATGCAGATAATCATTATCTCGACGATGAAAACCAGGGAAACAGTCAGGACAAGCTGTCAGCCTTCTTGTCACACGCAGCACTAGAGTCTGGCGAAGGACAAGCGGGTGACCAGAAAAACAGCGTACAATTAATGACGCTGCATTCCGCCAAGGGCCTGGAGTTTCCAGTCATTTTCTTATGTGGAGTTGAGGAAGGATTATTCCCACACCAACGTTCGGTAGAAGAACCTGGCCGGTTGGAAGAAGAGCGCCGACTTTGTTATGTGGGTGTCACACGCGCTAAAGAACAGTTATATATCACCCATGCTGAAGTGCGGCGCTTATACGGCTCAGAATCATACCCCCGTGCGTCACGGTTTATCAAGGAAATCCCGCCAGAACTAATCCATGACATCAAAATCAGTGGCACAACGACACATGCCTCAGTTGCAAGCAACGACTCGGAACCGTTTAATACCGGCACCGAATTTGCACTTGGGCAGCGTGTTTGTCATGCAAAATTTGGGGAAGGTGTGGTACTCAATTACGAAGGAGAGGGAAACAATACCCGGGTACAGGTTAATTTCAGCAACGCTGGCAGCAAATGGTTGGTTGTCGCGTATGCTAATTTAAGCATTGTGTAATTATACAGCAATACTAAAGTTGAAACTGAGCCTTTACTTTACACTTAGTCATTAGACTCAAGCATTAAACTGAGTCGTTACTAACTGGCGCCAAAATTTTGCTGGACGTTAAATAGAAAATTTTCAATATGACTAAAAATCACCGCCTAACAAGCCCTTTAAATTTTTAAAAAGGAATTTTTTACATGTGTTTTTTCAATATAAATATTTTTACAATATATAATAGAAAAATAAAAAATACATTTTTCACAATTACGTTGATCTCAGCTTTTGCTATACTCATTGTCGGCTGTAATCAACAGCCAACAGCCTCAGCACCGACAGCAGACATGCAGCAAAAAACCTACCATTGGAAAATGGTAACTACATGGCCTCCGAATTTTCCAATCTTTCAAGAAGGCGTTGATCGTTTCGCCGCAGAAGTCAACACCATGAGTAACGGCCGGCTTAACATCAAAGTATTTGCTGGTGGCGAACTTATTCCTGCCTTACAAACATTTGATGCCGTTTCTCAAGGTTCAGTGGAAATCGGACATGGTGCTGCCTATTACTGGGCTGGCAAAATTCCTGCCGCACAATTTTTTACTGCGGTACCTTTCGGCATGAACGCGCAAGGCATGAATGCATGGTTGTACGGCGGCGGTGGCTTAACGTTATGGCGCGAGATCTATGACAGGCACAATCTCGTACCATTTCCCATGGGTAATACTGGCGTGCAAATGGGAGGCTGGTTCAATAAAAAAATTAACACCGTAAAAGACTTGAAAGGTCTTAAAATGCGCATTCCAGGACTGGGAGGTAAAGTTTTGGCCAAGGCGGGCGGTACCCCTATTTTGCTAGCAGGTAGTGAAATTTATACCTCTCTGGAACGCGGTAACATTGATGCCACTGAATGGGTAGGCCCCTTTCATGACGAACGTTTAGGTCTATACCGAGCCGCCAAATACTATTATTATCCTGGTTGGCACGAACCCGGCCCAGTATTGGAATTAATCGCAAACAAAGCCGCGTGGCAATCCCTCTCAGACGATTTACAAAAAATCATTGAAGTTGCTGCAGCATCCGCTAACGTATGGATGCTGTCCCAGTTTGAAGCTAACAATTTATCGGCATTGCGAAAGCTAAAAGAAGAGCACAAAGTAGAAGTCATTCCGTTTCCCGATGAAGTAATCACCGCATTACGAAACCACACCAAAGAAGTCATGGATGAACTTTCATCTGGCGATGCCGAGTTTAAGAAAGTATATGACGCCTACACCACCTTTAGTCGGGATAATGACGCCTGGAACACACTATCGGAAGCCGCCTATCAAAAAACACGGTAAGCTGATTTTAGAAAATCCCTATTTAGCGCACGTATCTCCTGAATCGTTCTACTGCACCTGTTTGCATGGATTCCTGCCAGCAACAGGGTGTTAAGGGTTAGGGAATGCACTCACTATTGACAAGCAAAGCAGAAACCGAAATCGCAAATAGGGACGTTATTTCCTTAAGCTCAGTTGAAATTATTCAATGCTTTTTTAATCCTAAAACCATCCGTTGGACGGCATATACCATAGCGTTTGAGATTTAGGTTAATCATTCAATGAACTCAGGAGAATATTTTAAATATGACAACGCGCAATAATATCGCCCTGATTACCGGACCGTTATGCGCCATCGTTTGCCCGTTGTTGATTAATATTCCAGAATACCCCCAGGCCTCATTTATGATGGGTATCGCTCTATGGATGGCAATATGGTGGTTGACGGAATGTGTACCCTTAGCGGTTACTGCATTAATCCCATTGATTGCGCTACCGTTAACCGGAATCGCTAGTGCAAAAGAAACAGCCCCACGATACATGACTAGCATTATGTTTCTCTTTGTCGGTGGTTTTTTAATCGCTCAAGCGTTAGAACGCGTTGGTTTGCACAAGCGCTTAGCACTGGTGGTTTTATCACGCTTTCACAGCAGCCCATTTCAAATTTTGCTTGGCTTTTCACTTACCACTGCTTTTTTGTCAATGTGGATTTCCAACACTGCGACCACTATGTTAATGGTCACTATCGCTATTGCTGTACTCAGCCGTCTGGACGAACTCATCAGTCCAACTCAAATGAAAATTATGGCCGCTACACTTTTATTAACGATTGCGTATAGTGCCAATATCGGCGGCATGGGAACACCCGTTGGAACGGTGCCAAACCTGGTATTCCTGGAAAACGTCCGTACAGCTGCACCGGATCTTGTACCTAGCTTTATGCAGTGGATGATGATTGGCGTACCCATGGTAATCGTCGGTTTGGCGATTGTTTTGTTGCTGCTTGGTCGACATGTACGCTCTATGCGCTGGCAAACCAGTTCAGTTGACCATCTGCAGGAAGAACTGCGAGCACTCGGTCCACTCAAAGCTGATGAAAAATTTGTAGGATGGGTTCTAGGCCTAACCGCTTTGGCCTGGATGACACGGCAAGGTATTAAAGGGGACAATTTCACATTACCCGGTTGGTCAGCATTTTTGCCTCATTCTGGCGTTGATGATGGTACCGTTGCTATATTCTCTGCGCTACTCTTGTTTTTGATCCCGATACGTCAAGGACAGCCAATACTGGGCAAAAAAGCAATCGGTAACCTACCATGGGATATTTTAATACTACTGGGCGGTGGCTTTGCACTGGCAATGGGTATGCAAGGCTCAGGGTTGTCATTATGGATTGGCGAACAACTCAGCTTTTTGGCTTCGATACCGTTACCATTAATGCTATTAGGGATTGCTGTTGTCATTATTTTTCTAACCGAATTCACTAGCAACACTGCCACCACCCAAGTGATGCTGCCCGTGCTTGCCGGAGTTGCGATTGCGACGGAACAAGATATTATCGCGCTGTTATTAACAACAACCCTAGCAGCCTCTTGCGCATTCATGTTACCTGTTGCCACGCCGCCTAATGCCATCGCTTTTGGTACTCAGCGTATCCCGGTTCAGACGATGATCAAGGCAGGTATTCGACTTAACTTGATGATGCCGATTGTAATTATCGCTCTGGTTTTGCTACTTCGCCCGATATTTCCTTGATTTTTTAATGACGTCTCATCATTATGTTGGTAATCGCGATTTAGCTGACGTGATATAAATACGTATGAAAAATATACTTATAATAGGTTTTGGTGATATCGGCCAACGGCTTGCGCAACGATATGCCAACATCAACAAGGTATCCATAACCGGACTTACCCGCTCAACTAACACCGCTACCACAGCGTCGATTCCCGGTCTTTCGGTAATTAAAGCCGACCTCGACCAACCACAATCGCTACAGCATTTACCCTTTAAAAACGCTATCGTCTTCTATTTTGCACCACCGCCAAGTAAAGGCACAACCGACCCCCGTTTACGCCGTTTCCTAACCGCCATTTCATCAACAAACTTACCTGAAAAAATTATTTTAATCAGCACCACTGCCGTTTACGGTCATTGCGATGGTGATTGGGTGACCGAGTCTACACCAGTTGAGCCACAAACCGATCGGGGCAAACGGCGTTTAGACGCGGAAAATGCCTTACAAACATGGTCGACTACAATGCAACGGGATATTGTCATACTGCGCGTCGCCGGTATTTACGCTGCGAACCGTTTTCCGATAGATCGACTGCAACAACAATTGCCCATATTGTACGAGCATTTATCACCCTATAGTAATCGCATTCATGCCGATGATTTGGCAATGATCTGTATGGCAGCGGCAGAAAACGCTCCCGACGGAGCCATTTATAATGTCTGTGATGGACAACCCAGCACGATGTCCCACTACTTTAAAGCCGTAGCACAGGCATTAGGCCTACCAGCACCACCCGAGATTGACCTCGAAACAGCACAACAGGTAATGAGCAAGGGTATGATATCTTACCTAAACGAATCCCGCCGCATCAGCAATCAAAAATTGCTCGACGAGTTAGGCATTACGTTAAATTATGCAAACCTCAATGTGGCGCTGGCAGCGCTCGAAAGCCAGTAAAACACCAACCAGGGTTCATTTTGAAACGTATTTATTTTGAAATATGCGAGTTAGTTACATGACTCATTGAGTGATACCTGCTTTTCCCGATACGCGATAGACATCCGCAATAATGGATACGATTTGCCGGGCAATTTGTGTTTTTGAGGCCTTGCTCAGTTGCAATTTACCATCGGGCCAATAAATGCTGACCTCGTTGTTATCACTGTCGAATCCTACACCTTCAGAACTAACATTATTAGCGACGATCATACCCAATGATTTGTTTTTCAATTTCGCCAGTGCGTTTTGTTGTAAATATTGAGTTTCCGCAGCAAACCCTACCGTAAATACTGCGGGAAACGCAGCAGCAACATCGGCAAGCACATCAGGGTTGCGGCTTAGTTTTAATACTATCTGCGCTTTGCTTTTTTTGATTTTTTGCTCGGATAGAGTGGTGGGTCGATAATCCGCTACGGCGGCGGCAGCAACAAACAAATCACAGTTGCCCGCAAATTTCATTGCTGCACGATGCATTTGCTGTGCTGATTCCACATCAATGCGGCTTACTTTGTAAGGCGGCGCTAAGTATGTAGGACCACTAATTAACGTACAAGCCGCTCCTGCCTCCACCAGCGCTTGCGCTAATGCATAGCCCATTTTTCCAGAACTGCGATTACTCAAATAACGCACCGGATCAATAGCCTCACGGGTTGGTCCTGCCGTCACCACGGCGGTCAGGCCTGCTAACAATCCGGTACTGAATAATTCTGCAATCTCCGTCAACAATACCTCCGGCTCCAACATGCGACCCGGCCCGATGTCACCGCAGGCTTGATCACCACTGGCCGGTCCTAGAACTGCGATGTGACGTTGTTTGAGGATCGCTATATTACTTTGCGTGGCAGCATCCAACCACATTTGTTGGTTCATGGCTGGCGCCACTGCTACGACTGCTGGGGTGGCAAGGCATAAGGTTGTTAATAAATCATTAGCCTGGCCTTGGGCCAAGCGTGCAATAAAATTTGCACTGGCCGGCACCACCACGACGGCATCCGCCCAGCGAGCCAATTCAATGTGTCCCATGGCCGCTTCGGCATTTTCATCCAGCAACTCGCGGTAAACCATGTGGCCACTTAACGCTTGAAACGTCATAGGTGTCACGAACTCAGTTGCGGCCTGCGTCATCACCACACGCACTTGCGCGCCCGCGCTCTGCAGATAACGCAACAAATTGCAAGCCTTATAAGCGGCAATACTACCACTTATTCCGAGTAATATTTGTTTGTTGTACAAGCGTTTCATTTAATACAATCGAAGTCTTTTGCGATTGATGCGTATAACGATGCCAGGACGAAAAACCTGTGAATATAATGGGAATATAGCGCAATAACATGCAATATAGAATTAAAACCGTCGCCGACACCAACAATCCAAGCAAAAAACATTGATTCTATCGTATAAATGCGTTGCCAAGCCAGTCTATCAACTCAACAATCAGAGAATCGGCGGCGTCATGCGATCATAAGACTGATGATGTCCGGTTTTTTCGGACGTTTAACCTGGAACAAGGAGTGTAATGTGTCGATTTTAGATTGGCCTAGCGAGGAACGTCCAAGGGAAAAAATGCTGTTACGCGGCCCTGCCGCCCTGTCTGACGCAGAGCTCTTAGCCATTTTCCTACGTACCGGCGTAAAAGGTAAAACCGCCGTGGATGTTGCGCGTGAATTATTAACTCAGTTTGGCAGCTTGCGTGGTTTACTGGAGGCAAACCAGCGACAATTTTGCGCGGGTCTAGGATTAGGTAAAGCAAAATTCACTCAACTGCAAGCCACGGTGGAAATGAGCCGTCGTTACCTCGCTGAAACCCTGCAACGTGGTGACACGCTACGCAACCCCAATGATACACGCCAATATCTATTGGCAAAAATGCGTGATTTACCCCATGAGGTATTTGCCTGTTTATTTTTGGATAACCGCAACCGTGTTATGAGTTTTGATGAAATGTTTCAAGGCACAATTAACGGCGCCAGTGTCTACCCACGCGAAGTCGTAAAACGCGCCCTGCACCATAACGCCGCCGCAATGATACTAGCGCACAATCATCCATCAGGCATTGCTGAACCCAGCAAGGCTGATCGCTCATTAACCCAACAACTAAAACAGGCACTGGCCTTAGTCGATGTTCGTGTTCTGGACCATATCGTGGTAGGCGATGGTCATACGGTTTCGTTCGCCGAACGGGGGTGGCTATAATAAGGGAGCGTTAGGTACACAAAGCTTTGTTAATCATCCATCACGTTTCGATAATGCATCGCACTCTTTGAATACTTTTGCGGTACATTGCTGGCAAATATTATGATCTAATCGAGAGGTAATAATACGGATAGCATTGTCTTTAGTGTCAAAAAAATTTTCGCGGCCAATTTCCTTAATAAAATCGCCCTTGCTCATGAACTCACCTACTTTTGACTTCATACCACAAAAATACAAACCGCCGCCCTTTCTTTTGAGACGACCGGCTTCGTGTATCAACATTTCCCCACCAGCAATGTCGATAAAATTAATACTGTGACCAATCAACAGGATGTGCACAGCACCATGTTTATCGGTAATTTCATGTAACTTAGCCTGTACATGGTTAATCGAACCGAAATACACCGACATGTCAATACGAATAATTTTAAGTTGAGGGCATTGCGTCAGTGGCTGTCTAACGACATTTTTCAGTTGGCGATTAATTGATTCAGGGTCTGGCGCCAAGGTCACGATATTCGGCATTGATGTGCGTGACAGAAATATTATCAAGGATAAAAACACTCCCATATAGATGGCAAATTCCAAATCTAAAAAGAGCGTGGCGCAAAATGTCACCAGTAAAATAGATGTCTCTGATTTACTGACCCGTAAAATTTTTTTGATGTGAGGAAAATCCACTAATTGATACGCAACAACAAGGATAATACCTCCCATAGCGGCAATGGGAAGATAAGCCATTAACGGTGCAATTAGGATCACAATCAACATCAACGACACAGCGGCAAAAATCGCAGACAATGGCGTTTTGGCACCACTCGCATAGTTAATACCCGAACGGGAAAAAGAACCGGAACCGGCGTAACTCGACACAAAACTACCCACGATATTAGACAATCCCTGACCAACAAATTCCTGGCTGGCATCAATGCGCTGATGAGACTTGGCAGCGATGGAGCGCGAAATGGAAACAGCTTCGATAAGACCCAATAATGCCACAGCAAATGCTTCTGGCGCCAGTTGCCTGATGACACTAAGTGAAAAATCCGGCATACTCAGCGGTGGTAGATGAGCGGGAATCTCACCCACCAATGTAACGCCGTGCGAGGCACCTTCCAGCACATAACACAGAACACTCCCTGCAATCATTCCTAGTAATAAATTGGGCGATCTTGGCCAAAAACGCTTCGCCAATACAGCAACGATCAAGGTGGTAATCGCAATGCCAAACACATAGCCATTGATATCCCCAAGCTGCCTAATGATGTACGACCAAATTTGGATAAACGACTCACCATTGGGTACCGGCACACCGACCACATGCTTGATTTGACTGGTGGCGATCAATATAGCTGCACCAGCAGTGAAGCCAATAATAACGGTGTGTGAGACAAAGTTAACCAATGAACCCAATCTCGCCAAACCAAACACCAGCTGGTATACTCCCGCCAAAAAAGTAAGGGTAAGCACCAGGCTGACGAACTCCGGCGTTCCGGGTTGGGCATGATGACTAATCGCAGAAAAAACAACAATTGAAATCGCAGTGGTTGGTCCCGATATCAAATGAAACGAAGACCCAAATAACGCGGCAATAATAGGCGTCACCATGGCGGTATACAAACCATACTCCGGCGGTAACCCGGCAATGGCAGCAAATGCCACACCCTGCGGCAATACAATCACCGCACCCGTCAGCCCTGCCAAAAAATCTGCCTTAAGTGTATTGAAATTAACAAGTTGAAACCACGTTAAAAACGGCAATAACTTCGATAACATCTCATCAACCTTGTTTCAAATATAAAATATATACCGTACTTGCTATACATCATTGGTCTTAAAAAATGACTTTAGAAAACAAAACAGGGCAGCAGTATCCTGGTAGGGTGTTAGTGAGCTTCAACCACTTTTTTTAGTTCCATCAGCCCCTGCTCAAACAAAGCTCCAACCACCGCATCCATCGTGAGACCAAGATAACCGCCTATAATCGGCGAATGCATGTCGCCCTTCATCCGCCATGTCACCTTGGTCGTTTTACGGTTGTTGTTCAGAGTGTTGTTTATATTACTGGGTTCTCCAGTATGACCAGTTGCATAAACATCCTCATAAAGGATAACGCATTCCGTTTTATAGCGACCACCATCAGTGTATAAATCATAGACGATACCGTGATGGGGTGATGACATTATGATGCTTAACGAACCTTCACCACTATCGCCTTGCCACGATTGACTGGCACCCACACCAGTGGTAATTTCACCAAAAGTAACCTCCAGGAAAGGCTCTTCCTTACGCCATAACGCCCATTGCTCCCACTTCTTTAAATCACCCACATATTCATGAATTGTCGCTGACGCTGCCTGAATTTCAATGGATCGTTCCACCTCAAACCGCGTCGGTAACAACGCTCCGATGCCCACGAACACAATCACAAACCCCAAAAAACTCAACCCAATTTTTTTCAAGACAGACATAATCTTCCTCCAATGACGATGGGGCATTCTCTATGCTTAGAAAGCCCAACTAAAAAGTCTAAATCAGGATGGAATAAATCGGCTAAAACTTATTGAGTAGCGTCAACGCGACAGCTACAGGAAAGAGCGCAGTATTAAGTGGCTGTATATTAGCTAAATCAAATATAGTTTACTAATTAAGAATATTATTACCGCGATAATAATTACCCTTTGGAACTATCTCGACCACCCCACATCAATCGATTAAATCGTCTCGGCAACAACGATGCTATCTAAAATAAACAATTTTTCGGGATATTCTTTTATTTAAAGAATGGGCGACAACATATCTCTATACAATACGATCAAAATATTCCAAAAAAACCGTTTAGATTCTGTGTCATTGCTGCTCGCAGGTAGATTCAATCGATTAATTTAGGATTATGCTGGGCGTGTAGCAGCCCAAAGCGAACCCCACTACACCGTAGTAAAAACAGCATACCTACTATCTGCTCATTTCCTAGCCTAACGCGACCAAAACAATGTTTTGCCCTAGACCAAGCCATAGATCAATATACGATTATTACAGGAATTTATTCTATAAGAAATTTCGACGGGCAGCTCTGACAACCCACCCAAGCATGTGCTCTTGTAGAAAATTTACTCGCAATGGACATGTATAAAGTATCGCCAGCTTACAGCGAATAAAATTATAGCTATCAGCGCATTCAGCAACGGCACAACAGCTATACCCATAGCGTTTGAGATTTAGGTGTATAATGTGCATCCTATTTATTGCCTCGCAATGCAATAAATAGGGCGCGCAGGTGGTATACCTAAGTCTCAATCGTTATGAGTATATTCAACGGGTTATACGCCTGGCGGGTAACTTGGGGGTAAATGCTGCCTGCCGCCGACAGAGATATTTAAATCTTTGATAAGACCGTCTCTAATACCATAAATCCAGCCATGGACAATCAGTTTTTGGCCGCGATCCCACGCATCCTGCACGATAGTAGTACGGCAAACATTACTGACTTGCTCCACAACATTTAGCTCACACAATAAATCCACTTTTTGCTCTTCCGATGAAAGCGCATTAAGTTTTTCCTGGTAACGATCATAGACATCCTTAATATTTTGCAACCAATTGTCAATTAATCCGTGTTTATCATCCGAGAACACCGCTTTCACACCACCACAACCATAATGTCCACAGACGATCACATGCTCTACATTGAGTTGCTCGACAGCATACTGCAACACCGATAAACAATTAAAATCAGTGTGAACCACAATGTTGGCAACATTTCTATGCACAAACAATTCACCCGGTAAAAGTCCAACAATTTCGTTAGCGGGAACCCGGCTGTCCGAGCAGCCTATCCAAAGAAATTTGGGCGCTTGTTGTTTAGACAGTTTCTCGAAGAAGTCTGGCCGACTCTCTTTAATCGACATCGCCCAGCGCTTGTTATTTTCTATTAATTCATCGGTTAATTTCATAGTAAGTTTTTTTGGTGCAAGACGGTTAATCAATTATTTTTAACACGTCGGTGAATGAAGTACTGCTTAAGAACTTGCACGTTATAATGCCCTGTTGGCATCAAGCGTAAAAACGCGAAAAGGAACCACGATTTTTACTATCCCTATCGCTGACACAAGCAATGATAGATTACCATTTACGCTGACGCCATTCAGGTTTTTTTATCCTGGACTATTCCTAAAACGATAGCCGCACGGCGGTTACTTTGCTGGTTTCAATAGCACTAGAAAACAGGCTGACGCAATACCCGCAGAACCAAAAATCATGCACATTACCATAACCTGATACCGAACCGCGATAAGTGGGGATACACCGGATAAAATTTGCCCGGTCATCATACCTGGCAAAGACACCACTCCTACAGCAAACAGGGTATTAATAATCGGTATTAACGAAGTCTGTAACGCAGTATTCCTGGCATCCTGGTAGGACCGGCCCATAGCCATCTCAGAATAGAATCGCTCGGCCGCCAAGCTGATGGCGTTCATGGCGTTGGCAAAAATCATTCCAGCGAGCGGAATCATATACTGGGGTTCGTACCATGGGTTAAGATCAAGCACTCCTTGTGTTACTAATATCAGGGTTGAGCCCCCACCCAGTAAAATTGAAAACGCTGCTTTTTTATATAAAACCACGCGTTGTTGTTTAATCGCCCCTAAGGCAATCCAACTGGACACAAAAACCATCACCGCCAGTATGAACACGACAAAAAGGGCACTCTCAGAGCCAAAAATATACCCCAAAAAATACCCAATAAATAACAATTGGGCCAACATCCGCACCAGGGCATGGATGGCATTACCAGCATCTAACGCCCACACTAATAAAATGCCGATTACAACCAAAGCTGGCACAAATGCCAATGCCAAATTCATCAAAGGTATGGAGTTCAATTGAAAAATATCTCGTCGATTGATTATTGGTCAGGAACAAAAAATTTAGAAAAAAATAATCGGGATAGGGGGATGCCTCACGACATCCCTCCTCCCACACCACCCGGCATACGGATCACGTACCAAGGCGGTTCATTATCTTGTC
>JAADGF010000081.1 GCA_013152545.1 Gammaproteobacteria bacterium
AGGCCATAGTTATGTTAATTACTTAACGCCTGATGCGGCTGATAAATTAATTTGCTCCCATTAAAGTATGCAGATTTACTTGACCACTTCACAACCTGTTCATTTTTTTTCTGCTATGCGCGTGCCAACCAAATCTGGGTAGATCGCCTTAAAAAGGAACTGGAGCCCAAACTCAAAACCGACTGGAGTATTTTTTAGCCTGCCAACGCTATGATCTGTGTGCCGCTGATGCGACTAAAATCACTGAAAAAACCAGCGAAGCCGCGTTACAACAAATGCTACGCCAAATCAAACAACACTATCAGTCTGAGATCTCAGAAAACGCGCTGTGTTATACCTTGCTGGCGCAGCGCAAAAACTGGCCCTGCGTCTCGCTGACCCACTGGCAACTGCCTGGAGCAAATATTGGACTGCTGAGTGGATAATGAAATTTACGTACAATACTAAGTGAGCAATACCGACATTCCTTAGCGCTTAAAATAATGCTGCGTTAGTTTAAAGACAACGGGACTTAACAATAATAAGGCAAGTAAGTTGGGGAGTGCCATGAGTGCATTTAAGGTATCGGCAATCAACCATACATCTTTCAGTTCCGTGGTGGCACCAATGGGGATTGCGATGATCCAGAAGATTCGGAAAGTCATAATGGATTTTTCGCCAAATAAATATTCCACACAACGTTCGCCGTAGTAACTCCAACCCAGTAAGGTGGTAAATGCAAATATTGCCAACCCCAGCGTTACAATATAACTTCCAACACCGGGTAATGCAGCTTCAAATGCTGCGCTGGACAATGAGGCGCCATTATTTCCCTCGGTCCAGACACCAGTGGTCACAATAACCAAGCCGGTAATGCTGCAAACAATAATGGTGTCAATAAAGGTGCCCAGCATGGCGATGGTGCCTTGCCGAACCGGGTCATTGGTTTTCGCCGCCGCATGGGCAATGGGTGCGCTGCCCAGTCCGGCTTCGTTTGAGAATATTCCTCTGGCGACGCCCAGCTGTATCGCCAATAAAACCGTTGAACCGGCAAATCCGCCGGTTGCCGCGACTGGCGTAAAAGCGCTTTCAATAATGGTAACAATCGCCGCCGGGATATCTGTAATATTGATAACCAATATAATTAGCCCGCCGAGCAAGTAGGCAGCCGCCATAATAGGGACTAATTTGCCAGCGACATTGGCAATACGTTGTATACCGCCAATTAACACTAACCCCACCAGTATGGCCAATACCAGGCCTGTGATCCAGGTGGGAATATTAAAAGTCCCCAACATTGCATCGGCAACTGAATTGGCTTGTACGGTATTACCAATTCCAAAGCCAGCAATGGCGCCAAAGACAGCAAAGGCAACCGCAAGCCAGGCCCATTTTTCACTCAGGCCGTTGCGTATGTAATACATGGGACCACCCACATGGTTGCCCAATTTGTCCACCTCACGGTATTTTACCGCACATACCGCTTCCGCGTACTTAGTTGCCATACCTAACAACGCTGTACACCACATCCAAAACAGTGCGCCAGGCCCTCCAATAAAGATTGCGGTAGCAACGCCCGCAATATTGCCAGTACCAATGGTGGCGGACAGCGAGGTCATTAATGCATTAAAGGGGGTAATATCACCTGCTTCGTTTGATTTTCTTCCCAGCCACAGTTTTTTAAAACCATAGCCAATTTTTAACACAGGCATAAAACGCAAGCCAATGGTTAAAAACAATCCGGTACCAAGAATCAAAACCAGCATGGGTACGCCCCATACGATGCTGTTAAATTGTTGTAACCAACTTATTATTATTTCCATCATACAAGTCCTTGTTCGGATGATTACAGGGTGATTGAATACAGGCGGTGCTAATCCCGCTGCGATAGAGGTCTTTTAAAGGAACGTACACGTTCTTAAGCGGCGCTAGTGCAAATAACAGTATATTTAACAGTGCAACGACATATAATCGTGCAACGATTGTAACAAAACCTGTTTTCGCTCCTCACCAGCGAAGCTGGCATTAAACGCGTTTTTTGTTAATTGATAGATATGCTGTTTATTCAGGTTAAAACTGGTTGCGATTGCCTGCATATTGGCGGTGATATAACCCCCAAAATAAGCCGGATCATCGGAATTTACCGTGACACAGAGGTTGGCGTCCAGTAGTTTTTTGAAATTATGCTCTGCCATGGTGTTAAAAACCCGCAATTTCACGTTGGATAGCGGGCAAAGGGTTAAGGGCACTTGGTCAGTGGCCAGTTTTTTCATGAGCGATTTATCTTCGTCACATCGAATGCCATGATCGATTCTGGACACTTTTAACAAATTAAGTGCTTGCCAAATATAGTCCGCAGGGCCTTCTTCTCCGGCATGCGCAACCGTCAAAAAACCGGCTTTTCGCGCTTGCTCAAAAACATTAACAAATTTTTCAGGCGGGTTACCCTTTTCGGAGGAATCCAGCCCTACTGCGATGATCTGATCTTTATAAAACAATGCCTGGTTTAAGGTATTGAATGCTTCTGCTTCCGGTAAGTGACGGAGGAAGCATAAAATCAAACAACTGGATATGTGATACTGTTTCTCAGCTTGTTTCAGCGCCGCAGTTATTCCATTAATCACTACCTCAAATTTTATATCGCGACTGGTATGGGTTTGCGGGTCAAAGAATATTTCCACATGTTGTAAGTTTTCCTGATGCGCTTTGCATAAATAAGCCCATGTTAAATCATAAAAGTCCTGTTCCTCAATTAAGACACTGGCACCTTGGTAATAAATATCAAGAAACGACTGCAAATCGGCAAATTGATAGGCTTTTTTTACGTCGCTTTCGGATTTATACGGTAGTTGTATTTTATTGCGTTCAGCCAGCGTCAGTAGCAATTCAGGCTCCAGCGTACCTTCTATATGAAGATGTAGCTCCGCCTTCGGTATTCCTGCTATAAAGTCGTTCATCGCTGTCGTTTTCCTTCTGTAGGGTCCAGGGGCCTTCAGTAACATGCAAGCTGTTTAGTATCGAAAATGCCTTATTTTTTCACCTTTACTACCGATGTCGGACATTGCTTCGATACCTAGCTGTAAATGGATATCCGCCCATTTTTTTGTCACCTGCTCATCTGACTCTTCTGTTTTCACACCTTCGGGAGTGGTCGGCACATCCGAAACCAGCAATAATGCACCCCGGGAAATTTGGTTATGATGCCCTACAACAAAGATTGTGGCAGTTTCCATGTCAATTGCAATGCAACGCAATTGATTCAATTTTGTAAGAAAGCCTCGGTCATGCTCCCACACACGCCGGTTAGTGGTATAAACAACGCCGGTACGATAGTCGTAGCCGCGCTCGTATATTTTTTGCGATACAAATTTATGTAACTTAAATGACGGTAAGGCGGGTACTTCCGGCGGGAAATAATCATCACTGGTTCCCTCACCTCGAATTGCCGCGATAGGTAGAATAAAGTGCCCTATTTCAGCCGATTTTTTTAAACCCCCGCATTTCCCCAGAAACAAAACCCCTTTCGGGTTACAGGCACATAATAAATCCATTATCGTTGCAGCATTGGGCGAACCGATACCAAAATTAATAATGGTTACACCGCTGGTGTTGGTTGCCGCCTGCATGGGTTTGTTTTCGCCATATATATCGCATGAAAACTGCTCAGCAAAACTGGTCACATAGTCCTTGAAATTAGTCAGCAAAATGTAATCGCCAAATAAATTGAGATCCATTCCAGTATATCGTGGCAACCAGCCTTTTACGATATCGCGATATTTTGGCATTCCTTTCGGCATATATTTATCGTTTATTGAACCTAAACTCATCACTTAAGGGCTTATAAACCCCATTAACTCTTTGATATAATTAAAATACGGATGATTTTAGATTGAATTCATCAGGCTCCTAGTTTAGATCATAAATCAACAATTATCACAAAACGTCGTTTTACATACTGCGACGTTTACGGCGGCGCGAGGCTCGTTGTGAATAATTGCCATTCGGCTGAAAATAGGCCAATAGCCAGAAACTACTGCCTAACAACAGTCCTGCCAACAAATAAATAAAAAACAGCAGTATCACGGCGGTCATACTAAACAAACTGAATAACAACCAGGAAATAAACCCGATGCAGATACCCGCTAACAAGTAAGCCCGAACATTATGGTATTGTTTTGCCCTCAACCAAAAATAGACAATGGCGCTGGTGAATAGCACAATCGCGTAAGACAGCCAAGTGGCCGTGGTTATGCTGGACTGAATCGCATCACCGTTCCGAATTTCCTTATCGTATAAAAGGGATAAGGTAACGTCGATTAATAACGGTACGATCAAAGGGCTGAGCATTGCCGCTATGATCACTCTAATTTTTTGTAAGATATCCATTAATGGCGATTTACTTGCATTTTTTACCCACTCATTTCACGAAAGTGCTTTGTTCCGGAACATGGCAATGCAGAGGGGTTATACGTTTCCACCAACGTTTCAGCAGGTGTCGATGCAGGTCAAATTGGCAGTGGTTGGTGATTAACGATAAACCGGTTAATTCACCCTGCCGAACAGCATCTACACAGGGTGATAACCAGTGCTGATTCAGTCGTTGCAATGTCTGCCACCAATCGTTGCTGTCCTGCATCGGTATGTTTAAATCATCAAGCACGACCAGATGACGGCCTGCTGTGGTCGCCTGATTAAGCCATTCGCGACCATTCACTGGCAAATCAACACCAGGTACATTCGCAAACTGTGCCAAGGCCAGGCTCAGTGATTCGTTGCTCCAACATTGCACCCAGGATTTTGAAGGGGCAATTGCATCAAGCAAGGGTAATCGCCCCCCCCCCCAGAACCAGACACTGTTAATTGGCATGTTACCTACCGCTGATCTCGCGGTGTTGACCGGACTGACATGCAGTAGCATTTGCAGCTCATTAAATACTGTGAGCCATTGTTTCGCATGGTCGCCATGGGGTAAATAGTTTTTTAAACTGAAACCGATAACCTCGTCAAGAGCATGGGTTCGAATTTTGGGTTCTTCATCGCTTTCTAGTAACCATTCGGTGGGTGTTAACACGAATAAGCGCCAAGGCATATCGTGATAGGTATTGTTTATTTCTGCGCAAAGGCGCTGTGCTTCCTCCATGGATATTTGTAAGCCCTGATTGCCAAGTACAATTAAGTGATCCCCATCGGGTCTTAAATGAATTGGATCGGCACGCAGATACCATTTTTTTTGATCGTGATGATGATCAATGCCATGAAACAGCGCACTGAGCGCAGCGATTGGTAAATCCCCTTCATTTCGATGCGTAATAAATAATCTAAAAATCAAATCAACGTAACACTGCATCGATTTTTGCGACGTTGTTTTTTTTAACCCTGGGCCTGCATTTTGCGATAAACACCGTGTTGTTGCTCGCGACAAAATGACTTCCAGGGCTTTTGGTCGCCGATTTTGCTGCGGCTGTAACCGCGCTTGAGCTGCCATTAACGCCGCTGTATGTTCCTTGGAGAATTGAAACAAACCCGGCATGATAACGGTTAAATGACGTTGTTGTCGCATGTAAACTGGCCTTTTTAACGATTACGCACTGTAGTGGTACTCACGAACCGATTGTTCAGTTTTCATGTGTCGCTCTTCGTGAGATAAACATGGCGTCACCATAGCTGAAAAACCGGTAACGCTGACGAATTGCGTGTTCGTATGCCTTAAAAATATTCTCTCTGCCAGCAAGTGCGCTCACTAACATTAATAATGTGGACTCCGATAAATGAAAATTAGTCACTAACGCATCGGTGACATTAATAGGCACGCCTGGATAAATAAAAATGCGGGTATCGCCCCGGTAAGGTGCAATTTCACCGCCCATTGCGGCGCTTTCCAAGCAGCGCATTGAGGTTGTGCCAACCGCAATTACCCGACCACCACGATTGTGCGTCTGCTTGACAAGATCGCAAACCGATTGGTCTATTTCAATGTATTCGCTATGCATGCAGTGGTCTTCAATATTTTCCACCCTCACTGGCTGAAATGTTCCGGCGCCAACGTGCAATGTCACAAAAGCGCTGGCAACGCCACTTTGCTGTAGGTCGCTGAGCATTTTATTGTCAAAGTGCAATCCAGCGGTGGGCGCTGCCACCGCGCCGTCATTTTGAGCATAGACGGTTTGATATCTGACTTTATCGGTTTCACACGTGTTACTCGTTTCCCCGTTATTGGTTCGCGCGATATAAGGTGGCAGCGGCACCTGTCCGTGTTTATGTAATACCTCCATAACCGATTGCTTAGCACCAAAAGAGAGCCGAAACAAATCACCCTCTCGCCCCAACACCTGTACCTGTACCTGCCCGGCAATCGTTAAAACCGACAAAGGCTGCGGCGTTTTACTGGCACGCAGACAAGCCAACACGTTATTATCATCAATGATACGTTCCACCAGTATTTCGACTTTACCGCCTGTTTCTTTGCGTGCAAACAAGCGCGCCGGTATAACGCGTGTGTTATTGAATACGAATAAATCACCTGGCGAAACCAGTTCAATTAACTGTTTGAATTTGCGGTCAGCAATCGCACCAGTTACCCCATCAAGGCATAATAATCGACTCGCCGAGCGGGATTGCAGGGGATACTGCGCAATGAGTTCATTGGGAAGGTCAAAATGGAAGTCACTACGTCTCATGCGGCGACATATTAGCAAAAAATTGCCATCAATGCCTTGCCCTTAACGAGAAAATCACTATACTAGCAACCTCATGCCGGGGTGGCGGAACTGGTAGACGCGCCGGATTCAAAATCCGGTTCCCGCGAGGGAGTGTCGGTTCGATTCCGACCCTCGGTACCAATTGATTTTAAAGATTTTTTTATTTTAAGAGAATTTTGGACAGCACTGATCATGAGGTATCACGCCGGGCGCGCGTTCATACCAGGCTTGTGATCGGTTCACGAAACGCACCGCCAACAACATTACCGGTACTTCGATCAAGACTCCTACCACGGTCGCCAGTGCTGCGCCGGACTCAAAACCAAACAAGGCAATGGCGGTGGCAACAGCCAACTCAAAAAAATTGCTGGCGCCAATAAGAGCGGAGGGTCCGGCAACACAATGCGGTGAACGCACCACACGATTCAACCAATAGGCCAACCCCGCGTTGAAAAACACTTGAATCAAAATGGGGATCGCCAGTAACGCAATAACAATGGGGTTTTCAATGATCTGCTTGCCCTGAAAACCAAACAACAACACCAGTGTTGCTAACAACGCCAACAGTGAAAAAGGCTGTAGGCGCTGAATAAGCTTTTCCAAACGATGGCGACCATGGTGACGCTTAAGCACTGCTCGCCGCCACAGAGCAGCGATAAGCAATGGCACAACAATGTACAGCAGTACCGACAACAGCAACGTATCCCACGGTACGGTAATAGCCGACAACCCCAATAGCAAACCGACCACTGGGGCAAAGGCGAATACCATAATGACATCGTTCAAGGCCACTTGTGACAGGGTAAAGTGCGGCTCACCGCGCATCAAGTGACTCCACACAAAAACCATGGCGGTACACGGCGCGGCAGCCAGTAGGATCAAACCCGCAATATAGGACTCAATCTGTGCGTCGGGTAAGTAGGCGCGAAACAATACACCAATAAACAACCACGCTAATAGTGCCATAAAAAACGGTTTTACGCCCCAGTTGACAAACAAGGTGACGGTTACACCACGCCAATGTTGCTTTACACCGGTTAACGCCCGTAGATCGATTTTTAATAACATGGGAATAATCATTAACCACACTAGCACCGCCACCGGTAGATTGATGTGCGCCACGTCCAATTGCCCAACGGTTTGAAACACGGCGGGAAACCAGTGCCCAAGACCGATTCCCACAACGATGCACAGCGCAACCCAAAGACTGAGATAGCGTTCAAAGCAACCCATTTCACTACTTGCTTTGCTTATTCTTGTTTTATTCACGTCTTTATTCTCGACTGCCAATGCTCTGTTCCTCGCGCAAACGTACCAACAAATCAACAACCCGGCTGCGGATGTCATCTCGGCTGGCACGAAATACGGCTGTTATATCTGCTTCTGTACCTGTCGCTTTAGCCGGATCTTGCAACGGCCAATGCTCTTTACATATACTGGCTGGTAACGCGGGGCAATGCTCATCGGCATGGCCACAGACGGTAACCAGATAGTCAGCCTCTACCAGCATAGCGTCGGTCAATTGGGTGGATTGCTGTGCTGAGATATCGATCCCTACCGCTTGCATTGTGGCAATAGCGCGGGGGTTTTTACCATGCGCTGCGATACCTGCCGACTGTACTTGTAACCAATCGCCTCCCAGTGAACGAGCCCAGCCCTCGGCAATTTGTGAACGGCAGGCATTGCCGGTACAAAGAAATAACAGATTCATTGGATATCCTTACGCAGGGGGCATTTAAGAACGTACACGTTTTTTATCAACATAAAGTTAGTCACAACAGGCAGCGCCCGGGCGATTGGGCATGTTGCTCAGTGCCACACGATCATCGCAAAAGGGGGATACTGTTGCCACACCCTGTGCCGTTTGCAACAATACCTGCCGTGCCCAATCTGGCAATTCGCAATGCAATTGATAATAAACCCACTGTCCCTGACGACGATCACTCACTACTGCCGCATCACGCAGCAACGCCAAGTGACGCGACACCTTGGGCTGGATTACACCCAGGGCATGGATGAATTCGCAGACACACAATTCCCCCTCCGATTGCATCAACAACAAGCAACGCAGCCGGGTTTCGTCTGACAGAATCTGGAAAAACTCCTTCGCTGAAATAATCATATTGGCAAATATACGTCTAAATACATATATGGTCAAGCATATATATTTAGACGTACATTTGCACGCACCAGAACACCATGAATATGGCTACACAAACCCAGACACTCAATTTCATATAAACTACCATTTGAAATTGAGAAAAAATTAACCCCAAAAGAGATCCTGAAATTACTTCATTCCTTCTACAGCATTTGTCGCTGGGTTCCAATTTATTATTTATGGCGTCCAAATATTCTTGATGAAGGTGATAATTTTTTAATCGAACTCGCTCTCGCAGGTAATGCCACACACATTATTACTAATAACATTCGTGATTTGCCAAATGCTGAATTGAATTTTCCCAACTTAAAAATCTTAACCCCAGAAACAATATTACGAGGTGAATGATATGGCAACTTTAACTGTCCGGATACCTGATGATAAGCGCAGCCGATTAAAAGCCTTAGCGTAGTCATGACGGTTCGTATCATGCTGCCCATGGTGGCAGCCTCAAATCTAAACAAACGATTAGCCAACACCTCATAAATTAATAAAGTATGCGGTTACCCCCTACGGCCTGCAAGATTCTCTGTGCGCCCGAAGGAAGTACTCTTGGGGTATACGCTTCGTCTGTCTTGTTCGGATTTCCACCCACTCCGCCACAGACGTAACACTCGATGCCAGTGGTTGGCTAAACCTTTCCGGACAGCTTGCACCCTGTAAGGTATACCAAGCTTCGCTTGGCGCTCTAACGACTAAATAAGCTGCGCGTCTTTTTGCATCGGCTTGATTTTTTGGTTAGCCCATTTTGCTATAGTGATACTTGCAAGCGATAATTGTTATGTGAGTATCGGTAACTGCGTATACTAACCGATGAGTATCATCAATTCTTCGAGACCAAAAACCAGATAAATTTTCTTTCAACGATTCTGGTTTACCGATACCTTCAAACGGTGTACGAATAGTATTATCAATTAACTTATTAATTCTTTTTAACGTTTTTTTGTCCTGACTTTGCCAATATACATAATCCGACCAACCAGCCTCAGTCCAAGCTAAATTTCTACTCATCCAGTAAATCTCTTTCCTTGGTATTACCTTGTTGATATTGCTCTATGGATTTTCGCAGGTGCTCTGCGTTCGCAGGGCTTTTAAGTAAATAAACTGTTTCCATCAGACTATTGTAAAAATCCAAAGACATCACGACAGCATCTTCGCTATCACGACGAGTAATTACAGTACAATCGGCATCATTAACTACCTGATCTAAAACAGATTTAAGGGAGTTTCGAGCTTCAGTAAATGAGATAATACGCATAATTTCAATTCCTCACATGTACGATATATGGTACAAGTGTAGAAGAAAATGCTAACATGCGCAATATATAGAACATGTTTTATTTGAGGCTAACACTTACATAACCGGACGTTTTTTCTTTGGCTTTTTTGTGCGAAAGTGAAGCCATGCACAAAAAAGCCAAAGAAAAAATGGTCCGAGTTTATATGATGGTTATGTATCGTTATCTCGCAAGTTTTGCACTAGCAATGCGGTTAAGGCTTACACCTGACTCCGCCGCTTGAACAGCAAGTTGCCGATGAATTTCAGGAGGAACTCGTACCATAAATTTGCCGCTATAATCTCTAACAGTAATAGGGCTCGGCACTTCTTCTCCATTTTTATTTAAATCAGACACACACTCACTAACTAGTTTTCGAATTCCTTTTAATGCTTTTTCTTGCGTTGATTCAAGCCAGCTAAGACTACCAAACTCTGAACACAAGCCAACATATTCTTGATCTTCTTCTGACCACAAAACACGATATGCATATTTATCTTTTTTAGCTGTCATGATTTATCTCCAATTTCTCTATAGCAAGCAATACTTGCTTAACTTGATATGGCTTAGCCTTTTCTTTCTGATTTTGAATATTTACCCTAGGATCACCAAGCCAAGGGGTCTTAAACACACAATGACTAGAGCCACTTTGTCTTAGGGCACCAAAATAGTACTCGCAGACCTTTTTTAAATCATTGAGTCCTATGTCCTTTAGGCTACTTCTCATTTTTGAGGCTATATTTTTGATGGCTGACATACCATTTATTACAGTATCATTAATGATATCGTCAAGTAAGAGGCTATTTTTAAGGAAAAATGACTAAAAAAACAGTCACGGTAGGAACGCCGATCACTCGGCGCCCCCCGCGCAGATCCCCGCAGTGAGGTTTGCTTACAATCTCCGAATTAACATGTTCAGTGTCAGTCTCCTTTGCGAGCTACGTGCTTCCGCCAAGTCCTTCCTCATGTACACGGCTCTCCCGTGCTCAGAGTACTACGCTTGATCCGCCACCTCATAGCCAATGACATCCCTTTTACGGTAGATCTTAAACTTGTAATTTGGTGGTGATCATCTGCGCCCAGTACCGTGTCCGGCTATACCTTAACGTGTCTCTAACACTAACAATGTTACCCACCAAAATTTAAGACAATATATGAGGCTTCCCAAATTCTCGTATGTACCTCTTCTTACATGCCACAGCCTGATGACTCCGGAGGCCCTTCACATCCTTGCCTTCGGCCTTTAGTCGGATGCTTCTGTTTCGGCTTCGGTGTACGTTAAAACCCTCGCCGACCTCAATTTGCATTTTGAAGCTTTGCCCCGCACACACGCCGAGGTAAGCGGCCAAGCGCTGTTTGCTTGGTCCAAGTGCGTGGCTTTTTCACGCACGAACTTTACCGATTTGTTATGTGTTTTCACCTGTCAAAATATAATGTGTCAATAAGTTTGCGCCTATAGCCAATGTTACAGCTGGGAATATAAATACCCATATTTTTAGACTTGTAACTACACCGTCTTTTAATTCTTGTTCTTGAGGGTTACTAGCAACAGTTGCCTCCATACTAGATAAACCACTTGAAAGCCATGCAAAAATTATTGTGCCCCAAGCAATAAGGCCAATCCCATATAACAGTACTTTTTTATGTGACGGAGTAATAGTTTTAAAAAACCACAAAACATATATCACTGGTGCAACTGCAAATAATCCTATAAATAGATTTGTTATTAATGGCCAATATTCAATATCCATATTTATTTCCCTTGCACATAACGACCAAGCTGTGCGGTGTGAACGGTCGAGTAGGCCAGAGGAACCTCCCCTCAAGCCTCTCACAGAACCGGACGTGAAACTCTCGCTTCATACGGCTCTTATCATTCAACCTGTCAAGCATGCTCTATTCCAGTGGGCCAATCGCTGTCTGTTCCTTCTCCTGAAGGCATTGACTCGTTTTGCCGCCTGGATCAACGTTCGAACCTTTTTATACTTGTGCAACGCCCAACGACTGAGTTTCTTATCAAAGTGGAACTAAACCGGTCGTTGAGGCGTTCTTTAAAGAACGTGGTCTGAGTTTATCAAAAGAAAAAACAAAGATCACGCATATCAAGCACGGCTTTACCTTCCTTGGGCAAACCTTTCGCAAGCATGGCAATGTGCTGCACATCAGCCCATCGCAACAGGGTGTTCTTGCCCTGATACGAAAGATAGGGATTCTATGCCGTAAATACGTGAGCGCACCGATGCCTGCCCTCATCAAAGTGTTAAACCATACACTTCAGGGTTGGGGGAAATTACCACCGCCATGTGGTGTCATCGGAGGCCTTTTCTCGGGTGGATACCTATGTCTATAAGCAACTTTGGCGTATGCTACGCCGACGACATCCAGAAAAATCCAAGAAGTGGCTTGCAAGCCAATATTGGTCTGGACCGAAGGGCCGAAATAATTTTTCGGTGAAAACGAAAACCAAACAAGGTGATCGTCACTATTCGGTTGTTCGTGTGAGTTCGATAGGCATCAGGAGACACATTAAAATCAGAGCCTTTGCGAATCCTTACACGCAGGAAGATGCCTACTACTTTTGGCAACGACGGCATAATAAGGAATCGCGCCTTCTACCGGCCTTGAAATCTAAGGCATGTAGAAAACGTTGGGCCTGATGAGGTACAACAACCGGGGCATCCCACAGTGGTGTCCTTTGGAATGCTTGAGCCGTCAGATGGGAAACTATCATGCTCGGTTCTTAGAGGGGAATCGGGCAGCAATGCCCGTGACCTACCCGGTCATAAGAGAAAAATGGATACATCAGATGTTTATAAAGAAGCATGCCTAATGTTAGCGCTGCAGGAGAAATAGCCTATGGCTATTGCTCAAGTTCGGTGTCTATCGATATCTTCGAAAAGCCACACTTTAATGAGTGATTGATAGGGCATATCTCGCTTATTAGCTTCAATTTTAATGCGCTCCAGTAACGCCTCTGGAAGCCGAAGGGAAATGGTTTTGGTTGACGGCTTCAGGTTTGGAAATAAAGCTGGTTGGGCCTGTTTCCAGTCCATATAGTCACTGGAATCATGACTTTCCCAGAAGGCTCGTTCCTTGGATTCGGTCTTGAATTTAGGTGGCGTTTTTTTGGGCTTGCTCATAATAAACTCTCTCCTTGCGATGCATATCACGGGCTGAGATCACACGAATCAAGGTTCCGGAAGCACGCAGTGTAAAGGTGATGTGAAGTAACCGATTTTCGTCGGTTGTGCCAAGAGCGTGGTAACGTGCCTCGTGCTGGCTGCTATGCTTAAGATCTGGCAATACCAGTAGAGGTTCATTGAAAAACACGCGCTCAGCTTCAGCTTGACTCACGCCATGCTTGTTGGCACTTTTGCGAGCATTACCTTGATCGCAGTCAAAGCCGGTTACTTGCCTCCAGTCAATCATGTACTGTATAATCATATACCGCTTTGAGCAAGAGCGCTAACAAGTAGCTCCTCGCGTCAAGGTAAACCGAGAATCATGGGATGTAGGAAGGAGCCTAAGAAAGTGATTATTGTTACCCAACAGAAGAGAAAGGGTCACGTCTATGTTTAATATAATCGACGCTTAATTAACTCAACTTTTTTCTCTAAACCGCTATCTTCCCCGCACTTTCGTTTGTAT
>JAADGF010000039.1 GCA_013152545.1 Gammaproteobacteria bacterium
GCTGCGGTTAACGTCGTCTTGCCATGGTCGACGTGACCGATCGTTCCTACATTTACATGCGGTTTCGTTCGCTCGAATTTCTCTTTAGACATTGCCAGACCCTCTTCATCTATCTGCAACAGGCTTTAATTTTAAAACGGCCTAATTCTCTTGAATAGCCAATACGTTTTACGACAAGTGTTTTTTATAACAAGTACTTTAACCTACTCCTCGAATAAAGCACTACTTCAATAAAACCACCGAGTTTATAACAAGTACTTTTTAGCCGGATGTATTTCTTAATGAAGATCAATGCTGCTTTTTTAGTCCATCCATTAAGAACCAAGCGACTTAACTAATGCGTGGAGCCCATAACCGGACTTGAACCGGTGACCTCTTCCTTACCAAGGAAGTGCTCTACCGCCTGAGCTATATGGGCAATTAGTTTCAGAGCCCAGCACTGCCGATTTCATCGCTATCACTCACCGTTGCACCCGGTTGAACTGTAATTCCCTGCATTTCTGGTCAGCCACTTGCTTTACGGACTATCATTTAATCTCGCCTAAGCGACACTAACGCATTATTAAACAACAATTACTGATTAAAACCGGCCTACATGTGCGCAACAAGAGCAGCAAGTAACAATACAGCTCGGCATTATAAAGACCTCTTGTTTGCAGCGAGCCCTATTCTGCGTCAACGTGAGTGTAACGTTAATCTAGCAACAATACCGCAAACTCTACCCTTTTTAATTGATATTTTTTACACCATGCTCAGGGCCGCCTTTTTTTACCTCTATCTAGTAGGTGGTGCCTCTGTTGGATTCATCCGGATATATCCCGGCATACATTGTTAATGTCATGCTTAACACACCAAAAAAGTACCGCTACCCCCATCACTGGGAAGCAAAATTTGTCGATTAACCGCTATAAGCCAATGAGATCACAACACACTGGAGCGGGTGGCGGGGATCGAACCCGCATCATCAGCTTGGAAGGCTGAGGTTCTACCATTGAACTACACCCGCTGAATACGCTATCTATTATTTGCCCCTCTTGCTGGAATATTAAAAACCCAACGACAAAATTAGATCCATCACTCCGGGGTTGTGGTGGAGGGGGGAGGATTCGAACCTCCGAAGGCGGAGCCGTCAGATTTACAGTCTGATCCCTTTGGCCACTCGGGAACCCCTCCCAAAAGCAAGCGACGTAGTTTGATTGAAATTTAACATTGTGTCAACAGCTTAGGTCCGCTAGTATTAAAAAAGTTAGACATCCATCACTCGCATTTTAAGAAAGAAAAGCGAAATAAGTCGATGAAGAGAGGGGATACTCAAATACAATGCAGGAGTCGCCGATCGCCAACTGTTTGATTTACAATATACTAGGTGCCTGTCCGAGAATAGAAAACCGACTGCGAAAACGCCATATTAGCCCATTGTTACGATCACTACGTTAAATAGGCTCAATATTCGTCTCAAATGCCAAAAGTAGATGCCAGGTGCAATCGAAAAAATAGACTCAAAATGGCGTTCCCTCGCGACAGCTGCTATTCTCGGACAAGCTGCTCCGCCCCTAGCCCAGCGCCAGCGGCCATTACCCGAGAACGTCTGCCCCTTATAAACAAAAACATAAAATTCGATTATTTTCAGTTTGAAACATTCATTTCAAACTGGACCGAATGAAGCCTGCTCCTGACCCAAGGATGAAATACCCTGGTCACGGCTTGCCCGTAGAGCGCTTCTCAAATGTGCCGCGATGGCATTGTCGTTCTTGGCAAGCAGGAGGCGATCAACATTCCCAACGAACGGACGCACTTGTTGATAACAAGCTTGTGACAACATATTTCGGCACTGTATTTTTATTCGATACACAACACAGGACCCCTGTTGAACCCATGAAACTAACACATTCAATATGGCCACAATAACTAAACACGATTTTATCACCAGCATCCGGGACGCATTACAGTATATCTCATATTATCACCCACCGGATTTTATTAAAGCCATGTCTTCGGCCTATAAAATGGAACAATCTGCCGCAGCCAAAGACGCTATCGCTCAAATATTAATCAACTCCAGGATGTGCGCAGAAGGCCATCGCCCCATTTGTCAAGACACCGGGATTGTTGTGGTATATCTGGATATTGGCATGGCAATATGCTGGAAAACAGACCTCAGTATCGAAGCGATGATAAATGAAGCCGTGCACCTCGCCTATACCGACCCGGATAATCCGCTTCGGGCATCGATGGTCAGCGACCCAGCTGGTGAACGCAAAAACACTGGCGATAATACCCCGGCCGTTATACATATAAACTTGGTGCCCGGCGACAAACTCAATGTCTTTATTGCCGCCAAAGGCGGTGGCTCAGAAAACAAATCAAAATTTTCGGTTCTAAACCCCGGCGATAACGTTTCACAATGGGTCATTGATACAGTACTTCGCTTAGGTGCTGGCTGGTGTCCACCTGGCATTTTAGGCATTGGCATTGGCGGCACCGCCGAAAAAGCAATGTTGTTAGCCAAAAGATCTCTTATGGAACCCATCAATATCCAGGCATTGCAACAGCAGGGAGCAACCACCACCACCGAAAAATTACGGTTAGAGATTTATCAAAAAGTAAACGCCTTGGGTATTGGCGCCCAAGGACTTGGAGGGCTCCACACAGTTCTAGACGTTAAAGTATTGGATTACCCAACCCACGCAGCTTCCAAGCCAATTGCACTAATACCTAACTGTGCTGCCACGCGTCACATACATTTTGAATTAAACGGTAATGGCGCAGCAGTTTTACCCCCACCTCGCTTGGAAGACTGGCCTGACATAACACAGCAACCCCTTGCAAGTACTCGCCATGTGAACCTGAACACAATCACCAAAGCTGAAACCGCCCAGTGGCGGCCAGGCGATACCCTTTTAATATCAGGAACGTTGTTAACAGCACGCGATGCGGCCCATAAGCGAATCGCTCACTTATTAACCAACAACCAGCCATTGCCACATGGCGTGGATTTTGCCAATCGATTTATCTACTATGTTGGTCCAGTAGCAGCCGTTGGCGATGAAGTCGTCGGTCCTGCCGGTCCGACAACATCAACACGCATGGACAAATTCACCCATTTGCTGTTGGAGAAAACGGGCTTAATCGGCATGATCGGTAAAGCAGAGCGCGGACCTGACACCATACAGTCCATTAAAAAACACGGAGCGGTTTATTTAATCGCTACAGGCGGAGCCGCCTACTTGGTTTCAAAGTCCATTCGTTCAGCGAAAATAGTTGCGTTTGAAGATTTAGGAATGGAAGCCATACATGAATTTGAAGTGGAAAATATGCCTGTAACTGTAGCAGTGGACAGTCAAGGGGAGTCCATCCACCGCATAGGACCGGCTAAGTGGCGGCAACGTATTGCGGGAATCCCTATTCGTACCACCTAAAAACAGACAAGCCCAGAACAGAGACGGAGAGACCTCCACCAGGGGAGAGAATACGCACCCAGACAGAGAGAGAGACAGACGGCAACTAAGCGCCCTTTTCATCAGTAAGGTACAATGCCAGACCAATCAGCGCAATGCCGGCCGCCAAATAGAGCAAATCCAACGGCGTATGAAATTTCATGCTGATAGCATGCTCAAAAAAACGAACAATCAAAATCATCAAGATGACTTTGGCCAACCTGGCTTTTAAATCATCCAGACTATTGATAATCAACACATTGGACGCGGTGTTCGCTTCAGCACCGTCTTTGGCTAAATCAATGCGGCTAATAAAAAGCTCATACAACCCCAGAGCGAAAATTAATAATACGGTCGCCAACAAATAGCCATCAATAATCTCCACCACATGGGTTATCGTTTCTGCACGCAACACATTGCGCTCTGCTGCATCCAGAGCAGGCGACGCATAACCGAGTAAATGAATGACTAAATAATAAGCATCAACGGTCGCAATAAAAAAAACCGCCAACGAAGTAAGCAGACTAGCGATCACAGCAAATAAAACAACAAACCGACTCTTCCACAAAAAACTTTCAAACAATATCCCAATCTTACCGGTATTTTTTGTCATGGATTATTTTTTGATTACCAAGCGCATTAATTAACAGCTCAACAGCCTCCTCTCCCCTGGGGCTGCCACGAACCTATCGAAATCAGGCAGGCTACATGCACAAGGTGAGTGGCAAATCGAGGCTGGTTTTTCGGTTTTTGAGGCAAGCAACTATTTTTATTTAACAAATATAAGTGAAAAATGGGAGAAATAACTTTCCACTGACACTTTCTTTACTCTCGGAGCATCTCTCCTGGCGTTGAGTTAATCCATATTTTTTTGAGCTTCCAACGCTTCATCACGAGCCGCACGGGCATGGCTTCTCGCCGTATTATACTCGCCATGCTCTAACGCTTGCTGCGCCTGTTTTAAAAATTGTTCTGCTTTTTGCAAATTGATCTGTGACAGACGGGACTCAGCACCAACTTCCTTTGCAACTTGAATAGCCTGCCGAGCATCGCTCATTTCCTGAACAGGTGCCGAAACACAGCCCCCCAACATCAATATCACAAAAACAAATGCAAGGCACAACCATCGCATCATAATCGATGCCTCATGACCATGGTAGATTTCCTGTGTTTTTGGACCATTTCCTTTAAAATACATTACATTATTTGTGCATTCGAACATTAAGGGCTTAAGCAACACCGACCCAAATCACTTGTGATGAACGTAGCACCCGACTTCCTTACTGTCAAGAAAGGATGGTATAACAGCGTTTACTTTAATAATTTGCTGTTAGTTAATAGTTTAAAAAATTTGGAGGGTTTTAAATGAAGGTCACTATTTATCATAATCCACGCTGTTCAAAATCGCGCCAAACGCTGCAACTGATTCAAAACAGTAATATTAAACCGACGATCATCGAGTACCTCAAAACCCCGCCAAGCTATTCAGAACTCACACAAATACTCAAATTACTCAATATATCTCCAAAAGCGTTATTGAGACAAAAAGAACCCGAGTACAAAACACTCGGACTGGATAATTCGGCGCTATCCGATGAAGACATTTTAACTGCAATGATAGCAAACCCGAGCCTGATAGAACGCCCAATTGTGATACAAAACAATAAAGCCATAATAGGCCGCCCACCCGAAAAGGTATTGGAGATTTTAAATGTCTGAAATATTGATACTTTATTACAGCCGCAATGGCGCCATTGCAGAAATGGCCAGTTTAATAGCCAGAGGTGTAGAATCCGTCACGGGTATAACCGCACGGCTGCGCACAGTCCCATCCGTATCCACAACCTGTGAAGCAACCGAAGACGCTATACCCACTCAAGGGGCACCTTATGTTAACCACCAAGATCTGCGAGAATGCGCGGGCTTAGCCATGGGTAGCCCCTCCCGGTTTGGTAATATGGCCGCCCCCTTAAAATATTTCCTTGAGACCACCGGGTCATTATGGTTGTCAGGTACTTTAATAGGAAAACCCGCGGCAGTATTTACATCGGCCTCCTCCCAACACGGAGGCCAAGAAACCACATTGCTAACCATGATGATTCCCCTGTTGCATCATGGAGCGATGATATTAGGCCTACCCTATAGTGAAACGGATTTGCGCCATACCACTGGCGGTGGCACCCCTTATGGCGCCAGCCATACCGCTGGGGCAGATAATACAAATCCCATCAGCGAAGCGGAAAAACGCTTATGTATTGCGCTGGGCGCGCGCTTAGCTAAAGTAACTATTAAGCTAATCAAATGAAAAATTGTCATAATTGATCAGAATTCGCACCCCAAATAACCTCAATTGTAAGCTTTAATTTAAAGTAAGCACTCAGCTTCTAAATGGGGTATCAACGATGATGTACACACACAACAATTCACTAGCAAACACGGGGAAAACAACGACATTTTCAACGCTGGCTAAAAAATCGGTTTATGGGATTTGTTTAAACATTAAAAAACATGTCATCGCAACCCACCGCGAACTGGCAATACTGCGGCGCTGTGCCAAATCGTTGCGCGCAGAACCCCGCCAAGTAGTGCACATTATTGCACCCGAGCAACAAAAACAAGCCCGTTTCATCGCCAACACGTTGATGCATTTTGGAGTTTCCTGTGGCCAAATAATAACAAATTGCTCACAACAAAACAGTCTCGCACCGAAAGGGGTCTGGTTGCTTGTGGCCGACAAATAAACACCGATACTCCCACCAAAGAATAAGGGGGGGCTCAATCATTCTTGCAGGCCTGCCGACGCTCATTTTTTTATCCAGCAAGGCGGAGCGAGTGTCGTGTGGTTATTCCACATAAACAAGCGACAATACCGCTGGGTGAAAAAATGAGTTCGGCCCTTCGCTGGGATGCGCCTAAAAAAAGCGCCAGAATGATTGAGAACACTCCCTAATAAAGCTGCTTTGAGTAAGCTATTTGGGCAAACAAGGAGTAAGCTAACGCTTTACTCGCTAACGTCGGGTTTTCGCCACTCTGTTCCGTTAGATTTCCCTCCGCGTATTTAAACAGTTTGGGACTCATATTGTATCGCAGTATCACCACATTATCTTCTTCCATATAAGCAAGCACATCATTAAACTGCATAATAGCGCGCCCCGTTGCATTGCGATATTTAGCTTGACTGAGATCGCGCCCAACCATCGGGTGTTCACCAGAGATACCAGCCATCGAGAGCAGTGTTGGGGCGATGTCAATTTGACTGGCCAGAGTGGAAATGACATTGGATTTCGCTATTGGACCACCAAGAATTAACGCGGGGATATGGAAACGTTCCACTGGTACTAATGATGAGCCATAGACCCTTGAGTTGTGATCGGCGATAATGAGAAAGAGAGTGTTTTCCCAGTAACTGGATTTTTTGGCTTTTTTGATAAACTCCCCAACCGCGTAATCGGCATATTTAACCGCATTATTGACCGTGTGTGTCTTTTTGTCATAAAGCGCAATACGACCACTTGGGAACTCAAAAGGAGAATGGTTGGTTGAGGTAAAAATCAGACTAAAAAACGGCTCATCATCATAGTCACTGAATTTTTTATCGGCGATGGTGAATAAATCTTCGTCGCATACCCCCCAGGTTGCCATGAAAGCATCATCAGGGTAGTCGTTTTTATCAATGACATAGCTAAACCCGTTACCCATAAAAAAACTGCGCATGTTATCGAAATGACTCTCTCCACCATAGATAAATCCCGTATCGTAACCTTTCTTTTTTAGATAGGAAGCAATGGTAAAAAAATCTCGCTGAGATTTGTTAAGCTTAACGACACTACGCGCTGGCGTCGGTAAAAAACCTGCAACGACCGCCTCAATACCTCGCACCGAACGAGTGCCAGTGGCGTACAAATTATTGAACCAAACCCCCTCATCGGCTAAAGCATCAATATGTGGAGTTAAGGGTAAACCGCCAAGTTTACCGACAAACTCAGCACCGAGACTCTCTTGCAATATGATGACGATATTGTAAGGACGGTCGAGTGGTTTTACGCTGACCTGGTGATGGCGTGTTGGGTAATCATTAGAGGTAAAGGCGTCGTCTGCCAACAACATTTCTTTTCTTACAATGCTGACAACTTGCTCAAACGGCATTTTTTGATAAGGTCGGCCGCCTTGCTCATCTAACCTGGACTGGTATACAGCATACAATACAGTGTAGGCGGAGTTAAGCGCTAAATCATTGACCATATGATCAGCAGTAATGGCAACGGTGCTGGGATTAACAGCTCGGTGACCTAGAGTAGAACGCCCAATGAAAAGAAAAGAGAAGAATAGCACGGGTACCAGTAGAATGACGATTGGCCAATGTATGGGATGATCCAGTATCAGCAAACGTTGCGCGAGTTTGTAAAAGCCTCGACCGACAATTGGCACCACAATGACAGCAAACAATAATTGCAACGGGTACTCTGCCAGCAAGGTCGCACCAACTTCTTTATAATGACCCAAATATTCGACGAACAAATAGTTTGGTCGGGAATCATATTGATTAATAAAGGAAGGAGTAGATAGCTCCATAAAGACAATGAAGATAAACCATACCGTCATATAGAGCAGAAAAAATTTCCGCCAAAATTTAAAAAGACCTAAACGAGTGCAAAAAAACGGCGTTAATATAGCAGGAAGAATCATCGCTATAGCGATAAGCACAGCATCTATACGCAAGCCCTGAAGAAAAATAAATCCGTATTGACCCGTCGCCTCAATACGATCAAACTGCCAGACAAAAAACCCCAGGCGAGCCAGGCTCATAAAAACCAACATC
The DNA here is from genome assembly GCA_013152545.1 of Gammaproteobacteria bacterium. Lineage (GTDB taxonomy): Bacteria > Pseudomonadota > Gammaproteobacteria > SZUA-152 > SZUA-152 > JAADGF01. Next base: position 8,257 of record JAADGF010000039.1, read on the forward strand.
AAACCCAACGGAGCGAAAACAAGTACTAGTGGCTTAAGGATATTTACGCGGATGTACATTAATCTTAGACCTGCGTTTCATGCTTTGCTTGATAGCTGTTTTGAATAATTTCGCTCGTTATTATGAGTTAAAAAATAGGCAATTCGCCAAACAAAAAACGATCCAAGAATAGCAAGGCGTCATGATAACATGGCTAATCAGTCTCAAAATGAAACAACCCTAAACGGAACAATCAAACTTACTCGCAATAGGCAAATTTATAGAGTTTCTATTGAGGCCTCATTTTATCGCTACAACCCACTGTTTGACACCCCCTATTTTAGGAACATGCACGCACCTTACCTAAGTCTTTATACCCGCAGGATCGCGGGACACAAGCCATAGCAACCGGGCCATCAAAAAATAGCGTACTACTTTTTCTTTTTACTACGCCGCAGGCGCGCCAACAGACGTCGCGCCATTTCGCCAAACATTTCAGTTTGGGTGGGGTGCGGGTGGATGGCGTTGGCCACCTGCTCCAGGGTCATACCCCCAGAAACCATCATCACTCCTTCTCCAATAAGCGTATCGGCATGATCGGCAAGATAGTGCACGCCAATAATGCGATGAGATTTTTTGTCAGCAACAATTTTTATCATGCCATGGAGTTCATTATTGATCATGGCTTTAGCATCAATATTCATGGGCATTTTTACTTCTACCGCATCAATGCCTTGCTGCTTAGCCTGATCCACCGATAAACCGACAAACGCGGCTTCGGGACGAGTAAAAATAACACCGCTGTCTTTGTTTTGATCATACTTCATATCTTCGCCGAGTAGGGTCGCAGCAGCCACACGACCTTGTTGGCCTGCGGTGTGAGCCAACATCAGGCCACCGACAACATCACCAACAGCAAATATGTGCGGTACGGAGGTGCGGCACCGAGCATCCACTTTAATGACGCCCTTTTGAGTTATGACACCCGCATTGTCTAATTTAAGCGACGCCAGGTCCGGGCGTTTACCCGTGGCCATAATGACATAATCACAATTAAAACGTTGCTTTTTACTCTCGGCATCCTCATAAATCAGCTGCGTTTTACGACGATTAGTGCGACCTTTTATTTCGGTTACTTTTGCAGATGTTACCACGGTAATATTGGGGTCTGCATTGAGTACATCGGTAAGTTGCTTAGCGATATCGGGCTCCACTTCAGCAAGAATGCGCTCCTGACCTTCTAACAATACGACATCGGTACCGAAGTCCTGAAAAATTTGCGCCATTTCTACACCGATAGCACCGCCACCGATCACGCCGATTTTTTTCGGCACAGCCTCCAAGGCCCATACCGTATCTGAAGTTAATACATCACGGCTACTCAAACCTTCAATAGCGCCAGGAATGGCTGGCACAAACGGGGGAGCACCAGTGGCAATCACAGCGGCACCGAAGGTAATATGCTGCCCTTCATTGCCATTACCCGGTTTGGCCCGCTGATGCGGGTTATCATTATTACCCGATGTATCCACAAAAACACGGTGATCGGTTTCAAACCAAGCAAAACCTTGAATCACTTTAATACGCACACCGAGATCGGTTTTCAACGCCATCTCACCACGCGTTTCTAAGACTTTACGGCGGGTGGCTTCGAGTTTTTTCCAATTTAATTTCGCTTTAGTGGTACCTTCAACACCAAGGTGTTCGTCGTGCGCACGGTCACGTATACGATCCGCTGCCGCACGCCAAGCTTTAGAGGGTATGCAGCCACGCCACAAACATTCCCCGCCAGGAAATTTCGAGTCGTTTATCATCGCAACTTTCAATCCATGGGATACCAGATCCCGCGCGCAATCTTCACCACCAGGGCCACCGCCGATAACGACGACATCGTAATCCCAGTCACCTTTCGGTATCATTGGCCCCAATGGCCCCATCCAGGCTTCCGGTTGTTCAATGTTGGCTTTCAAGGTATTGAGGTATTGCGCCACTTCAGCGCCGTTCACTACGCGGTGATCAGCGGTAATGGTCAAGGGCATGCCTGCTAGACCCACAGAGGATATGGCTAAGATCGCAGCGGTTCCCGGCGTGGGTATGGCATCAAAATAACTCACCCCCATCATACCCATATTGGATACCATAAAGCTGGGGTTAGCATATTCTTCGGGTGCTAAACGGCGTTTTCTGCCGCGTTCGACCAAACCACCCCAAGTATCATTAAGCTCTTCCAGGCTACGGGATTCACAGTGACGCAACACAGGCACCACCAAACCACCGCCTTCGGCAGCCACCGCCATACCAATATCCACGGCATCGCGTTCCACTAATTTATCGACAGGTTGGTAACACCAGTTAATGGTCGGATGTTTTTTCATCGCCAGAGCACAGGCTTTGGCTATCGCAACGGTTACCGATACACCTTTTTGTTTTGCCGCACGAATTAACGCTTCGGGCCGGGCATCAACAGTGACACGAAAAGTCGGCATGGTTAAGGATGCCGTCATGGAATGACTGACGGCACGTTCCATTGCCGTCATGGCGCGACCATGTCCGGGCACTTGCACTTCAGGCATGATGTGTGCCGGGGTTTGTTCCGCCACTTCGGATGGCCGTTGCAGAGGTTGAGCACGACCAACATCCGCCGCCACAATGATACCACCGGGTCCACTGCCTTTTAACGTATTGAGGTTAACGTGCAGAGCACCGGCCATTTTCCGAGCATAGGGTGTAGCGTACTTATTATCCGGGCGGGGCGCTGGCTTTTCCCCGTTAATGTCAAAATGCAGTTCTGGTGCTTTGTGTCCCGGCGCAGGATGGGCTGCGGCAATTTGATGCCTGAGTTCCTGGTGTGATGGACTGGTCACATCACCCTGTTGTTTTATCTGAGCGGTGGTCACACTACCTGCTTTAATGATCTGTGACGCCTCATCAACAAGGTAAGCCATAGCACCACCAACGGGCAGCACACTGTCTGGCTCGGCAATGGGACCCGACAAATAACCATCGCGAAAAACCTCTACATCCATAATGGCCTTGTCAGTTTCAACTTGCGCCACTACGTCGCCTCGCCCTATCTTATCGCCAATTTGCTTTTCCCAACCAACCACTACCCCTTCAGTCATTGTATCGGATAACTGTGGCATTTTGATCACATGGGAAGCGCCCTCTGGCTGCCGGATCGTTTCGGCAGCTGGTGCTTGTGACGCTATACTTGGCGGCACTTGAACTTGCGACGCTAGTGAATCTGCGCCTTGCACATCAGTTTCAGAGGCAACCAATAGAGCAATCGCATCACCAACCGGCACGACACTGTCAATTGCGGCAATCGGACCTGACAAGTAACCTTCGCGAAATACTTCAACATCCATAATCGCCTTATCGGTCTCAATAGTGGCAACAATGTCACCCCGTTCTATTTTGTCACCAATTTCTTTCTCCCAGCTTACGACGACACCTTCAGTCATGGTATCCGACAGCTGGGGCATTTTAATTACATAGGATTCTGACATAGGATTAATTTTTAATTTGGAAACCTAACAGATCAACAATCGGAATAGACATATCCGTATCGTTTATTATTTTTTCTGCTTAAATTAAGTTAAACATTCTACTAGCAGCAAACCCAAGCATTTTTACTAAGGAGCAACTAAACTTTTTAAGAATGCATTACCAAGCAGTGACTCAATCCAGCCTCCACCCTTCCTAGGAGGCTGCTCTCGCCTTTCAGACACATTCACTTTAGCGACTACGCTTTCCCAAACATAACCAACACTGCCTTTACCACATCATTAGCATTAGGAATGGCGGCTTTTTCCAACGTATGATTAAAAGGAATAGGTACGTGAGCCGCAGATACACGAACTGGCGCCGTATCCAATTCATAAAAACACGTTTCGTTAATGATTGCCATGACCTCCGAACCAACGCCCACGATAGCTTCAGCCTCCTCCACCACAATTGCACGGTGCGTTTTACTGATGGAATCAGCAATTCCAGCACGATCAAGTGGGCTTAGCGAATACAAGTCAATAACCTCGGCACTGATACCGTGTTGGCTGGCCAATATCTCAGCAGCTTGCAAACACCAGTGCACCGAAATATTATACCCAAACAACGTGACATCTTTGCCGGGGCGAGCAATGTCTGAACCTTCCAGGGGATGAAAATACTCAGCATCGGGAACGTCACCTTTCATGTTATACATGAGTTCATGCTCATTAATCAGCACCGGATCATTACAACGTATCCCCGCTTTTAATAAACCATAAGCTTGCTTGGGAGTGGACGGTGTAACAACCCGCAGACCGGCGATACCCATAAATACTTTTTCCATACGAGCAGAATGCTGGGCGCCCAATTGATGAGCCGTACCACCCGGTGTTCGAACCACCACTGGCGCGGTAAGCTGACCACCTGACATATAACGCACTTTGGCTGCACTGTTAGCAATTTGATCCAGCGCCAACCAAGCAAAATTTACTGACATGATTTCGATGACAGGCCGCACCCCCAGAAAGGATGCGCCAATACCTACACCGGTATAACCATTCTCTGAAATGGGCGTATCAATGATTCGTTCCGGGCCATACTTGTCATACAACCCCTGCGTTGCTTTATAGGTACCGCCAGCAACACCGATATCCTCACCCATGGCAATCACCAAAGGATCGCGGGCCATTTCTTCGTCATGGGCACGCCGTATCGCTTCCCAATACATTAACTCTGCCATTTATTTCGGCCCTCCGTGCACATAAGGGTCATTTTCAGCCAAAACATATTTCTCCAGATCTTCAATTTTTGGCTCTGGTGACTCTTCAGAGTATTTGATTGCGTCGGTTTCAATTTCCTGCAAAATATCTTTATCTAAGTCACTATATTCGTCCGCCGTTAATTCACCTGCCGCGATGAGGCGATCACGTAAAATATAAATTGGATCACGTTTATTCCATTCTTGTTCTTCTTCCTTGGCCCGATACGCATTTGAGTCTGACATGGAATGACCACGATAACGATAGGTCATGAGTTCTAAAAAATAAGGCCCCTTACCGCTGCGCACATGCTCGATGGCTTCCTGTGCAGCCGCATAAACAATGTCGATATCCTGTCCATCGACTTGATTGGACGGCATGTCGTAACCACAAACACGCTTGTATTGATCTAACACAGCAGTTGAACGGTCAATGCGAGTGCCGATGCCATATAAATTATTTTCGCACACAAATAGAACGGGGAGTTCCCATACCTTGGCCATGTTCAGGGATTCGTGAAATGATCCCTGATTATTAGCAGCATCACCCAAAAAACACATGGAAATTTCATCCCCCCCTTTTAGCTTAATGCCCTTGGCAATACCAACGGCCAATGGAAAAGGCCCACCCACCAAAGCATAACCACCCATGAAGCGATGAGCGACATCAAAGATATGCATAGAACCACCACGCCCTTTACTGGAGCCAGTTTCTTTTCCGAATAACTCGGCCATCACCTCTTTTGGTGGTGCACCACATAAAATGGCATGCACATGATCCCGGTAACCGGTAATAACATAATCATGTCCCGGTCGCGCCGCTTCGATGACCCCATGCGCACAGGCCTCCTGCCCAGGGTATAAATGTAAGAAGCCGCCGATTTTGCGTTCGACGTATGCTTCATAACAACGTTCTTCGAAGCGCCTCGCGTACAACATGTTACGCAACAGCCTTTTTTTATCAGCCGTAGTTAATTGGCTCATTGTTCACCTAATCTCGTTTTCTAATCGGGAAAGTTTTTGGCAACCCCGCCAGGCGCATCGGCCTCATGCAATGACGCCAATTCACACCTAGGGAGCTGTAAATTTGTCTTACTTTAACTAAATAATCACCACCGTTAAAACTATTATTAAAACCACTTGCTCAAAAATTGCGATGAAATTGAAGGCGCCTCGCATGCAAACTCGCGTGCTTAAAGTAAGGCATGACCAAAAACATCGCGCCGCCAAGCACAAACAATTTGGTAAAACGGTTGATAACAAGCTACTACCGTTATTTACAGCATGGTCGTTAATTGCGCATCTTTTTAGTGATAATGATGCTTAGGAACGTGCTCGTTCCTTTATTAATCTCGAAATACCGCTTAACTCCAGCACTCTGAAAACGCGGTATCATCGTTGTTTTAGGTCGCAAGGTCAAGTTTACAACGCTTATTAATTAACCGATTAACGGGTATTTTTTATTATAAAACAACAAGTTATAAGAAGAGATCCTTTTTGATAATATTTCAAAAAATGCTAAAAAACCACCTAAATGTAGCGATTTTTTTCTTTTTGTAAAGCTAAAGGCGGCTTGTCAAAGATGATGAAATACCGATGCCGCGACGACATGAGAATACCCCCTATAAACACTAAAGCGTTAATTCCACCTCATAACCAGCAAACTTACGGATATTGAGCACGCCAACATCAAAAATCAAATATTGTCCCTTTATGCCCAACAACACCCCGCCCAAGTCCGGTTGCTTATCAAAATTCAACGACGTGATTTTAAGAGGGTATTCATTAACAGGAAAATCAATCATAACCACTGGCTCATTGGATAAGAAGTCAACACTACCATCACCACGCCGAGATGCCAGTGCCGCTATTTGTTGATCGCATTGCGTTACTAACGCATCACGTTTGCTGACCAAATCAACCGTGTGGTTTTGACCTTTCAACATTTTGCGCCAGTCTGTTTTGTCTGCGACATGATTTTTAAGAATAACTTCCAGCAAGCCCGAGGTGTAACGGTCTTTGACTCTAAATATGGGTAAGGCCTGAGTCGCACCTTGATCAATCCACCGGGTAGGTACTTGAGTGTGCCGCGTAATACCGACTTTTACACCCGATGAGTTGGCGAGATAAACGATATGATCCTGCATGCAATGCGCTAGCCCCCATTGCTCGTCACGACAAGTACCTTTATCAAAATGGCATTGCTCTGGCCTAACGATACAACTATCACACTCCGCGAGACTGCGCATACAGGGAAAACAATAACCCTGACTAAAACTCTTATTGGTTTTGCGGCCACAAGCAATGCAATTAATGGCGCCAGTATAGCTTAACCGTAACGATTTACCGATGACACTGGCTAATGGCACCCGCTCATCATCTAATGGTAAATAATAAGCCACTGGCGAGGTGAGTTCCGCTGTCATTTTACGCAAATGGCCTGATATTTTCATGTATTTTTCCAGTTTAACAATCAATGCTTTTTAGTTTTTGTTTGCCACAATCCAACGATACCAAAGTTGATATTGTTGTTGATTAGTCGCCGCAACCACCGCTTGTGTTTTTAAATCAATGTTAAAATCGACCTCACCGTCTAGCGTCGACACCACGCCGGAGGCAGTTTCCAAAATCAAACGACCAGCCGCATAGTCCCATAATTTTTGACCGCCGTGTAAATAAAGTTGAAACCGTCCCACTGCCAGCCAACACCAATCTAAGGCACCGGAACCAAAATTACGTTGTGACCGGAATGGATGCAGCATTGCGATATTACGTGCTAGAGGTTTGGGGAGCCGCTTAATATCAACGACGGCAACCATGTCACTTAATACCGGGGTATTTACCGACTCAGGCACCGTCACGATTTTACCGTTCAAGTACGCCCCACCACCTCGATAAGCACTGAAACATTCGCGCCGGATAGGATCGTACACAATACCAAGAGAGACCTGTCCATGCTCAATAAGCGCTAATGACACCGAAAAAAAAGGAACACCGGATGCAAAATTAGTCGTGCCATCCAGTGGATCCAAGCACCAGCAAGCATTTTGCGAGGAATGATTCTCGCCCCTAGAGTTTAAAGATGCCAAAATACGCTGCTGTTCGGCACCTGGCATTTCTTCACCAATAAACGCTATTTGCGGCCAGTGATGCTGCAATTCCGCTTGAAGACGGTCCTGCATTGCGTTATCTGCTTCAGTTACCCCGCTGCCATCGCGCTTACTGTGCCATGTTAACGCTTGTTCGCCATCTTGAGCACCGTGCTGAAAACGGCTTACCAACTCCGCTTGCGCAAGCGATTCAATAATGGCCGTCAGTTGTTCTATCATAGACGGATAATGACGACGAATATCCACTTGCTAATATTCCTTATTACTTGATTGCCCATACCCACTGGGGCGAATCGCAACGGTATTCAACACACTGGCACACAAACTACCATCCTCTAAATAAAAACCATATTCAAAGCTTGGCGTACAGCGACCTTTGTCAGCTAATTCCTGTGTTATTTGTTGGTGTAATGCATGGTCAAAGGTGAAGCGCAATTGCAGGTCGGTTTTACCTTGACGTAAAAAATCGATATGCATGGCTCGCGTCCATACCGAGTAGCCAGGGAAACGCTGCGCACACGCGAGCGCCGCAATGGGATCTGCCAGCGCTGCCATATAACCACCAAACATAGTGTCTCCCGCATTTTTAGACAGCATCGTTAAGGGCAGCTTGATAACAATAACCCCCATATCATCAGACATCGACAATACTTTCACCCGCATAAAAAAGAAGGGCGGATAATACTCCAAGCGCTTGCGAAACGGGATAAAGTGCATTTTTCGTAACAATTGCAACACATTCATCTTAACGCACAGCTTCCCTATTGGCGTTAGGCGATAAAACATCGATGCTCGACACTAAAAATCCCCCCACATTAATTGCAACGCAGATAAAACACTTAGCGCAGCAGTTTCTGTTCGTAATATTCTTGGCCCTAGACTTACGCCCACAAACCTTTCGCGCTGAACTATATTGATTTCATGGCCACTAAAACCACCTTCCGGCCCAATCAATAGTACAATACGATGATTTTGCGGCGCAGTCAGTTGGTTTAGCTGTTGACCCGCACGAGGATCCAACATGATTTTTGTTGTGGTAACGGTTGTTCTTTGCTGATCCAGCCACGCGACTAAGTCCACCATAACATGAACCTTTGGGATATAGGTACGGCCGGATTGCTCGCAGGCGCTGCGCACAATACCTTGCCAATGTTGATGTTTTTTACTGGCGCGATCGCCCTTGACATTGAACACCGTATGCTGAGTTAGCACTGGAATAATTTCGTGCACCCCTAACTCCACTGCCTTTTGTAGTGTAAAGTCCATACGGTCGCCCCGCGACACCGCTTGTACCAGGGTAACTAATAAAGGCGATTCAACCCACCGATCGTTAAAATGGTTTATTATAACCGACACGGCACGTTTATCGATTTCCGCTATTACTGACAGGTACTCACCACCTTGACCGTTGAAAATAATCACCGTATCATTTTTTTTTAAGCGAAGCACTCTGGCAACGTGTACAGATGCTTGGCCATCCAATGTTACAAAATCCCCAATTTTCAAGGCGATAGGCAGGTAAATTCTTGGAATTCGCATGATTGATTAATGCACGCTCTAATAAATATAAAAAAATTTGGTATTACTCAAATTATTCACGGAAATTCATGGCATAATGACAAGCGTTGTTCAACCGCAGCCTCCAAACCATGCAGAGCATAACCATAACACAGCCAGACGACTGGCACTTACACGTCCGCGACGGTGAAATACTGCAACATGTGGTACCACACACAGCCAAACAATTTGCACGTGCCGTTATTATGCCCAATTTAAACCCACCGATTACCACAACCGAGGCAGCGAGGCGTTATCGCAACCGTATTATTGAGGCAGTGCCATCGGCAAATCATTTTCAACCATTGATGACACTCTATTTAACGGACAACACGTCACCACAAGAGATAATGCGCGCCAAACAAAGCGGTGATGTGCATGCGGTCAAGTTCTATCCGGCTGGCGCCACTACCAACTCTGATGCGGGTGTTACCGACATCGAAAAAACCTACGACACACTGGCCTGTATGGCAGAAAACCAAATGCCGTTGTTAGTCCATGGTGAAGTCACTGACGCGAATGTTGATATTTTTGACCGCGAAAAACGCTTTATTGACAATGTGCTTGAACCGCTTCACAGTAAAATCAATAAATTACGCATTGTATTTGAACACATCACCACTCAAGAGGCAGTAAGATTTGTCAGCGACAGCAATGATATGATTGCCGCAACAATCACCCCTCATCATTTATTATTTAATCGTAATACACTGTTGGCGGGAGGCATCCGACCCCATTATTATTGTTTACCGGTATTAAAACGACAAACTCATCAGCAGGCGCTCATCGAAGCGGCCACCAGTGGCAACAAAAAATTTTTTCTTGGCACTGACAGCGCCCCCCACTCCCAACAAACCAAGGAATCTGCGTGCGGCTGCGCTGGCATATACAGCGCCCATGCCGCCATTGAACTATATGCCTCGGCATTTGAACAAGCCCATGCCCTGGATAAGCTCGAAGGTTTTGCCAGTTTTTATGGTGCAGATTTCTACCAGTTGCCTCGCAATAAAACAACGATTACCTTAAAACGCAATGCATGGGAAGTTCCTAAGCGCTACACATTCTCCAGCAATGAATCCGTTATCCCCCTCAAGGCAGGGCAACCAATTGCATGGACGTTATCTAACTAGCAAGCTACGGTTATCAATATTATGGCAAAGGTTGATCACACACAATTAATGATGCATCGTTTTCGCGGCTTCCTACCCGTGGTGGTCGATGTCGAAACAGCGGGATTCAATTCGGAAAAAGATGCTTTGCTGGAAATTGCAGCCGTTACAGTCATGTTTGACGAAAGTGGTTGTTTGCAAAAAGCAGAAACCTATGCTTCTCATGTGCAGCCGTTTCCCGGCGCTAACCTGGACAAGTCATCCTTGGAATTCACAGGCATTGACCCCCACCACCCGTTTCGCTTGGCTGTATCCGAACTGGAGGCATTAAAAAACGTATTTAACCCTATTCGCCAAGCAGTGAAATCCAGCGGCTGCTCGCGTGCAATTTTGGTGGGCCACAATCCGGCATTTGACTTGTCGTTTTTAAAGGCCGCTGTCAACCGAGCAGGCATCAAACATAACCCTTTTCACCAATTTAGCACATTCGACACCGCTACCCTGGCTGGTCTCGCCTTTGGCCAAACAGTGTTAGCCCGCGCCATAAAAGCAGCCGACATCGACTGGGATAGCGATAGTGCACACTCTGCACGTTACGATGCGGAAAAAACAGCAGAGTTGTTCTGTAAAATCATTAACATGTGGGGAGAGTTTTTCCCTAATCCGGCACTGCATAACCCAGCCAGCACGGCCACACAAAAAACACAACAACCCGCAAAAGCGGAGGGAATAGCTTAACAGCTTAATCTAGAAAACGCGATTAGACGCAGAAAAGCTGTGCAACACATCGTAAGCTCAAAACAGCGCAATTGCCGAGAGCGCATCAGCTGTTAGCGCCTGAAGTTGGCCCTATCAGGACGAACATCACAGAAAAGACCGCCAAATCAAGGCGGCCGTTCATGACAGACGGAAATGCGCCTTGTCGTTACAAAGCGATGAGCTCGGCGTTAGCAAGACACTCAAGCAGTACTGCTTGCTTTACTTACTGCATCAGCAACCATTTTTTTTAATTCACCACGCTGAAACAATTCCAGCGTAATGTCACAACCACCGACCAGTTCACCACTAATATACAGCTGAGGAAATGTAGGCCAGTCCGCATAACGTGGCAAATTTTCAAAAATTTCCGTATCCGCTAATACATTAATATAAGTAAACTCCTGCTCACAGGCTTTTAATGCTTCCGCAGTGCGACTGGAGAAGCCACATTGCGGTAAGGACGGCGTACCCTTCATATACAGCACAACCGAATTTTCTTCCACTTGTTGACGAATGCGTTCTAAAACGTCCATTAATTTGACCCCATTATTTTGATGGTATATCCCAACCATGCTAAGTATACTGTATGTGAGTTGTATCCGACTAGTTTACCAAAAATATCCGACCAAACAAGTCAGAATTAAATATCCCCGAATAGATAAACGGTATTCGGCAAACACTGATACTCCAACTGCCATACGATGGCATCACATTATCGTACCTCGAAACCACAATTTAAAGACCGTCACTCCTCAAACTGACCATTAAACCTAATGGTCATCAGTTGGAGGGCATCAGTCTGCTTTTTTTCACCTTTGTTAAAGGAAGCGGACAAAATAAAAATATTTCAATTATTTCAAAATCTTACAAGAACTTAACTGATGAAATCAGGTTTAATGTACAGTAATTACTCAAATTACCGTTAATTTGTTTAAGAATAAGGAAAATACGCGGCGTTTACCGATATTAATGAGCGCTGTTCACACAGTTATCGGGCAATTCAATGGCAACACTGATCTAAACACAGTCTACCCTCCAACACGCCTATATTTTACTGATTTTGCAGCATAAAATTTGTGGTTGTGGAGTTAATACATTCATTGAATCATCGTGTCGCGACGATTCAACAATTTTTCGACCGCAGCCCGCACCCACATTTTCAAGCACTGCTGACGTGCTCATACTGATCCTGGCCGGCTTGGCTATACTCCTCCGCAGCTTTTTAGTTTCTAGTGGTCCACGTTAACCTGTAGCCAATACTCCAGGAGCGCCAGATGCCAAAGTTTACTGCCTTGAATTTTAGTAAAATAGTCTTCTGGCGCGGCAAGAAGCTTCTCCACATAGTGACGCTGGTAGAGTCCACGCTGCCGGCAGGCATTCGAATTCAGAATTTCACGCATAAAATCATAAAATTCACCGCGAACGTATTTTAATGCCGGCATGGGAAAATACCCTTTAGGCCGGTCAATCACCGCATCGGGAAGCAATCCCCTGGCTATTTGTTTTAAGGGATGCTTTCCAGCAGATTTAAGTTTTAGTGCTACCGGCATTTGCGCCGCCAGTTCTACTAACTCATGATCCAGAAAAGGTACTCTCGCCTCAAGCCCCCACGCCATCGTCATATTATCAACTCGTTTGACGGGATCATCGACAACCAATGTGGTAACGTCCAGATTCAGCACACGATCCATGAACGTTTCACCCTGACACGATTGAAAGTAATGCGCAATCCGCTGCGTGGTATAATCATCACCATGGTATTGCTCATCCACAGTTTGCAAATACTCATCATGATGACGGTCAAAGTAATACTCTGCAAACCGTTGCACATCGGACCCTTGAGCCGCAGCCATCAGCGGGTACCAGAAATATCCGCCGAACACCTCATCGGCACCCTGCCCGCTTTGCACTACTTTTACATCTTTAGCCACCTGCTCTGATAACAAATAAAACGCCACAGCATCTTGCCCGACCATCGGTTCCGCCATATTTTTTACCGCTTCTGGCAAGCGTAGCAACACCTGATTGTTCGGAATTCGTATTTTTTGATGTTGCGTATTAAAATGCGCAACCACTTGGTCAGAATATTCAAACTCACTACCCCGCTCATCACCAACATCCTCAAAACCAATGGAAAACGTCCTTAAATCACGGACCCCAGCCTCTGCCAGCAATCCTACCAGAAGACTTGAATCCAACCCGCCCGACAACAATACGCCTACAGGCACATCCGCAATCACCTTGCGCCGTTCCACCGCCTGGCGTAATGCCACATGAATGGCATCAATCCATTCCGCTTCACCGCGCAAGTGCATTGACCGCGTAGCCGTTAACCGCCAATAAGGTTTGCTTACCATATCGCCATTGGCGGCAATACGTAACGTGTGGCCCGGTGCAAGTTTTTTTACTCCCTTCAAAATAGTATGTGGGGCAGGAATCACCGCATGCAATGTCAACTGGTGATGCAATCCTATCGGGTCTATACTGGTGTCAACATTACCCGCTGCTAACAATGCCTGAAGATTAGAAGCGAAGCGAAAATGGTTTTTCAACTTTACCGGGGTGTCGTCGCCATCCGTCAATGGTGAGGCACCCAACACATAATACAGCGGTTTAATACCCAGGCGATCCCGCGCCAGAAACAATGACCGGTTATTGTTATCCCAAATCGCAAACGCAAACATGCCATGCAAACGGGTTACGCAATGCTCTCCCCACTCGGCATAGGCTTTTAGAATAACCTCGGTGTCACCTTCGGAAAAAAATGAATAGCCTTTTGAGATCAACTCAGCACGTAGCACTGGATAATTATAAATGGTGCCATTAAATACAATGCATAATCCCAAGCGCTTATCGAACATAGGCTGATTCGCATGTTCCGATAAATCGATAATCGACAAACGTCGATGCCCCATAGCCAATGGACCATCGATATAGTCCCCGGCATTATCCGGACCACGGCGCGCTAATTTTTCCATCATTCGATGGACAACCGCCAACGTCGGTTGCTGCCCATCAAAACGTAATTCACCACAAATACCACACATGATTATATTTCTCTCGATTTCGTGTCAGTCACGGTAGAAACACCGATTTCTCAACGCCCCTCCGCACAGATTCTGTACTGATCAACCTAAACAGGACAAATTAAATTGAAAATTTTTATAATTGACCAGCGATATATCCATAGCATTTGAGATTTAAGTGTAAATGTATGTCATATTTATTTCATCGCTTGGCAAAACGACGCGTAATAGTTGCTCTATTGCAAGACGTTTTGCCAAGCGATGAAATAAATAGGGTGTGCAATTATAGCTAAACTCTAAACGCCACGGGTATATATAGAGGTTTTTTATAACCCCCAACGGCTTCATTCTACAAACGACTACTGGTCTTCAGTAGACGATGAAGAGATGCAAAAAATTAGGTAATCAAGATATCACGGGTTTGAGTTTTCGGGTTGCGTTGAAAATGCGGTGAAATCAATTACTGAAGCCCCAGAAATGTACAAGCTTGTGTACTCTGGTTTCAGAGGCTGTGTAATCAGACGATTTCTATTCTCCGTTTTTTATACAATTGAAAACACTGAAATTATAGTGCATTCGGTTTTCGAAAATAAGCAATACCCTAAGAATAGGCCATAACCAAAAGGTGAAATCGCCCCCATTGAACAAGGATAATTCATAGTCAATTGTTGTTTGAAACAATGGCATCATCAAAAAGTATTCAATTCTGTCTTCGGGGTCGGCTTACCTAAACGTTATCGCGCCTTGGATCCATAGTGGAGTATTGTCGCGATTCCGGAGGGAGGCTGCGTGTAAAAACCGAATAAAGCAGTGCTTGTGTCGTTCGGGAATAAGATGGAAACAATTCTGGGATCGCATCGACCAATATAGGGTCTTGGCTTTAGGATGAATACATTAATAAGGCAGCATCCCCTTTAACTTAACGAAGCACGCAACGGATGAATTCAGGCTCAGCAATTGCACCTGCATTACTCAATGTATCTACCCTCTGTCGATATCAATCACAAAATCTCGAAATAGAATAACGATACCTGCGCATTTACTCAGCCAGAACGAATACCAAAAATAGGCCTTTTGCCTGAAGAGCCTATTTTTAGGTAGGCAAAGACGAACTAAATCTGACGGTTGCATAAGCGCAGGCAGTAACGGCGACTCAGGCAACTAAAGCCGAGAACCCAACAGAGGAGAGGTTATATTACGCAGCTTATTTTAGTGATGCTTTAACAAATCACGCACTTTTTCCAGTTTGGATTTTACCTGAACAGCAAGATCATGCACTCCTGGCTGATCAACCAATTCCAGCACGGCGGATGGATCCATAAAAGCAACAGTCATACTGCCATCATCCTCTTCACGCACAAGCACATTACACGGTAATAATAAACCGATATCCGGCTCTGCGTTAATGGCTTGATTGGCCAAATGTGGGTTACAAGCCCCTAAGATTTTATAGGGTTTACGATCCACGTCTATTTTTTCTTTGAGTATGGCCTGGACATCAATTTCCGTTAGCACTCCAAAACCCTCGGTTTTTAATGCTTCTATTACTTTTTCAACAACACTATCCATTGAACCCGAAACCGTGATAGAAAACCCGTACATTGGCAGCTCCTTTAGTCGATAATGACGCTTAGTAAACTATTACTTCGGAATACTTAGCACTACTTTACCTGTTACATCCCGTTCCATGCAGTGTAAACCGAATCAGCTTGTAGAGATAGACTGAACCTAAAAAACTCAGTTTGGTTATGGAGTATTCACTTAATCGCCTAATGTACCAGAAAATATCCCGTAAGGTTTGAGATTTGGCTGTTCAGCGTGCGCCATATTCATCTCATGGCGCCATAAGTAGGTTCTTTAAGAAAGGCGAAATGACGAATAATAACCAGTCTATTGTGAGGAATTTTAGCACAACCATGGAATTAAAGAGAGCATACTAATGAGTGCTGAAGCCCCAATCGCCTACGGGTATATAAATACCTGCTCATCACCATAAGGCGTCAACAGTCAATGTTTTCTCTGAAAAACCTGTATTTAACAAAACTCATGTCGTTTTAACACACGTAGGAAACCATCGAACGTAGAAACTCGTAACAGGATAAGCGAAAAAACGAAACCGACTTTCCAGTCTTTTGAGATAAACAATGGCTCTTATTAAATGAAAAACTGAGAATACTCCCATATTCTACCGCTGCATGATCAATCAGCCGTAATCATATATCCCTTTATTCATCTGCCTTCCACGCCACATTACATATAAAACGGGAATCAATACCATCGACACTAATGGCGCTGTGATCATACCACCCAACATAGGTGCAGCAATACGCTGCATCACTTCTGAACCAGCTCCAGTACCAATCATTATTGGCAATAATCCCGCCAAAATAACAGCCGCTGTCATCGCTTTAGGACGTACGCGCAGCACCGCACCTTCCATCACAGCTGCCTTTAATGCCTGCATATCTTTTGGTTTGTGCTTTTTATACGCCTGATCTAGATAAACCAACATTATCACACCAAATTCCGCCGCCACACCCGCTAAAGCGATCAAACCAACAGCCACTGCAACGGAAAAATTATACCCTAACACATCAACAAACCAGAATGCGCCCACCAATGCCAAGGGCACAGATCCCATCACCATGAAGGATTCTGCAAAATTCCGAAAATTTAAGAACAGCAGTAACATTATGATGACCAAGGTTAAAGGTATGATATACGTCAACCGTTCTTTCGCTCGCAACATATATTCATATTGGCCGGACCAACCCAACGCATAACCCGGAGGTAAATCCATCTTATCTTTCACTTGCTGCTGAGCCTCTTTGACGTAGCTGCCTAAATCGCGATCGTCAATATCCACGTAAACCCAGCCAGTGCGCCGAGCATTTTCACTTTTAATCAAGCCTGGACCATCCACAATCGTAATATCGGCAACTTCCCCCAAAGGAATGTGGGGTTTACCATCAATAATAATCGGCAATTGTGCAATTTTTTCGATGGAATCACGCACTTCACGCGGATAACGCATATTCACCGGATAGCGCTCTAAACCTTCCACTGTTTCCGTTACATTACTACCCCCAACAGCTGTTGATATTACCTCGTGAATATCGGCAATGTTGAATCCGATTCGTGACGCCGCATGACGATCTACATCGATATTAATATATCGCCCACCAGCAACTCGCTCCGAAAAAACGGAACGGGTGCCAGGGATCTCTTTAATGACTCTTTCGAGTTGCTCACCAATTTCTTGGATCACCGTTAAATCAGAACCGCTTATTTTGATACCCAGTGGCGTTTTTATACCGGTGGATATCATATCAATGCGGGTTTTGATCGGCATAACCCAGGCATTCGTTAAGCCTGGCAACTTTACTAATTCATCCAATTCTTTTATTAATTTTTTAGTGGTCATGCCCGGCCGCCACTGATCACGGGGTTTTAGTTTAATGGTTGTTTCCAGCATAGTGAGCGGCGCGGGATCCGTTGCAGTTTCTGCACGCCCCACTTTCCCAAAAACGGTATCCACCTCCGGTATCATTTTTATCAAACGATCCGTCACTTG
Source organism: Gammaproteobacteria bacterium (assembly GCA_013152545.1). Classification (GTDB taxonomy): domain Bacteria; phylum Pseudomonadota; class Gammaproteobacteria; order SZUA-152; family SZUA-152; genus JAADGF01. Next base: position 26,118 of record JAADGF010000039.1, read on the forward strand.
CAACAGCTCACCCGCTTTACCCACCGAAACCCCCGTAAAAGTAGTGGGCATGTACATCAAATCCCCCTCATCCAGTTCCGGCATAAACTCAGAACCCAGGCGTTGTATCGGTATAGCCATACTTGCAATAGTAATAATAGACACACACACAGTGAACACGGGAAACCTAAGTACCACATTAATTACGGGTCTATAAAGTGCAATTAAAAACAAGTTGACCGGGTTTTTTTGTTCAGGAGCGATGTGTCCACGTATAAAATACCCCATCAACACGGGCATCAACGTGATAGACAGTCCTGCTGCTGCCGCCATCGCAAAGGTTTTTGTATAGGCTAACGGTGAAAATAATTTTCCTTCCTGTGCTTCCAGAGTAAACACAGGCAGAAAGCTTAACGTGATGATCAATAGGGAGAAAAATAAAGCAGGACCAACTTCAGATGCCGCGGCACGCATAATTTCCCAGCGATTTTCATCCGTTAGTTTGTTACGCTCAATATGTTTATGCGCGTTCTCAATCATTACTATCGCAGCATCAACCATCGCGCCAACCGCAATTGCAATCCCCCCCAAAGACATTATATTTGCATTAATGCCCTGCCATTCCATAACAACAAATGACGTTAAAATACCCAGCGGTAAAATAACGATTGCCACAAGGGCTGATCGCAAATGAAACAAAAACACAAAACACACCACAGCAACAACAATAAACTCTTCCACTAATTTGTCGCGTAGATTAAACACCGAACTTTTAATGAGTTGAGAACGGTCATAGGTTTCAACAATTTCTACGCCAGCCGGTAAACCTTTTTTAAGTTCCTCTAATTTGGCTTTCACCGCATCAATGGTGTGCAGTGCATTTTCACCCCACCGCATCACGATGATGGCACCGACAACCTCACCGATACCGTTCAAATCAGCCACCCCACGTCGCATCTGAGGCCCTATTCGAATGTGCGCAATATCACCTAACATCACATGGGCACCACGCTCAGTAGTGGCAATGGGTATTTTTTTTAAATCATCAATTCCCGTGATATATCCTTTCGCCCGAATCATATACTCTGCTTCAGCATGCTCAATAACAGAACCGCCCACCTCCTGGTTAGCACGCTGAATTGCCTTTCGAACCTTATCTAATGGAATTGAGAATGCCCGCAAACGGTCCGGGTCTAATACTACTTGATATTGCTTTACCATCCCCCCTACCGTGGCCACCTCTGATACGCCGGATACGGTTTGTAGCTCATACTTAAGAAACCAATCTTGAATGCTGCGCAATTGCGACAAATCATGCTGACCGGTACGATCCACCAATGCATATTGATAGATCCAGCCAACGCCCGTGGCATCCGGTCCCAGCGAAGGACGCGTTGCCTCTGGCAGTTGACTAGCCACCTGATTCAAATATTCCAAAACGCGACTTCGCGCCCAGTAAATATCGGTGTCCTCCTCAAAAATGACATAAACATAGGAATCACCAAAAAAGGAATAGCCACGCACAGCAGTGGTACGAGGCACCGCAAGCATCGCAGTTGTAATAGGATAGGTCACCTGATCTTCGACAACTTCTGGCGATTGCCCTGGATAGCTGGTTTTAATAATAACCTGAAGATCCGAAAGATCAGGAATGGCATCAAGCGGCGTATTCTTAACCGAAAAAATCCCCCACCCAACCAAGATCAGCGTGAATATAATGATGAGTGATCGATTTTCGATCGACCAACGAATAATATGCGCAATCACAATGTCACATTTTTTTATTATTGTTGAAATCTATCATTGCGACAAATCAACAACGAAAACCAGCGTTATACAATCCATGTATACTCCCCCTATGCACTACTCTATTGTTTCTATTGTTAACGCTTAATCGACCGTGTTTAGCGAATCGGAGATTGTTGCTTGCTATTATCGGACAGGCTCCGGCTCCTAGTGATTGTAGTGGCACTATATCTAGATCTAGCCACAGCGCCATCAACCACCCCCCATCATTCGCGCTAAACTGGCCTTCAAACTACTTTCTGAATCAATCAAAAACTGGCCTGACGTAACAACCTCATCCCCCTCCCCCAGACCACTGACTATTTCAACTCGTTTATCCGTTTGCATTCCTATTTGTACCCGCATAGGTACAAATTTGCCTTCACCAATTGCAACCACAACTCGATTTTGATCACCCGTAATGATTAACGCCTCGCGAGGAATCGTAACAATATTTCGTTTGGGCTTGGCAAAAACAGTTACATCGGCATACATATTCGGCTTAAGTGATTCATCTTTATTATCAAATTCCAGACGTACCTTAAGGCTGCGCGTCGTCGCATCAAGACTGGGATAAATATAGTCCACGGTACCTGCTCGGGATTTATTCGGCTCGTATGGCAATGTGGCCTCAGCACGCTGACCTTTTTTAACCCAGCCAGATTGTGATTCAAATATTTCGGCAATGACCCATACGGTATCAAGATCGACAATCTCCAATACTGTTTGCGTCGGCTTTACATAGGCACCTTCGCGAACGTTTAATTTAGATATCATGCCATTTTGAGGCGCATAAAACTTTATTAGCTGCTTCACATCCAACGGCGTTCGCAATCGTTCAATTTGGCTTTGCGTGACACCCAACGAACGCAATCTTTCTTTGGATGCTTTTAGTAACAACAAATTATTATGTTCAATTGCTTGCACATATTCCTCTTGTGCATTGACCAACTTAGGCGAATAAAACTCAAACAAGAGCTGTTTTTTAGTAACGCGATCACCTTCGGATTTAATATATAACTTTTCTATCCAGCCGTCGGTGCGCAAATTCATCGTACGAACTTTTGCGCCATCAAGCTCAACATAGCCCACACTATCAATGCGCCGATACAAAGTACGTCTTTTTGCTTTAGCCGTTCGAACACCTAAGGTATTGATCACAGTTGGCGTTAAATTAATGACACCAACGTCACCGCCCCCCATTTCAAACAACACCAAATCCATACCACAAATTGGACAAATGGCATTCGGGTCATTCGTTATTACATCCGGATGCATAGGACAAACATAGTTTTTATCAGCATGTTTCGCCGCATGCTCCAATGCCGTATCATTGAGCGCAGTCTGTAACGGCGAACGTTTAACACCAGGTGCACTCGCAACATCTTGAGAGGATCTGATTTCACTGTTTTCTTGCATGACAACTTCAACGCTATTTCCACCGAACACATCAACTGCTTTTTGTTTTATATCATCCCCGATTGATGTAAAGACCTTCGTTAAATTGACGTCGTTATTGGAGGCCGCTGCATTTTGCATATTCGTGGATTGCGCCATATAAAAACTAATCGGAACAGCCGCCACTAAAACAGCAAGTGTAAACTGCACAACACTTTTTAATTTATCCACCATATTTCTCAGCGTTTTTCGGGAAGGACCGAAAGGTTGTGGTCGCGAGCTTCGCCTCGCGGCACCCGATCGCATTGGATTACGGCGTGAATTATTAACATTCATTGCCAAATTAAACCCCAGCTAAGTAAAGTAATTCAACCTGTGCATTTGCACGCTCGACATTGAGCTTTATAAATTGTAACTGACTTTTTAATTCCGTTAAACGAGCACGCACCAATACGTTAAAATCCGTTACACCACTCTGATAGGCTTTGAGCGTTGCCCCTATGTTTTGTTGCGACTGAGGTAATACTGTCGAACGATACAGCTCCACGCGTTCATTGGCCCGGCTATAAACAGCCGCGCTACCCTCCTGACGCTGTCTTAGTTCTCTACGCCAATCATCAAGATTTCGTTGCGTGGCAATTAAATCCGACTTCCTAGCGAGCAACACGCGATCTTGTCGTTTCTCCGTAAATAACGGTACATCAAATGATAGCATCCCTGTCAAAAAATCATCCCGACCTGCGCCTCGAAGCCCATACTGCACTTTAACCATCCACCCCGGATTTAGCTGCGCACTCGCATAGTTTACACCATTTTCTGCTGCCGCTACACGCGCTTTATACATTAGCATGCTGGGGTGGTTTTCCAAGCGGGACGTTATTTTTGCTGTCGATAAAGGTTTAACAAGATCAGGAAACCGCATATCCAATTCTTTGGCGATTTGGCGTACACCCAACCATCGCCTTAGACCTGCTAGCGCTACCTCATATTTGGCTTCCATGTCGGCCTGCTGATCGATTAACAAGCTTTCCTCTAATTGAGCCCGAATAACGTCTTGCTGATTCCCCCGTCCAGCACGATACTGAAACTCAGTCACGCTGATTAATTGCTTAAACATCGCCAGACTCTCCTCAATCAAGCGCAGAGACTGGTATCGCTGGTATACATTTAACCAACTTTTACGAACAGCCATTTGTGTTAACAAATGCCTATTTTTTACAGCATGCCCCATAGCATCGGCCATGCTCTGTAGCTGATCCCGCTTGGCACCCACACCACCCCTGGGAGGAAATGCCTGAGAAATACCAACCACCGCTTGTGTCATCGGTTCTTGTTCAAAATCAAGGCTAATTGCCGGCATGTTTACGATGCCCACATTTATTTTAGGATCCGGCCAACTGTAAGCGGCGACCGCTTGCTCACGGAGGCTGTTTTGCTCGGCCTCTGTTTTTGCCGTCACAAGATCATTTTTAAGTGCGACAAGCTCTGCATCCGCAAGACTGAACTTATCGTACGTGGAAGCCGCTGCACAGACTGTCACCGTACCCGACAATAACAACAACGCTAACACCCCGCCTCGTGTTACTGAATAAAACGTTTTCACAAAAGCCCGTGAAAAAGCATTAAAACCACGCGCAGCTTGAACTACAGCTTCCCAGTTAAGACTACAATTAACACCTAACACGTATCACCCCTTTTATTAAATAACCCATTCCTAACGAAACTACCTGTGTAAAAATGGCGCATAATAAACGGCGCAATCTAAACCTGATCAACCAGCCATAATAACAGGGCTGCCGTAAAAATTATTTTACATGTCCGATGTTCTACTCACTCATTCTCTCACTTTAATTTACCAGTTGAATCATTCGCGGTTCAACTGCCTATACCCTATTAAAATGACGATAGGAAAACCATCAATGCAAATTAATATTCACGACACCCCGTTCCCTTAGCCACGAACCGATACAAAAACCGCGTCGTCTGAATGCAATAACTCAATGTGTAACAGTGCATCAAAGAAAACGCTTATTTAGACGACACTGCATTACAGCGTCATGTACTGGTAAGAAAAGGTAATGATGGACTGCAACTCCATTTGCGGACCATTTAAATCCTGATAAACAGGAACACCATAAGCCAAACCTAACGTGTGCCCACCAAAATTCGCGGACACATCCAACACCAAATCAGCACGGGTGCCACCCTGCGCATCAGGATCCCCTGTCGGGGTCATCATAACGTTAATATCAGGGTCAGCACCGTCAATTTTACCCCAGTCAACGATATTAAGACGGCCTGCAACATTAACCGTGGAATTTAACGAACGTTTCAGCCAGGCGCCTAACGCCAAACGATCACCCAAGGCATAATCGTTATCGTTTTCACTGATACGGTAGGTATACTCGGCCTGACCACCGTAACTCCAGTCACCCATTCCAGCGTTATACGTAATTGCAGGAATAAGATCGTAAGTTCCGGACCCCAACTGCATGGGATAAGCGGCACGGACGTTCCTTCCCATCATCTCCACTTTTTCGTCAATGCTACCGGTTGGAATGCTTAACATCATGCTTGCAACTAAACCGCTCCTCACTTGGTACATAGCACCAATCTGAGTATCACCGATGCCGCTGGTTTGCATATCTGAAAATCGATCCACCCTCGCCCCATTTGGCATGGTCATATGCATCACCATATCCATATCATTATCAAGGTAATTAAGCATCCCCATCACTGATAACTTGTCATTGACACCATACATGGCCATTAACATATGCATATCCATTGTCATAGCCGTGGGCGCCATCAAGTAATCTTTGCCTGGGGTTTTTTGGGCCTCCCCTCCGACCATTGTAGCCCCTGAGATTTCTTCAGTGCTAACATTATCGGTACCATCCAATAGACCATCCATATCCATACGCATAAAACGATACTCAAACATCCATGCCCCCACTCCATGAGAATGATGCACATGCTGACTGGCTTGCGCGGCAGAGGTATGCTCATGCTCGCCATGACCATGATTAGCATGATCATCTGCTGCAACCACTATTTGCGACACGGCAAACAAAGCCGCACCGATACTTGACAGCCGTTTTGTTTGTTTATTGATTTTTTTCCCCGAAAAAACTCTTCCCATTTAAGGCATCTCCCCTCGTTCGCAAAACCCTTAATGCCCCCGATAGACAAAATAACAAGTTTTGCGTAGTTAATGATATAAACGCTACCTGAGCTGCTTGTTTTTCATGCAGCTTTAACAATGTTTTATTACCGATCGTTGCTAAATATTGCCGTTAAAGCATTATTTAGAAAATCTTCGTTAAATTTCGGAGTCAAAACATTAATTTCAAGCTCCCCCTTTTTTTTACCGTGCTAAAAGCTTGCTGCCCTCTAGCCCCTGCGTATTAATCAACGATTAACGTTACAAATCATCTCAAAGATACAACAGAGGCAGGCATGATTATGCAGCAACACTCTCCAACTCTATTTTATTCAGAAACTTTCAATGATTACAAGTATGCTCTGCTGCTTTAGTTGGCCATGCCCTTGTCTTCAATATCCACAATAATGAAATCCCCCTTTTTATTCGCTTCAATCACAAAATCTACTGCATGGCCTTTTTTAACATCCGCCATCATGGCAGGATCACTAACAGCAAAATCCATGGTCATGCCGTCCATTCCCAACGACGCGATAGGACCATGAGAAATGGTAAGCTTTCGCGCAGATTCTTTTATATCTTTTATTACGCCATGAGCTTTGTGTTCATCACCAGCGATGGTTTGTGTTGATATCGAGACACCACAAACCAGCATTAACATTAATAATAATTTTTTCATTTGCATGCTCCTAAATTGTTTTATTGATAAACGACAACTATTTTATTATTATTACAACTACTGATTACCACTGTTACTCCTGCAACCTTTTGTATTTATAAACTGCTAACGCACCCCCCCTAGTTTACGCTGAAAGTAAGCAACACATGCTACCAACTACTATACTAACTAGCAGTGCAGCCAAACACTAAAGAACGATAAAATTTAACGCAACCTGTATCGCCATGGATATCAGGTCATCCAGCGTTATTAGCAAAAGAATATAGGCAACAAATTAGGAGGCAAGAAAACAAGATGGGGCACCCATCACTGTAGATGATATCGGTATCAGAACTTAAACACTTACTGCACAGTTAAAATAATACATACCGAATCATCCAGCTTTATTATTTGGTTTACCGCAACAGCGTTCGCCACAATAGTGATTTAAGCTTTAGTTAAACCTAACATGCAAAATCATTGTACGCCGCGCTTATCGCCACTACTTAAACGAACAATATATCTGAATTGTGATTACAGCTTTCCGCGCCAGACCATTTTCGTACAGGTCACTTTGCAGTTGACCAAAGATGCCCCGCTCCTTGCCAGCATAAAAGGCTTTGTTTCTATGCGCCTATTCTTTGAGCTCATATCGTGTTAGCTAGAGTATGCACCACAACATGATTGCGAATCAACAAATAAATAGTGCATTAATATGGCATTATTATTGGGAAAGAAGATAAATTCTTTAGCACAAAATACAAGCAATGCCGTAGCTCAACATTACGATTCGCATTATGCAAAACCCAACATCAACCCGGTATCAATCAAACAAAACGCAGACACAGCTAATTTATTGTCAGCACCAGCAGGCAATACCCCTCCTATTCTTTTAACCAACACATTATCACCTGACAACAGTAACGCTGCGAATGCATCGTAACTTCAATTAACACAACACTGAGCGCTCGGCAATTTTATTAATAACAACAAATCGAGAATTGATTAATTCAACAAGAACAAAAAATGCAAACCAGGACTGGAAAACAGGTGAATACTCGCTATCAATAACACCCATCGCGGATCGATTTTCTGGAAGCAATTGCACATAACCTATTTCCTGACAAGGCATTGCAACACAACCAAAAAACCGCTCATGTATGCTATTTTTCGAGGAACCTGTTGTGGCGAGTATCACCCGTTACGCAACACCGAAGACGCAAAAGGTAGAGACCCATCGCGCTAAGATGTAGGTTTTATTCATGCGTTAAAAAAAAGGGGGCGTTTTCAGTAATGGTACGAGGGGACAACAGCAAGCGCACCCACAAACACAGACACTCAAGGACTTCAAATTATTACAAAGCTAAATTTACCGGCTAAGCGCTTCGAAGCGACACCTAACCCATGAAATAATTGAATGATTAAGGATAAATACGACCAAAAATAAAGATCTCGAATGGCACAATGCATTTGTTTCCGCCTAGCCAGCATCACCCGAAACTGATAAAAAAAAGCGATTCGTAACCACTCGACTATAATTTGGCTACCGCTGACATCATCAACCACTGCGTCAACGGCACTGATTCACCGATGACACTATGTTTTACTTTATTATCGAATTTCTGCGTCATCGAGTTATTGCTGAACAAATTAAGCGTCACTTGATCGATTGTTGCGTATTCAAAAATCACGCTTACTGCTTAACCACCTAAATCTTTTAAGTAATTTTTCAGGTACGTCGCATTCTACGTAAGTAGACAATTTTTCGTGAAGACTCATAACGCAATCGTGCTAAACGTCGCTCCAGTATCCGCCCAAGGTCATCCAGAACCGTACCGCAAATTAAGTCGGCATGATTATGATAAAATCGCAGCTTGCAAGGCACCGGTTGGTGCAATCCAGTTCGATTGCTTATATCAAAACCAGTCCAAGCAAGCACAGGTAAATCACCCAAGGTACGATCAATGCATACCCAGGTATCGTCTTCAATGAGAATATCCAAACCACGCAAACTAAACAGTTCGAGCCGCAATGAATTTTCCAAACGCAACTGCGATAATCGCACACGATTATAATGTGTAGCTCCTATATAGGAAGGAACCGATTTCAAAATTGGAATGTCGCTTAACCGTGATTTCATGCCCCCAGTATGCAATTTGTTAGGCTGGTGATCAACCGTTTTTTTACGAATGTGAATAATGCACATATACTATGTGCAGCGCATCACATAGCCAATCCAAACCGCATTACCCAAGTAATTTTACCTAACAATTTTAACTGGTTAACGACATAAATAGCGCAGGCAAACGTTCCGGCAAACGTTGCACTTGATCAACAACCGCATAGCGATTAGCACCAAAAATTCGTGACACATAATCATCAGCCGTAGGGTCCAGAGTCAAGCAGTAAGTAGTCACTCCACACGTAGTCAGTTCTTCCACTGCCTTTTTTGTATCGTAACGTAAGTACTGTGGATCACGCTCATCAATGTCCGCAGGCTCACCATCCGTGACCAATAAAATAAGTTTTTTCCGCTGTGGCTGGCGTAACAAATATTGACCAGCATGGCGCAACGCTCCCCCCATTCGTGTTGACAATCCGCCCTGCATGCCAGCCAAACGCTTTTTTGCCTCGTCATCAAATGACTGCTCAAAATCCTTAAAACGGTAATATTGCACATCATGACGTCCATCGGAGGCAAAACCATGAATCGCAAAGGGATCACCAATACCGTCAATGGCCCACGCTAGCAATGTGCTCGCCTCACGCGCTAACTGCAATACAGGCCGATCACTTCCAGGCAAGGTCTCGTTGGTCGATTCGGACAAATCCAGCAACACTAACACTGAAAGATCCCGGGTTTTATGGGTATAGCGAATATTAATACGCGGATCAGGCGTATGCCCCATACGCAGATCAATCATAGCGCGTATTGCAGCATTGATATCGATTTCGTCGCCATCTTCCTGGTGACGTTGCCTCACGACGCCTCGTGGCTGCAACGCATCAATAATGTACTTCAGGCGACTAGCGATTGGCTTGTATTCAACCAAAATGCGATCAATCACGGACGCTTCAGCCTTGGTTTGGCGTTTTTCAAGCACCGTAACCCAGTCCGGACGGTGCAATTGTACTTGGTAGTCCCACTCGGGATAATGATAGGGATCGGAAACAGGCTCTTTACCTTCCAACTCGTTAATGGTGCACCCTTCCTGATCCAAGTAGAAGGGTGTCTCCAAACGCCAAATTTCCTGTGCGTCATCTCCAGCCAATTCACAATCAAGCTCATTAACCAGTTCCATGACACTAACGGTTTTACGTACTTGGCGATGACTGGCAGGAATGTATTCCGCTTCATTCCCCGGCGAATCTGCAAAGGCCCAAATATAACGATTATCATCACGGTAAGGGATACCAAACGATTCGAGCACACGTAAACTGGGGATCGCTGCATAATCGTTTAACTTGTTATAGAGCGTCACCCCCAAATCCCAACTCAGTTGATTATTACTGGGATCATCAGCGACTGCCGCCCAAAAAGCACTGGCAGCCTCTTGCACCCAGGGATTATTATCAACATAATTATCATCGAGCATGGCTCGCGCTGCACGCTCTAACAAACCAACCACCCGATCTGTCGAACAGCTAATTTCAGTCACCTGCTCATGCACACGCAACCATAACTGCTTGAGTCCCGGAAATTTCTGAATCGCTAAGTATTCTATACGTGCATCTTCGAATAACCCGATAAACACCATTTGAGTTGGCGTTAAAGCCTCGGCGGAAATGGGGGATGAGGTATAGGCTATATGGGCCGCTGCATGGGTTGCTGTGGCACGATAAAGCTCCTTGCCGCTGACGCTGCCATAACCATCAAAAGCATCGGGGACATGCATGACCCATTGCTCTATGTAAGGCTTATACCCCGCACGCGTTTCGAAATCGCCGGAGGTCGGACGCAGAAAAAAATCCCTCCCCCACAAGGCGCGCAAATAAAAATTCAGTTTGCGTTGGTTATCAACAAACAGCGTACCACGCCTTTCTTTTTGTAGGACAGCCAAGCTATCTGCGGACTGCAACGAAAAGTATTGCGTTAATACTGCAAAGTCGCGCCCATGGGCTTGCGCGCCCCATAGAGCCCAGCGCCGCAAACCACCCAAGGTAAGCTTTTCAAATAATTGATCCAAATGCAACAACATGGGCCGCAGACCACGCGGTGCTTTCGCAGAAAGTTGATGAATCAACGAAATATAGGCTCGCAATAAATCAACATCGGCTAAACGACGACTCGCTGTCGGTAAACTAGAGAGCATCAACTCGATGACCTCGCCACTCACCATAGACGATAGCTTCATGGTCGCTGCCACCACGTCCGTTATAATTGCCTCACCCACCTCCTTAACGACAGCGGGTATACTCTGCAAATAGGAAACAACTAACCCGCCGCCACGGCGAAGCTCACTCAAACCTCGCGCACCTTCCAGGTAATTTTGCAATGCCGCTGGCGACATTACCCGCGAGGCTTCCGTAAAGCTCGCCTCGAAGATGTCCTGTACTTCAGGGGCAGCATCCTTGAAAAGCGTCCGATATTCTTCCAGATCAATTGACATGTCAGTGTTTAATTAGTTTAACCAGTCGATTAAAAATAGGTGGCAATAGAATCATTTAATGTGTCGCGAATATCCGCGTCATCAGTAATAGGACTCACCATCGTCATCATGCAAGCGGCAGCAGGCTCAATACCTTTTGCAATCAACTGTGCAGCATAAATTAACAATCGGGTTGAAATACCTTCATCCAGACCATGACCTTTCAGATTGCGTCCACGATGCCCTACTTGCACTAATTTTTTTGCTGTTTCTAAATCAATACCTGATTCGTGAGCCACGATTTCAGCCTCATCGTCCGCCTCCGGATAATCAAAATCCAACGAGCCAAAACGTTGTTTGGTGGACTGCTTTAAATCCTTCATTAAATTTTGATAACCAGGGTTGTAAGAAATAACCAGCTGAAAATCTTTGTGCGCAGTGACTAACTCACCCTTCTTATCCAAGGGCAAGGTACGACGATGATCTGTTAACGGGTGAATAACCACAGTGGTATCCTGACGCGCTTCGACAACTTCATCCAGATAACAAATAGCCCCGATTCTTGCCGCTGTGGTCAATGGGCCATCTTGCCAGGTGGTGCCATTAACATCCAACAAATAGCGACCAATTAAATCGGACGCCGTCATGTCTTCATTGCAAGCCACAGTAATCAAACACCGCCCCAGCTTCCAGGCCATATACTCTATAAAACGTGATTTACCACAGCCTGTAGGACCTTTCAACATGATGGGCATACGCATAGAATCATACGCCGCGTTGAATAACTCAACTTCCCTGTCGACCGGTTTATAGTAAGGTTCCTCGTTGATCTTGTATTGATCGATATCAATATCAGTCATAACATTTCTCGTCTTCATGGTTTAAGCTAAAAATTTTAGCATCGCTAATAAAAAACCCCTGGACGCCAGCAATGCGATCAGGGGTTTTTATGTCACTAAGGCTGCATCAGCCTACCCCTTGATCGGGCCTCGGTAAATAACCATGGATGTGCCTTGCGACTGCGCATAGTTATCATACCCCACCAAACGCACATGATTTTTTGGGTGCGCTTTATGACAGGCCTCCGTTTCCGCTAAAATATGATCAACATCCGTTTCACCAAACATGGGTAATTTCCACATATACCAGTAGTGGTCAAACGCATTTTCCGGCTCACTATGCTCAATTGCCGGATTCCAGCCTTTATCCACGATATATTGTACTTGCTCACGGATTTTTTTAGCGGACAATTCAGGCAAGTAAGAAAAAGTCTCAAACTTACGACTGGAAACGTCCGTTAAACTTGATTTATAGTCTTGCACTTCGCTCATTTTTTTATTCCTCGGTAAATTCAATACTTATTTGGCTCAAGCTACTTACAACCACCAGTCACCCGAACTTGGTTTCCTGACGATCAATAATCATTGAGTTACAACCATACTTACGATTGAGTAACCGCAAGGTGCGAGCCATTGATAATCAATGGCTCCGGACTATCAATACAGCAATCGCCTCAACACCTCACGAAATTGTTATGTCGCTTATTTATGAGCCACATCAAGTTTGTCAACCGTATCGAATTCAAACCTAATTTCTTTCCAGGTTTCCATCGCCACTTTAAGTTCAGGGCTGCTTTTCGCCGCCTGGATAAGGATGTCCTTACCTTCTTTCTCGATTTCCCGCCCCGAATTACGGGCTTCAACACAGGCCTCCAGCGCCACGCGATTGGCAGATGCGCCAGCCGCATTACCCCAAGGATGACCCAGCGTACCGCCACCAAACTGCAAACAAGCATCATCACCAAAAATAGATACTAACGCCGGCATATGCCAAACATGAATACCACCCGACGCAACCGGGAACAAACCAGGCATGGAACCCCAATCCTGATCAAAAAAGATACCGCGAGAACGATCTTCTTTTACAAAGGATTCACGCATAATATCAATCCAACCCAAGGTTGGCTGACGATCACCTTCCAGCTTACCAACGACGGTACCAGAGTGCAGGTGGTCACCACCAGACAGGCGCAGAATTTTAGCCAGTACACGGAAATGGATACCGTGATGCGGGTCGCGGTCCATTACGGCATGCATGGCGCGGTGAATATGCAACAGAATGCCGTTGTCCCGACACCAGTTGGCCAGACCTGTGTTAGCACAAAAACCACCCGTAATGTAATCGTGCATGATGATTGGCGCACCCAGTTCTTTGGCATACTCAGCACGCTTGTACATTTCTTCAGGAGTCGGCGCAGTAACGTTCAGATAGTGCCCCTTACGCTCACCGGTTTCCGCTTCTGCTTTATGAATGGCATCCATAACGAAATCAAAACGCTGGCGCCAGCGCATGAATGGCTGCGAATTAACGTTTTCATCATCTTTGGTTAAATCCAAACCACCGCGCAGGCATTCGTAAACCGCCCGGCCATAGTTCTTGGCGGACAGACCCAGCTTGGGCTTGATGGTACAACCCAGCAGTGCACGACCGTATTTATTGAAGATGTCGCGTTCGACCTGGATACCGTGCGGAGGACCGCCACAGGTTTTAACATATGCAATCGGGAAGCGCACGTCTTCCAGGCGTAATGCGCGCAGTGCTTTAAAGCCAAACACATTACCCACAAGTGAAGTAAAAACGTTGACCACCGAACCTTCTTCAAACAGATCGATTGGATATGCAATGAACGCATAAAAACAGGTGTCATCACCCGGCACGTCTTCGATAGCGTAGGCACGTCCTTTGTAGTAGTCCAAATCGGTTAACAAATCTGTCCATACAGTGGTCCAGGTACCAGTTGAAGATTCTGCGGCAACCGCAGCAGCAACTTCTTCACGAGGTACACCCGCTTGCGGGGTAATTTTAAAACAGGCCAAAATATCTGTATCTAACGGAGTATATTCGGGCATCCAATAAGTTTCGCGGTACTCTTTCACACCTGCATTATACGTCTTTGCCATAGTGGCTCTTCCTCGTTCTAGTTGGTGAAAAATGCTTTACAAACTTAGCTTTAAACTATATGACAACTTGTAAAACCGTTATTTTAAATTACGTGAATTAACTCTGTTATTATTAAATGATCAATTCATGTAGGATACGCTGCCGCACTGCGATAACAATCGTGCGATAACTATTTTTGTTGTACGATAACACTGGTACGTGTGACGTGACGTCCCCTCCCCCCATTTAATCTACGTCAATTCAGAATAGGAATGTCTCCGGATTATAAAGATTTAACACATAATGTTAAGTCAATTATTTTTATATTATTCATAATAAAAACATTATACATCATCATGTCAGCATGGTGCTTCGTGGCCAACAAAAAATAAAACGAGCAATATCAAACAATTAAAAATTTCAGAAGAAATAAGCTTTGATAGCATTGTAAAAAAACCGACAAAAAAGAAGAGGGCACATCTAAGCAAATAAAATTGAATTTAGAAAAAACGATTTCGATAACATAAACCCGGATCACAATGACTTTTCCAGCGTCACCTACCTAATTCTAAATTAATCAGTTGAATCGTCGCGAGAGCAACGATTCAACTGAATCTAAATTCATCCGTTGAGCACTGATCAGCGCACTACTCTTTGAAAAAATTGAAATACGGAGGTAACGAACCGACAAACGGGTTCTTCAGACAAGGTGAGTGGCCTCACTCAAACAGGTTCAAATAAAGCGGGCAAAATCAGTTGGATACAAAGACCTACACTATACTTTAAAGAGACGCGCAGACTTATATCTTATTAAAAAATAACGAAATCTGCTTGGTTTATTTAACGCACAGCATTTACGCAGCACTACACACTTCAGGGTGGGCATTCACGGACTCACAGGCGGCATCATATAATCGCTCAATACCTCGACGAGTGCATTCTGCATAAACCATATCCAATGCAATATGTACATCAATCCCCAATTCTTCGCCACCGCTTTCATTGTAAAGCGACAGACAAAAACAGCGTTTAGCAAAACGGGACAATGCTTGTTCAGACATTAGCTCCAAGGATTCTTCAAGTGTATTTATGTCCATAACCACCTCTAAATTAAGACAAATTACTTCAACACCGTCAATCCTTCGATCCCGTATACCCGCTTCCAGTACGTCGGATGTGTAAAATCATATACCAAACTACATCGTCCATTAAGCATATTTCTTTATGATTGAATATCCTAAACTAATCAGCTGAAGCTACTGCAAACGCCAATGGCACCGAAAATAAATCATTCCTCAACGGTGAAGGAAGGCTGCGATGGATTGTCCGAAATATGGTGGCAAGGAGCACTGTAAAAACGGTATCGTTCAAGGCCAACAGCATTATTTATGCAAAAGTTTCTGATACCGCTATACGGTAGAGAAACGCGCGGGGCTGGGCGATTAAGGCGACGAAGCGTCAAGCCCTGGAACTCTATCTGGAAGGGCTAGACTTCAGGTCGATTGGCCGTATTTTAAAATTTAGCAATTTTGCACATTGGACTTTAAACGAGATACCGTCCCCTGATAACCGAACAGGGTTATGCGCTCTGACAAGCCGCCCGCCATCTGGATATCCTCCGTCGGTGGAAACGTAAATTTGAAGAACAAGCCAGCGGCCAGACACTCACGCTGGATGAGCAGGAGAAACTCAAGCGGCTTCGCAAAGAAAACCGTGAGTTGAAAATGAAAAAAGACACCTTAAAAAAGGCGTCGGCGTACTTTGCCAGGGAAATGAAGTGAAGCACGCATTTATCAAGCAACAATCAGCCCAATATCCCGCACGATGCCTATGCCAAGTCATTCATTCGACATTGGGTTTACAAGACCCCAATGGACGATGAAATGGCTCTTAACAAAGTGTCCGGTATGGGTTGACCACAACATGTCCACTTTAGCCTTCGATTATGTGTTTTGAACATGGTTTTGTCAATGTGCTTGGATTGTTTTTTCAGTTTTAGTAAAGAAAACCAATGGTATCGCTAGAGGCCCTAGTATAACAACAATTAACCTCCGCAGTAATGTGGTTCTTACGTTTCTTCTTTTTGCTATATAGTAGCAAATACCTGCACTAATCAGCCAAACCAAAACTGGAATATATGCACTCATACCGTTTTCTCCAAATTCAATTTACTTTATTCTTTAGGTTGACACATAACGCTGCGGAGGTAGCTTGTTACGCCTTTATTAACTCGCCTTTAGCAACTCTCTCCACGAATAACTTTACGTAACGTCTCTTCAATCTCACGATCATGTGCCTTGACATACTCTCTCAGAGCATCGTTGATCAAAGTTTGGTAGTTACCTCCACCAGCTTCATTGGGCTTTTTTTTCAGAACAAGCAAAGCCGCTGTTTCAGCAAGCGCCTTCTCCTTGCGGTTGAGTTCCTTCTCCAAACGGCGGTTCTTCTTACGCGCTTTGTGCAGTTCCTGGCGTTCTGCTTTGCTTAGACGTTCTCTTGAATCATTACCTGCGATGGCAGCCTCTCTCCAGCGAGCAATCTGTTCGGCATAGAGTCCTTTGCAACGGTAGTATTCCGAGAGCGCCTGTTCATTCATCGCAGCGGTCTCAATGACCACAGCCAATTTGTTTTCTCCGCTCCAGCTCTCTGGGTTTGATGAATCAGCAGGCACAGCCTTCC
>JAADGF010000096.1:0-15001 GCA_013152545.1 Gammaproteobacteria bacterium
CCTGATATTGAACTTAAAACCACCGCAGTTGCTGATTCTCCGGCTATTGGGGGTCGAGTTCCTGAAAATTTATTCCGGGACTCGGATGTTGGTATGATGAAAGGCGGGACTAACATTAAATCTAAGATTAACTGACAGAATTCACTGAACGTCAATCAACCGCTGAGTTAACAAGTCTCTTGGATGAACTTGTTAGGTGTGTTAATTCCACTAAGATGTTGAATTTAAATAATACAATATTTTATATTATGGGCTTCTAGTAAGTATTTATTAATCAATACCTTCCATTTTATCTGAATATACCCTGATTAATTTAAAGCTTTCACTCAATGTACAAATATCATTCCATATTCTGGTAATCAGTTGATGAAATTCTTTCATCTTCATATTTCCAATTTTAATGTGAATTACTCTTGGTGGTGGATTATTCAACATTATCATGTCAGAAAAATCAGTATCTTTTGTGACTATTGTAAGATTGTTTTCTTTTGCATAATCCCAAATCTCACTGTCTTTTAATTCATCGTTAATGTGGACTACGTGCTCATATTCATCACTCGCCCATACAGAGAAACGACTTGGAAGATTTACATCTATCAAGTATTTGCTCATTCTTAGGCTATTTCTTGGAGGGTATATCTGTGATCCATTAGTTTACTGGCAAAAACAAGACACGCATGTATGTCTTGTTTTTCCAGAGAAGGATACTGGTTTAATATTTCTTTTTCTGTTTCTCCAGCACTAAGGAACTCTACAATCGTTTGAACGGTTATCCTTTTACCACGGATTGTTGGTTTACCATTACATAAATCAGGGTCTATTGTTATTCTACCATCTAAGCAACTGAATTTAATTGGTTTCATGTTTTATATCTCACTATCTATCTGTTTACTTTATCATAGCCGATTTAAGATACATTTTCTTGTTTGTTATTTTTAGTGAATAAGTTCATGAGAGAATCTGTACTCGATTTTTCCAGTAACTGCATTCTGGGCAGTTTTCACCTTTTGGGTAATCAATACCTTCCTCGTGAGGACAGCCAATAATTTGCTCGTTCATGGCTACAGACTTTACTTCTTGAAGTCTTATAAATGAAAGTACTGCACCTAGTATTTTTTCAGATTTTCTTATATCAGTTTTTGAAAACCACTTTTTTATTGGTTCGACTTCTGCACCTTCAGCTTTAAGAATTCCACAGACTATTTTTGTAGCTACTTTATTGTTTGATCCATAGTATGCGATTGTTGCTACAGGAAATCCTTTACTTCCTTTTCTAGCTCTTTTTGTGATTGATTTTTTGTTTCTTCCTTGAGGCATGGCTTTACCTTGTAATAGATTGATACCATATATTCTATCACGTCACTTTATGCCAAAATGCATGTAGATTACACAAGGTTTTTCACCGTCGCAGTAGGAACGCTGGTTACCCAGCGTTCTCTGCACAGATCCTTTCTATTACCCATAAGTTATGTACCCTGCGCGAGAATCCAACCCCGCGAAATATCATTTAGTCGTTTCCAGCCTCGCCACAATGTTGTTATTCCTGGGTCTCCATCATCCGCCCTTCCTAAAAACCCTCCAAGCATAACAATCCACCTAATAGTACTTCCAATTTTTGGTGCTTTTTGGGGAAGTTTTTTATTTTTATGGATCTCCAAATAGAGTGGCATCCAATGCTGTTTGTCGATTAAGGTGTCACAAGGTGTTTCTGGATCTGTTCTGGCGATCAACGTTAGCATAAATAGCTTCCACGCAACAACGCTCATTACCGCAATTAATTTGACTAATTTGTCAGCATCTCCCAGACGACATTCTTCGATCCTGAGTCCAGACTTCAGAACCTTGAAATACGTTTCAATACGCCAGCGCAGGCAATACCACTTAATCTTTTCGGATGCATCTGCAAAGTTTTTTACGGGAAGATTCGTCAACAATATCCATTCGAGCGATTTTACGCCTTTTGGCGGGTTAATTTCATAGGCACAGACAGCACACATTTTGAGGTCAGGAAGTGTTTCGGTTCTGTGCTTTATGTTATTTCTGGACGGGCTCAGACTAAAATCTCCATATTTAATGCCGATCCTTGCCACTCTCGATGATTGTTTGATGCTATTGCGCTTATTATTTTTTGAGGGCACATTGATTTTATATGACCCTCTACACCTCTTCTGCCCCATGAAATCCCACAGCTTTAAAACGTCTTTCTCTGCATACCTGGATTTTTTATTTATTGCCCGGTTTACATTTGCACGCACAACGAAGGGAGCGCCAATATCATCCATATCCGCTTCCCTGTCGCAGACGGTTACCACCTCGGTATCAGGAAGCAGTAAAGAATAATTTTTCAGCATTTTCAACCATCTACAACTTTCTTTTTCTTCTATCGGAGTAACATTCTTTTTTCGTTTTGCTTCATCGCGGTTGAGTTCTCTTGGAAAGGTATTCTGATCCAGAACACCTATCGGTAATCTGTCCGTCGATACCGCTAGACAACGATGGGAGACAAGACCCTTCGAATAAATTTTCTTAACCTTTTTCCCTTCTTTAACCGAAATATTTCCAAGCCCCGTTGTTGCTGGATGCTTGCTATCTATCATATAGCGCGTGTCCTGGATAGCTAAGATAGTCTTATGTTCTCAAGAGGGAAAGGAATATCGCATTTGAAGAAATAGTCATTAATATATAGCTAGGTAATGAAGTTGATATCTACGATCACCCGAATAAGGCGCGTTACCCTAATCAAAAGATATCAGTTGTAGTAATAGAAGATTACGCATATTTAGTTCCCTATATTGAAAAAAAAGACGAAATATTTCTCAAAACAGTTATTCCAAGTCGCAAAGTAACTAAGCAGTACATAGGTGATGCAAATGAGTAAATTAGACGTTGAAGAAAAAGAAATCCTAGAGGCTTTTGACGCGGGGAAACTGAAGAAGTCTAGAAATTCAAAGCGGCAGATTAAACAGCATATGGAAGCTGCTGAAGCAACATTCAAAAAAGATGCGCGTATTAATATTCGTTTGTCTTCTCGTGATCTTCGATCATTGCAAGCGAAGGCTTTAATGGAAGGTATGCCGTATCAAACACTTGTTTCCAGTATTCTGCATAAATTCATAGATGGTCAGCTTGTAGATAAATCAGCTAACAAGGTAAATTCAGCCGACGCCAAAAAGCGGCGCAGCTGATTTGTGACGTGTACGAGGTCTAAAGACCTCTATCTAGCAACATGAGAGATGTTGTACACTCATTGCACTTTACGGGTGTATAGGCTGGAGGCGGGTTTGGGCAGTAATGTTCAAGCTGAACTTGCCTCGACAATGTGCCGGGAAGGCATGTGAAGATGTGAAACTAAGGCGAGGATTGAGACACCAGCGCCACGGCGAAAGCCGCCGGCAACAGCGAATCCCCACGCCTACGAAAGATCATAGACGCATGTTGTACTCAGCCAGGGGTGCTAGCCAAACCCACAGATCGTAGCATAAAGCGAATGGTGTAGCCTCGTGAAATCAGGCCGGACAGTTATAGCTGAGAGAGTCTGGTTGCGGGAAAAGCTCATTGAAAGATGGGCTACACGCCGACCCACTACATATACCTGGCTGGCACATTCCATTGCAACAGGGCAGCTTTTATCGTTTGCGATCAAATACACTTCAGCGTCTTCAACTTTGCCCAATAGTATGGCTAGTGGTTTTTGATAAGGTCAAAATGTTGTTGCCGTTGTTTGCTATTAGGCCTTATCGTGCTTCCAGCCACCAATACCGTCCAACTGATGATTTTAGGTTTAATGTTTGCGACGGGAATGCCGTTAGTCTAACCCAGGTGGTTTTATTTTATAATAGCGTGCAATTTAGCGGATTTAGTCAGAGTAGAGGGTGTCGGTGGCAAATAACTTGTTAGCATCGTGTCGGGATGGCCAGTAGGAAAACTCGCTGCCGATGTTTGACAGGGTTGCGAATTGTAGGTTTCCCAGCCGTGTGATATTTCCCTATGAATCAACAAATCAACCTGTTTCAGCCTATCTTTCGTAAAGCGCGAACGATTCTGTCTTTTGCGGCATTATTTCAAGTTAATATTATTTTTATCGTGGCGTTAAGTCTACTTTTTTCGTTTAACGTATGGAAGGAAAAACAACTTAGATTGGAGCTTAATGCCTTTGCAGTACAACACCATGCCCTTGTTGCGCAAGTTGATAAACTGAGGGATGAGGCGAAAAAATTGAAAGAAGAATATTATTCAGAAAATCAATTAGCCTTACTGAAAGCGGAAATTTCGGCGTATGATTATATTTTCCAAACGTTAGGTTCTGAGTTTAGCAATAGAACGGTGGGGTTTTCGATTTATTTTGAGACATTTTCCAGGCAGGTTATCAAGGGACTGTGGATCACCGGTTTTAGTGTTAGTCAGGGAGGTAAGGTGATCAATATTACGGGCGGCGCTCTAAAACCGGAAATGGTGCCACAGTTTATTAACCGGCTATCAACAGAACCTGGCTTGTCGGGAATAAATTTCAGTGTTTTACACCTAGATCGCAAGGAGCAACAACGCCAATGGTTAGAGTTTTTTTTATCATCCAAAGAAGAAATGGATAGTGACACTGGTTCATGAAAAAAAAATTAAAACAATATGTGCAAAGATTTGAATCTTTCTCCCTTAGAGAACGACTCATGGTGATGCTCGCAATGCTTGCCGCAATGTATGTATTGTTTGATTTTTATTTGTTAAAACCAGTGCAGATGACACAATCCACTATGCTGGAATCCATCAATAAGTGGAAGTCAAAAATTGCTGATCAAAATAAGCAAGTGCAGGCAATTAGCACCGCTTATCACGAAACTCGAAACGACGGAATTGATGATCAAGTTGTTACGCTTAAAGAAAAAATAAATGAAAACAATCAGCGTATGGAGGGATTGGTCTTTAGTTTTATTACTCCGCGTCAAATGGCTGAAGTGCTGAAAAATTTGCTACAGCAGGAGCAGGGTCTGAAGTTGATGCGGCTGCAAAGCCAGCAAGTACAGCCGTTATTCGTTTATGAACCATTATTGCCCGCTGAAATAGATGGCGATGGGAGATTTACGCCGATTAAAGATTTACTGCAATCTTATCGCCATCAAATAATACAGGAAAAACGGCAGACAGGTTTGGATGTTAACGACGGCACGAAACAGAAACCGTTTGGCAATAGTCGGTACAGTACCATAACTGGATCAGCGGGAATATTCAGACACGGTATTGAAATTGAGTTTTATGGTGATTTTAAAAGTACACTGAGTTATTTGCAGGCTGTTGAAGCGCTTCCCTGGCGATTTTACTGGGATGAAGTCAATTATAGTGTGGAAGAATATCCCCGAGCGTTGGTGAAAGTAACTCTTTATACTTTGAGTCTTGACAGGGGTTGGCTTGGTGTCTAACGGTACCATTAAAATGGTTGTTGCGGCCAGTTTGGTGCTACCGGTATACGTATTGAAACCGGGTTTCGCGGTAGAGGTTGATCCAACAATGCCTGTGTTTTTGCAGAAAAAAATCAAGCCGAAAAAAAATCCACCGACGCCTAAATTTAAAAAATTAGAAGTGACCTCAACGCTATTAGGGGCGCACCGCAGTATTGCCATTATCAATGATCAAGTTGTTACTGTGGGTGATGAAGTTGAAGCCGCAGTGGTGTTGGCGATTTCGCCAGGCAGGGTTACCCTGCGCCGGGCAGGGAAAGTGATGACGTTGGATGTCAGTCGCAAAAATATCAAACGGCAATCGCTAAAAGAACCGGTTAGCAGTGAAAGGGTGGGGAACTGATGTTCGTCACCACGAATATTGCAAAAATCTGCATTACACTGCTGACGTTATTGATTGCAGCGTGTGAAACAATGCCCATTAACAGCCGACAAAAAACACTTGTGCTGAAAAATAGCGATGAAATTTCGTTGTTTTCCGGGAGCGTGTTAGGTGCTAGTAATGATGTCAGTACGTTGCCGGATAAATTGATACCGATGCCTGTTGAAGAGGCGATTAGTGCTGCATTAATGCCGTTGCTGGATGTGCAGGTAAGCGCCGCACAGAAACGGTTGATGGAAACACGTTTTGATCTTTATGTTAATAGTGTGCCTGCAAAAACGGTATTTATGAGCTTGGTCAAAGACACACCTTTTAATATGGTTGTGCATCCTGATGTGTCAAGTTTGATCTCATTGGATCTAAAAAATGTCACTGTTGATGAGGTAATGAATGTTATTCGTAACGTCTATGGGATTGAATATCGCTTTTCGCCGTTTGGTTATGAGGTGCTAGCTGATATTGTGCAGTCTCGGTTGTTTAGCATTAACTACCTCAACGTGCGGCGTCGGGGCAGTTCGCAAATCCGTGTTAGTTCCGGACAGTTGTCGGAGGCGGGAAACAAGAAAAAACCCCCTGGCAATTCAGGAGAAAACACAGGTAATGCTACGCAAAGCACTTCGGTTTCTGGCAGTAAGGTGGATACATTTTCCGATGCTGATTTTTGGCTGGAGCTAAAGTTGGCATTAAAATCCATTGTTGGCGAACTGGATGGGCGCAACGTGGTTGTCAATCCACAATCTGGCGTTGTCGTCGTTCGTGCCTTACCCGCAGAATTGCGGCAGGTTCAGGATTATTTAACCGTGACACAAAATATTATCACCCGGCAGGTGATTCTTGAAGCAAAAATACTTGAAATCGAGTTAAGTGATCGTTACCAGGCGGGTGTTAATTGGGCGGCGTTGTTCAGTAATAACGGCCGAACAATGATTTTGGGGCAAACAGGGGGCGGTACTATTTTCAATGGAAATGGTTTGTCTGGAATAGCTGATACGACAGGCACCTTGGACCCGCTGAATTACAGTCAAGTGCAGGGAACAGCCACTTCTGCATTCGGCGGGGTGTTTTCAGCTGCGCTCAATTTAAAAAATTTCACCGCATTTATTGAGGCGTTGGAAACCCAAGGTGATGTGCATGTGTTGTCAAGCCCGCGTATTTCAACGGTTAATAATCAAAAAGCAGTGATTAAAGTCGGCTCCGATGAATTTTTTGTTACTGATATTACCACGGAAATTTCTAATAATGGTACGTCCAGCAACCAATCAATTAATGTTGAGCTAACACCATTTTTTTCGGGCGTTGCTTTAGATGTACTGCCACAAATTGATGGTCAGGGCGAAGTTACGCTGTACGTGCATCCTTCGGTGAGTGATGTGAAGGAAAAAGTTAAGCAGATCGATCTTAGTCGAGATGAGAGTATTAATATTCCACTGGCATTAAGTACCATTCGGGAGTCGGATAGTATAGTGAAGGCCCGTAGTGGCCAGGTAGTGGTTATCGGAGGCTTAATGCAGAATATAACCAGGGATAATACAGCGAGTGTGCCATTCCTTGGTAAGGTGCCAATTATTGGGGGCTTGTTTCGGCATGAACAAAAAACCATAAGAAAAAGTGAACTAGTCATATTGCTGCGCCCAGTGGTTATTGAAAATGGGAAAGCGTGGATCGATATTGTTGGACAGCATAAATTATCATTGCAAAAGCTTTCCAATCAATACGGAATTGTTCGTTAGGTGTAGGCAGTGTTTATCGTGGCTTCACTAAATCACCTATTTTTTCTTGTTGTTGTCCTCATAGCGCCCTTGTTTTGGGTGGTTGCTGCGGCCTCGGTACAAACTCCTATGGATCGCTCCGTTGGTCTGCAAGGAGGGTCTTATTATAAACTACATAAAAACATGAGGCCGTTGTCGCCTCGGCAGCAGGCAGAATTATCGTATCATGAAGCATTGCTGTCGGTAACAAAACATGAAATGCCGTTGGCATTGAACGCTTTGCGGCAAACTTTGAGTTTGTACCCTCTGCATCACGATGCTAGAAAGTTATTGATTGCTTTGCTTATAAAGCAGGATCATTTATCGCAAGCAGAAGTGCTTATTGAGATCGGCTTAACACTAAAGCCTATAAATGTTGAGCTATACAAGCTTAAAAGTCAGTTGCTAATGCAACGAAAAAGTTATCATGACGCGGTTGCGGTACTAGAACATGCAATTGAAGTTGATAAAGTGGATGCCAGTTTCTATGTTTTATTGGCGGCGGGGTATCGAGAAATTGGTTTGCATCAAAATGCCGCTGAGATTTACAGACAGTTGTTGAGAAAAAACCCCGATAACGTTTTATGGTGGTTAGGCTTGGCGTTGTCACTGGATGCAGTAAATGCAAATAATGATGCTTTGGATGCTTATGCCAATGTAGCAAATCGTAATGGTCTGGAAGAGAGGATTATGTTGTTCGTTGATCAGCGCATAATAACATTAAAGCAGGGTCGCGATTTGCTATGAAATTAAAGAAAAGAATCCGTCTTGGGGATTTATTGGTTGAACATAAGTTTATCTCTGAAGCTCAACTGGTAGAAGCTCTGTCGGAGCAGAAAAAAACCGGGCGTAAGTTAGGGCGGGTGTTGGTTGAAAATGGTTACGTGAGTGAAAATGATTTGCTTAATCTTTTGTCCACTCAATTAAAGCTACCTTACATCGATGTAAGTAATTACCCGATTAATGCTGAGGTAGCAAAAGTCATTCCGGAAACAGTGGCGAGACGTTACCGGGTCATTGCTCTTCAAAACACCCCGGACGGGATTTTGATGGGAATGACCGATCCTACGAATATTTTTGCCTACGATGAACTGGTGCGGTTGCTCAAGCGCGAGGTGCGCTTGGCGGTGGTAAAAGAAAGTGATTTACTCAGTGCATTTGAGAAAGTCTATCAACATGGTGATCAGCTAAAAAATCTGGCAACGGAACTGGGTGAAGAAATATCGGATAATGTTTTTGATTTGGTATCACTGAATCAGTCGGCCACCCACAGTGATGCGCCTGTCGTTAAGTTGCTGGAATCAGTATTTGAAAATGCAGTGAGAGTAAAAGCATCTGATATACATATTGAGCCTGATGATGATGTATTGAGAATACGTCGTCGTGTCGATGGTGTATTGCAAGAGCAAGTTATGGACGAAAAACGAATAGCGGCTGCGGTGGTTTCGCGTTTAAAATTAATGGCTGGTTTGGATATATCCGAAAAAAGATTACCGCAAGATGGTCGTTTTAACTTAAAGCTTAAGGATAATTCCATCGACGTGCGTTTGTCGACCATGCCCACATCGACAGGAGAATCGGTGGTGATGCGCTTGCAGGATCAGTCTTCAGGTTTGATGCGTTTAGATAAGCTGGGCATGTCGGAGTCGATGCTGACGCGCCTTCGTAAGGCGATACATAAACCCCATGGGCTAATGCTGGTAACGGGTCCTACGGGTAGTGGAAAAACCACAACATTGTATGCCGCGCTGCATGAACTGAATAAGCCGGAAAGAAAAATTATAACGGTGGAAGACCCGGTGGAGTTTCAATTGCCGAGAATTAATCAAGTCCAGGTAAATAATAAAATCGATCTTAATTTCGCTCGTGTGCTTCGGGCAACGCTGCGGCAGGACCCTGATGTTATTTTGTTGGGCGAGATCCGGGATAAAGAAACGGCTGAAATTGCTTTGCGCGCTTCCATTACCGGGCACTTGGTTTTGTCTACCTTGCATACTAACGATGCGGTGAGTACCGCATTACGTCTGATTGAAATGGGAATGGAAAGCTTTTTAGTAGCGTCGGCGGTTCATGTCATATTAGCGCAACGCTTGGTACGACGAATTTGTGACAATTGTATGGTGCCATATGAACCTAATCAGGGTCAAAAAATATGGTTGGAAAACATGCTATCCGGAAAGGAGGAGCCGATCGCGTTGAAATATGGTAAGGGTTGCCAGAAATGCAATTATACTGGCTATCTTGGTCGAATCGCAGTACACGAGTTGTTGGAGGTGGATGAAGCGCAGGCAGATGCTATGCGTTGCAAAGATTATGTGGATTTCAAAAATAAGGCAATTGCCAGTGAGGGGTATGAGCCATTGGTGATCAGTGCATTGCACCTAGCAAAGCGTGGTGATACCACCTTGGATGAGGTGATTAGAATCAATGGCTGGATTGAGTAAATCGATGTCTTTATTTCAGTACAAAGCACGGGGCAAGCGCGGCGATGCAATTGAAGGTTTAATGGATGCAGCCAGTTCAGATGTTGTTGCTGCGCAGTTATTGCAAAGTGGCTTGATTCCCATTGATATCGTGCCAGCTGTGAATAAACTGAGTTCAACGATTACCTGGGATGCATTGTTTCCAATAAAAGTAACAGCCACTGATATTATCCAATTCAGCCGTCAAATGCACAGCTTAATGAAAACCGGAGTACCAATTTTAAGTGCCTTGGCGGGGCTTGCTGAGTCTACAAAAAACAAGACGCTAAAAGATGCTATACGAGATATTTCATTGAGTTTACAGTCCGGGCGTGATTTAGCAACTGCGCTTAGTGATCATTCAAAAATTTTCTCGTTATTTTACGTCAGCATGATTCGTATAGGCGAAACCTCTGGTAAATTAGGCGCAATATTCTTGCAATTAAGCCGTTATCTGGAACGAGATGAAAAAACTAAAAAACAAATCCGTTCTGCATTGCGTTATCCGGTTTTTGTAATGTTAGCGATTGGTTTTGCAATATTTGTAATTAATGTTTTCGTGATTCCGGAATTTAGTAAAATGTTTTCACGGTACGATGCAACGCTGCCCATTGCAACGAAAATACTGGTTGGCACATCGTCATTTTTTATCCATTATTGGGTGTTGTTGCTTGCTGGTATGGTAGTTGGTGCGATGTGGTTCAAGTACTCTCTAAAAACAACGGCAGGATTATATCGGTGGGATAAACTTAAATTACGTTTTCCGTTGATTGGTAGTGTTGTTTATCGCGCAACACTGGCGCGCTTTGCGCGTTTGTTTGCAATGTCAACTCAAGCGGGTGTGCCACTAATCACCGCGATAACGGTGGTAGCCAAGGCATTAGATAACGCTTATGTTGAGCAGAATATTTTAGATATGCGAACCGGTATTGAGCGCGGCGAAAGTATATCGCGCACGGCATTGGCTACGGGTATGTTCGATAGCCTTGTGTTGCAAATGTTGAGCGTCGGTGAAGAGACTGGCGCTGTGGACGAACTATTGCAGGAGGTGGCAGATTACTATGATATGGAGGTGGAATACGATATTGGCCGTTTAAGCGCTTCGATTGAGCCGATACTCACTATCGTCATTGGGGTGATTGTTCTTGTGCTGGCGCTAGGGGTTTTTCTGCCAATGTGGAGCGTTGCCAATGTGGCATTACATTAATAAAAAAGTGCTTGCTAAGGGGCTGCAAAAAATAACGTAAACATTTTACTTGCCTCCTTGCCTCCTTGCGTCTGCGGTGTTGCGCAAAAGACGAGTATGCGTCCTGAAAGAAGTGCCCTTGGGGTGCGTCCATTTCAGCGCCTTGAAGACGAAACGATATCCGGCGAAATCTATCCAACTTATTTCTTTACAGACCTTTAGTGATAAAATTTCAGGGCTGTATCATTGGCATGTGCAGTAGGTCAGCTGGTTAGTGTAGCTCGAAGGATGGTTAAATTAAAGAAATTGCGTTTAGCGAACGATAACCATGGTGAGAAATCCTGCTGCATTTTTCGTGTGTCTGAATGCCCAAAATAATTCAGTTACAAAAGATTGGCTGCGTATTTTAGTTTGTACCTTGTCGTCGTATGTATGTGCTCCGGAGGAAGTTATGAAGAGACAACAAAGTGGTTTTACATTGATTGAGCTTGTCATGGTTATTGTGATACTGGGTATCCTGGCCGCATCTGCAATTCCAAGTTTTGTTGATGTTAGTGGCGATGCGGAGAAAGCGGCATTGGATGGTGTTGCGGGTGCGTTGGGGTCAGCTTCTGCTATTAATTATGCGGTTCGCAGTATGGACGCTACAAAAGGAACCGGGCCTATTAATGATTGTGCAGATTTAGCCGGGGTACTAGAAGGTGGTTTGCCGACCGGGTACTCACTTGATGCAACTGCTGCTATTACTATTGGTGGCACTGCAAGCTGTGTTTTGACAAAAGGCACCACGACCGCCACTTTTGTCGGTCACGGCATTACTTAAGACAATAGCCGCTTACGGCATAAGCGGTAAGGTGTCGATTGCTATAGCAACCGCTCTGTAACCGAACTAGTGCCAATTAAACCGTCAAGTTGACATGAAGTCATGCAAGGGTTTTACCCTGATAGAGTTAATTACTGTCATTATTATTGTGGCGGTATTATCTGTCTATGTCGTGGTGCGATGGCCAGCGGCTGGGGTGCTAACATTACCAGCCCAGGCCAGTTTGTTGCTATCGCATTTGAAACACACACAATACCTCGCCAGCATCTGGGGGGTATCACTACGCCTTACCATTACTACTAATGGGTATTCGGTGAGTTGTGTCAATTCTCCAGGCCCGGCACCATGTGATGTTAGTCCAGTCATCGATCCAGTAACCAATCAGGTGTTTTATGTGGTATTACAGGAAGGGTTAATGTTCGCCACGCCATCAGTTACCGATTTTGATAGTTTAGGGCGTCCCGTTGTTGGGGGTAATATCATTAGTGCAACACCAGCACGCACTTTTACGTTAGTTGCTGGTGCCACGTCGCGCAATATCATCTTAAACCCGATTACCGGTTTTGTTGCAATGGGGTTCTGATGTACGGTAAATGGCAAACCGGTTTTACCTTAATTGAACTCTTGATGGTCATCGTTGTGCTAAGTGTCTCGTCACTGGCATTGGTGCGTTTGTTTGGACAAATAGGGGAGTCACTTAACATTAACCGTGACCTTCAGGCGGCGACTCAGTTAGCTCAGGAATGTGCGGAGCATTTACTTTCAGCACGTCGCGCCTTTGGTTTTGCCATGGGGGGAATTGGAGATTGTGCTACAACCACCGCGAGTGTGATGGCACTGACTGCGTTTAATGGCAATGGGCCTCCTGACGTTGTGGAGACGAATCCCTATGCTGCGGCAGCTTGTCCTGCTTTGGCGCAATGTAAGTTGTTTACTATTACTGCCAATTATAGCGCTGGCACGTCAGTGGTTACTTTGTTAGTTGCAAACTATTAACTGGGGTTATGGTCGTGCAGGGTAATAAAACTGTTACAGGGTTTACCTTGATTGAGATGGTTATGGTTATCGTGTTGCTGGGGATACTGGCAGGGTTAACGGCGCCTATTTTCTCTCAAGGTTTAATGGCATCACGCTTAACGGTTGATAATTTACAGTCAATGGAGAAAATACGTTACGCAAGTGAGCGTATGGCTCGGGAGATCCGGCAGGTTAGTCATAATGGTGCATCCTATGATGTTACAACGATGACAGCAGCTAACTTTGTATTTGTGAAGGCTGCGGCTGCGGTAACTACGGTGAGTATTAATTATAGTGGCTCAGTTGTTAATTTGGGGTATTCGGTACCGTTAGCGGTCGCGACACTGGTGGACGAAGTCTCTGCGATGTCCTTTGCCTATTTTAATGCAATGGGTGCTGTTACAAGCAATGCCGTTGACTTGGCTTTTGTGGAAATAAATTTAACATTGCAAAACCCCAATACCGGGGGCGTTTTTACACAAAGAACCCGGGTAGCGTTGCGAAATCAGTCGTAATGTACTTAGCAGGCGGGGCGTATCATTTTGAAATTTCCCCGCATCGCAGGCATTGTCAACGTGGTGCCATATCAACTATCGCACTGTTGTTGTTATCGACCGTTGTTATGATGGTGTTGAGTGTTTCCATTGATATTGCTAATACTGGTGTTAATGACAGTCTCAATCAAAGTGATAGTGTTGCCGCGTTATTTTTAGCCGAATCCGGGCTGGAAAATGCTTTGCAACGGCTTGGCGACGGTAGCGGCCTGACTTTATGCGACAATTCATTGCAGAATACCCAGTTGCTGGGTAAAGGGCGTTTTACCATTGCGGCGGGACAAACCACCGATTTTGATGATGCCACGCCCCTGGCGGCTAATCAATGCCGCATACAAGTAACGGGGGTGACGCTAGGCGCCAATACTAATACATCGCGTACGATTCAGGCCATTGCTGATCTTGGTGGTGGAGCTGGCGGTATCAATTCTGATACCGCCAGTTTTGCCAATAGTGATAACACTAACAGTTTGGTTTGGAATCATACTGTAACCGGGGTTAATCGAGCGTTACTGGTGGGGGTTACTCTTCGCAATAACAGTGCTCAGACGGTTTCCGGTGTGACTTATGCCGGTGTGTCTTTATCATTGGTTGCGGTGCAGTCAAATGGCAGCTCAATTCGGGTGGAATTGTGGCAATTAGTAGCACCAGCAACCGGAAATAATGAGATTGCTGTTGGTTTATCGGCAAACGCACGAGTAGTTGCTGGAGCGGTGTCTTTTACTGGCGTTGATCAGGCGATGCCTATTGACGCTGCGAATAGTGCTTCGGGAAACAGTACAACGCCAACTGTAAATGTTACAACATTAACACCCAATGCATGGCTAATGGATGTACAGGGCGAGCAGAATTTCACTTTTGCGTTGTTCGCGCCGAACTCGGGTGCAGGGCAGGCGTTGCGCTGGAGTGCATTATCGGGTACTTGTGGCGGTTTTTTTTGTCAACGAGTCCGAGGGGCAGGTTCTACCATAGGACCACAGGCAGTGGCTGGTGTGGTTAATATGAATTGGTCGTGGTTTTGGTTGCCTCGCCGTTGGGCGATTGTCGCCGTTGCAATTAGGCCTGCTGTTACTGCTAATACGAGAGTGATGTCATGGCGGGAAATAGTGAGCTGATTACCCTGAAAACGCAATAAAAATATTTATGATGCATACAATAATATACTCGAATGAATTCAAGGACTATTATCGATTTACCGATATAAGATCAATACAGTTGGGTATTCGGGAATGGTATGCAAATGCCTCATAATGGTTTTTCGCTGATTGATCTCGTGTTGGTTTTGGTTATTAACCTAAATTAATCAGTTGAATCTACTGTGAACGCCTATGGCACAGAATCTAAAAGACTTTTTTGGGTTTTCTGAACTCACCGTAGGG
>JAADGF010000096.1:15009-108078 GCA_013152545.1 Gammaproteobacteria bacterium
CTGTCGTCCAAAAAATCCAAAAAAGTCTTTTACCTTCAGCACCCTAGTCGCTCTCGCGACGATTCAACTGATTAATTTAGGATTATTGGTTTGTTAAGTGCCGTAGCGATACCTCGTTATATTGAAACGAGTGGAGAGCGCGAGTATTCCCTGAGGCAGAATATCAGTGGGCGCGTTAAAAATGCCTGGGTTCTTGCTCGCGCTGACAATAGTGATTTTCCTACAGTGACTCGGCTTGCTTCGTATGTTAGGGACGACAATGTGTCTGCCAAGGATAATGGGATTGTTGTTAGACGCAAAACAGCTATTTTCATGGTGCCCACTTATCATGATAGTGCTTGCTTGTATAGCAACAAATCAGTTAATGATACGGTTAGGTGTGTCGGGAGTGTTTACGATAGGATGCCGTAAAAAAACGAGGTCATATTTTTGACTGCTAGCTCATGTGTACCCTTGTTTTAGCAGTGGTGTTGTTTGTCATCAAAATCAAAGCAACACAGATTTAATTTTCATTCTTAACGGTAAAAAAAGCGTGTTTTCTCTGGCTAAAAAAGTGAAAGAAAAAACTGGTTTCTCTGCTGTGGTGCCAAATCAGGCGGGTATCGGTTTTGCTGACATGAATCTCAGTGGTGAAACGCCTATTTTAAATGTCTGTGAGTTTATTTTATGGCAAGCCGGGGAGTACAACAAAAAATTTTTACAAAGTAAAGCGAAGCAATTTGGTTTAGCGACCAAACCTTGTTCTACGGTGATGGCGTTAGGGGATTACAGTGTTTTGAGCGTTGAAGCCCCGGACGTGCCCGAGGAGGAGCTACGTGCTGCAATTCGCTGGCAAATTAAAGACTTGATTGATTTTCATATCGATGATGCAGTAATTGATATCTTTGATGCTCCCCCCAGTGGCATTGATGGTCGGCAGCGTAGTCTTTATGTGGTGGCATCAAAAATGTCAATTGTCAAAGCACAGGTGACTGCGTTACAGGAAGCTGAGGTGAATCTGGTAACGATTGATGTACCTGAGCTGGTATTGCGAAATATAAGCCGTTATTTGCCCGAAGATCAGGAAGGTGTTGCGTTTGTTTATTTGTCGAAACAGCAGGGATTGGTTGTGCTTACGAGGCAATCGACACTTTATTTAGCGAGGACGCTCGATATCGGCACTGAATTTTTACAGCAGGCTGACATAGAGCCATTAAGTTTTGATAAGAGCGCGCAGAATACGCAATACGATCGTTTGACCTTAGAAGTACAGCGATCTATTGATTATTATGACCGATATTTTACACTGCCGCCCTTGAAGGGAATCGTTTTGGCACCGATGGGGGTTGATATTCCTGGTCTAGTGGATTACCTCGCGCTTAATCTGGGGTTGGGGTGCCGGGTGCTGGATATTAACGAAATCGTGGACAGCAAGGTACCCTTGGGTATACTACAACAGGCGAATTGTTTAATGGCAATTGGTGCTGCATTGCGTCAGGAAAAAAAGCGCTTTTGAGTACCGTTATTGCGAAACAAAAGGCTTGGTGCTCGTGGTTTTTTAGCGGGTTTCTTTGCTTGCATTCGTGTCCAGTTCCTTTATTTTACGTGTCAAGGTATTACGCCCCCAGCCAAGCAGTTTGGCGGCATCCTGTCGTCTTCCTCCTGTATGGTTTAATGCGGCTTCGATCATGATCTCTTCAAACCGGGGAATCGCGTTGCGTAATATAGTTTGCTCGCCCTGGGCTAATTGCTGATTGGCCCATTGTTTTAGCGCTGATTCCCAATCATTGCTGTGGTCTCTTTTTTTGCTTTCCTCCATTAACTCAGGCGCAAGGTCTTCCATATGTATGACTTTTCCTGGCGACATTACGGTTAACCAACGGCAAGTGTTCTCAAGTTGTCGTACATTACCGGGCCAATTCAGCTGCGCCAAGTAGGCTTCGGTGGATTTATCCAGTTGCTTTATTTCCATGTTAAGTTCATTAGCAGCGGATTTCAGGAAATGCTGGGCGAGCAGTGGAATATCTTCTTTACGCTGGCGTAAGGAGGGCATATGAATACGGATTACATTGAGACGATGAAATAAGTCTTCGCGAAATTTTCCGGCTTTGACGCTTTTTTCCAGGTTCTGATGAGTCGCGGCAACAATGCGTACATCCACTTTTATCGGTGTGTGTCCCCCGACACGGTAAAATTCGCCATCGGCTAAGACTCGCAATAAACGTGTTTGCAACTCGGCTGGCATGTCACCGATTTCATCCAAAAATAAGGTGCCGCCATCGGCTTGTTCAAATCGACCCTTGCGTTGATTTTGTGCACCGGTAAAGGCGCCTCGTTCATGCCCAAATAATTCAGATTCCAGCAAATCTTTAGGAATGGCTGCTGTATTGAGTGCGATGAATGCTTTAATCGCTCGCGGACTGTGTTTGTGTAGTGCGCGGGCCACCAATTCTTTGCCTGTTCCAGACTGGCCGGTGATGAGCACGGTTATTTTTGAGCGTGAAAGTCGCCCAATGGCCCGGAATACCTCCTGCATTGATGCTGCTTCGCCAATGATTTCTGGCATTTCCTCAGTTTCCGCAGCAGGTGTTTCAGTTTGATGCAGGCTGACACTGTGTTGTATGGCACGGTTAACCAACTCAATGGCATCGTCAACGTCGAACGGTTTCGGCAGGTATTCAAATGCACCACCTTGATACGCGGATACAGCACTGTCCAGGTCTGAATGCGCGGTCATGATGATGACGGGTAAGGCTGGAAATTGCTGCGATAATTTTTCAAGTAATTGTAAGCCATCCATGCCTGGCATTCTTATGTCGGTAAGAATGGCGTTGGGTTTGCGTATTGCGAGTTCGTCCAATACTTTGCTGGCATTTTCGAAGGTTTCGACATGCATATTTGCTTGAGAGAGAGCACGCTCCAGAACCCAGCGGATGGAGCGATCGTCGTCAATGACCCAAACGGTTTTGGTGTCGATGGTATTTATGTTGCTTGCAGCAATATTCATGTATCTGTGCTCAAGTTATTGGTTATCAGGTGTTTTCAATCGGTAATAATATGCTGAAAATAGTATGGCCCGGTTGGCTGTATAGTTGAATCAGGCCGTTGTGCCGTTGAATGAGTGATTGAGAAATAGATAAGCCGAGGCCTGTTCCTTCTGCACGGTTTGTTACCATAGGAAAAAAAATAGTTTCCATCATCTCTTCGGGTATTCCCGGACCGTTATCAATAATGTCGATTTGACAGCTCAGTTTGTAGCGTTTGTGTCCGATGGTAATTTTACGAACGGCTCGGGTTCGAATTGTAATTGCACCTTTTTGTTCCACTGCATGCAGAGCATTCATGGTGATATTTAACAATGCTTGAATTAATTGATCCCGATCTGCGTAAATTTCCGGGATGCTGGGATCGTAATCATGCGTGATGTGAACCTCTTCTGGTTTGTTTGCCTGAAGTAATTGTCTGACATGTTCCGTAATTTCATGAATATTGATTAATGCTCGTTTAAGTGGGGTATTGGGTCCCAGAAGGCGATTGACCAGGTTTCGTAAACGGTCGGCTTCACCGATAATGATATTGGTGAATTCTTTTAATTCCGGGTCATTTAGCTCGCGTTCTAATAATTGAGCAGCACCTCGTAATCCACCCAAGGGGTTCTTGATTTCATGTGCTAGACCGCGTATTAATGCCCGCATGGCATTGCTTTGGGCAAACTGTTTTTCCTCACGGGAAATACGTATACTGCGACCCAATTGATTTATTTCGATTAACATGGCGCGTCGATTGGTAACATCCTTGATATCACTCAGCGGTGTCACGGCACAGTCCACGGTGACCAGGCGCTGGTGGGGTAACGCCAATTGCAGTTCACGCTCTGTAAACGGATGCCCTGATTCAAACGCTTTTTTTATTTTTTGAATAAGGTTGTCTGATCCGAGGAACAACTCCTTTAACGCCACCCCCTTGATGCGATTAGCGCTGATTTCGTAGAGCGTTTCACCCGCTGCATTGATGTAATCTAGGCGTAGATGATCGTTTAACAATAAAACGGCATTGGTCAGTCCTTCGACGATTTGTTTATAAAAATCAAAATGTTGTACAGGTTTTTGAGTCATATGATGGTTTCATTTTTAGTAATAGCAAATTCCAAACCAATTATTATAAAAATACAGGCCAACTTTACGCATTCTTAAAAAACATTTAAATAACAATATGTTATTGTTTTGAGGTGTAATGACTGCCGTGTTAATGTTTTCTGAGTCTATTAACCTGGACGAATTTAACTAAAATGTACAGTATTACAGGTGGGTTATTGCTTTGTTATGGTGCGTTTTGTCGCGGAAGATAGTTTGCAACGTCCAACTTTAGTGCTGGTACAGACATACAGTAAGCAACCAAGAAATACGAGCCAAACTTGGGCGCCAAATAGGAAGGTTATCAAACGAGAAAAATCAGAACGCCTCGATTCCCCATTTACTTTGCGATGCCCTCCAATATTTCTCAAGTCAGGCTGGCGTTAGAAGCTTGTTCGAGCATAGAATGCCTGTTGAGGAAAAGCTCTTTCGGCTAGACTTCCACTCAAATGCGTTAAAAATGGCCGATATTCATTTAATTTGATCGAAAAATTGGCCTCAAAATGTGGCCTTACTCCGTGGCGGCAGCTATTCTTGGATAGACTCCGCTTACTTCTCCTTAAGGGCGTAATATTGATACGCGCAGAACATGCACCGTAATAGTGCTGGAATTTGCCAGAATCTTACCACTATCATCATGAATTTGAGCGGTTAGGGTGTGGGTGCCCCGTGCGATATTGGTGATTTCAAACCCAGGTATCGTACTTGACTGATGTACTTTGCCATCGACAAGCACAACATAGCGATGCTTGGCATTTGCATTGAGTGTAGGGTTTGAGGTGAGTTGGACTGGAAAAATGCCACCATTGGCTCGGATAGCCTGGTCATTACTCGGTTGGTCAATTTGAAGGGAGGAATAACGGCTGCCAGTAGGGCTATTATCGGGTTCGCCCTTAACAGGCTCATTATTTGAGCGTATTTGTTGTATCTGCTGGGGTGTTACGAGAGGCTTAAATGTCATTACTTTAGGTAGGGAAACAGGGGCTTCATCTTTTTTCGTGGCTACATCGCTGTACGTGATATTGCCTTGCTCGTCCACCTGCTTGTAAATGGCGGCTTCGCTATGGGTAAACCATGTACCTGCAATTAATATAAGGGTGAATTGAACCGCTAGCGCTACTTTGTTATTGGGCAATGTTGAAATTTTCATACTTTAAAGCGTAGCGAATTCTTGACCTTGACACAACATTCTATAAGCTAACTGTGCCACTTTTTTAGGTTAAATCTTGTTTATCCGCTGATATCAGTTTTGCGAAACAAAAAACGCCCCTGCTTCCAGGGGCGTCGTTTAGTGCAAGCTGTATGGCTTGGCCTATAAGCTGTAGTACATATCAAACTCCACTGGATGGGTTGTCATGCGCAGCCGGGTGACTTCTTCCATTTTCAGCGTAATATAAGCATCAATCATATCATCACTGAAGACTCCTCCGGCCGTTAAAAAAGCGCGATCGGTGCTTAGTGAATCCAATGCCTGATCGAGTGAATAGCAAACGGTGGGAATTTCCGCCTCTTCTTCGGGAGGTAAGTCGTATAAGTCCTTATCCATGGCTTCGCCAGGGTGGATTTTGTTTTGTATGCCGTCGATACCTGCCATGGCCATGGCAGCGAAGGCGAGGTAAGGGTTTGCCGTGGGGTCGGGGAAACGGACCTCGATACGGCGTCCTTTGGGGTTGGGGTCAAAAGGAATACGAATAGAAGCCGAGCGATTACGGGCGGAGTAGGCCAGCATAACGGGTGCTTCAAAGCCGGGAACCAGGCGTTTGTAACTGTTGGTCGAGGCGTTAGTGAAAGCATTTAATGCACGGGCATGCTTGATGATGCCTCCGATGTAATACAGAGCTGTTTCAGAAAGTCCGCCATATTCATTACCGGAAAAAATATTTTCGCCATTTTTGGCCAGCGATTGGTGTACATGCATACCGTTGCCGTTGTCACCTACGAGGGGTTTGGGCATAAAGGTGGCTGTTTTACCGTAAGCATGTGCAACATTATGTACAACGTATTTTAAAATTTGATTTTGGTCGGCGCGATTTACCAGGGTATCGAATCGTGTTCCAATTTCGCATTGCCCGGCTGTTGCCACTTCGTGGTGGTGGACTTCGGTGAGAACCCCCATTTCTTCCATGGCAAGACACATCGCGGAACGAATATCATGCAATGAGTCAACAGGAGGAACTGGGAAGTACCCCCCTTTCACTCCAGGACGATGACCGATGTTACCGTCTTCGTAGACACGTTCGGAATTCCATTCGGATTCTTCCGAATCGATTTTATAAAAGGCACCACTCATCGTTGCGCCCCAACGGACATCATCAAGAATGAAAAATTCTGGCTCTGGCCCAAAATACGCTGTGTCGGCGATGCCAGTGGATTTGATATAAGCTTCTGCGCGTATTGCGACTGAGCGAGGATCACGCTCGTAACCTTGACCGGTAGTGGGTTCGACCACATTACAACGTAAAATTAAGGTGTTTTCATCGGAAAATGGGTCTATCATTGCGGTTGCAGGGTCTGGCATTAACGTCATGTCTGATTCGTTAATGCCTTTCCAGCCCGCGATGGATGAGCCATCAAACATTTTGCCATCCGTAAAAACATCTTCGTTTATCGTATGGCTGGGCACGGTGACATGCTGTTCTTTTCCCCGGGTGTCGGTGAAGCGGAAGTCGATGAACTTTACTTCTTTCTCCTTGATTGTTGTTAATACATCACTAGCGGGCATTTGAACCTCCTCGGTGTAGATATGATTGTTTTATTAAAACTTATCGTTATTATGCTAAGTCACTGAATTAGATTGGCAACGATTCGGTTTACCATTGATTTGTCCGATAACTGCGTTAGAAGTGTTCATTTACAGATATCAATTCCGAGCCTGAAAAACTCCCTACGCAGATAATGTGCCATTGACAACTTGTTTATAAAATTCAACCAACTGGCATACGTTAGCTGTGTTGGTTTTTCGCTAAGCGCACTGTTTTGGCGCAATTAATAGCCTAAAACCTCGTTTTGGTGCGCTACTGCAATAAGACTTCTATGCTGCCAATCGGCTGATCTTCTTTTGCGCTATTAAGTAATTGCTCCGACAGCAGTGATTTTTGCACTGAGCTTTCAATGTAGCCAAGCGGCAATGTTAACTCTATATGGATTTTGCCGTCCAGATAATGAAGTGTAATATTCTTAATATCAGCCGGTTCTATCAATGATTTCCAGCGCTGTGTGAGTGATTGCAGTAGTTCTTTCCGTTGCGGCAGTCCTTCATTGTGCGCCATAAGCTCGTCATCCTCGGGGTCAATATGTACCATGACATCAGTCACTTCGTCCACTTGTTTTATAAGCTGTTCGCGCACTTTTTCCCCGATAAAATGTCCTTCAGATACGCTGAGTTTTGGTGGCACCAGGATATGCACGTCAACTAGGGCATCTCCGCCCATACGGCGGGAGCGTAGCGAGTGTAATTGCTTTACACCGTCTACTTTAAGGATGGCTTTGTTGATGGTTTCCACGGTATCCGGTTCAAGGCCTGTATCGACCAGTTCCCTAATGCTTCGCACGCTAAAATCCCATCCAATTTTAATGATCATTATGGCGACACCAATAGCCGCCAGTGCGTCCAAATATTCAATTCCGAGCATAGTACCGCTGACACCAATCAATACGATAACAGAAGATATGGCGTCTGAACGGTGATGCCAGGCATTGGCTCGCAGGATGTTGGAGCGGAATTTATCTGCTACTCGGATGGTGTAGTGATATAAACACTCATTGGCGGTAATCGATATCATCGCGACGATAATGGCGAGAAAGCTGGGATGTAAGAGAGCCCCCGGTGTCATGATTCGCTGCACAGCATCTATCGCTAGTCCACAGGCGACCATGATTAATAAAAGCCCTAAAATAACGGTGATAACTGTTTCTATACGACCGTGCCCGTAAGGGTGATTGGCGTCTGCCGCCCGGCTGGTGTGTTTTGCAGCGATAAGCACCAGTCCATCGCTAATCAGATCTGATAATGAATGAATGCCATCGGCGATGAGTGCCTGGGATTGGCTGATATAGCCGAATACAATTTTGATTACCGCCAGGAAAAGATTGGTCAGCGCCCCAATTAAGGTTATTTTTTTAGTCTGCTGGTAACGCGCCTGGGCAGCGGGGTTGTCAGCCGTCTGGTGCCCATGGTTATGAGTCAAGACCGTTGACCTCAATTAGGATAGTGATTTCGTCATTGTCGTTATTAATCTCCAATACTTTGTGGCCATTAATTCTGCTCCAGGTGGGGATGTCGTTTACGCTTCCCGGGTCAGTGCAAACGACGCTTAATCGATCACCTTGTCGCAAGTTTTGCACAGCATTTTGGGTACGAATAACAGGGAGTGGGCATAAAAGTCGCCTTGCGTCGAGATGGTGTTCGCTCATGGTTATTACCTTAATTTATAGGGTGTGCCCCTGGTTCCGATTGATTTTCCTATAAATACCATGTTTT
Source organism: Gammaproteobacteria bacterium (assembly GCA_013152545.1). GTDB lineage: Bacteria > Pseudomonadota > Gammaproteobacteria > SZUA-152 > SZUA-152 > JAADGF01. The sequence goes on from JAADGF010000096.1 coordinate 23,602, forward strand.
TGGGATATCTTCTTTGGCCAAGGGTTTGACGTGCAGTGACGTAGTGTCGCCATTCATGAAGCAGACATTGATGCTAACCTGATTGGCATTTCGGCCTTGAGAATAACGGGCCAGCAATTGTGCAGCCAGTTGCAGATCATCGTCTTGGGCAGTGCCATCAATTAAGGCTAATGGGCCTCCGTGGCTGGTGGGATAGAGGTGCGTGAATGCTTTACGGTAACCCTCTAAAAATTTGGTTTCCCCTTCTTCGCGGCTAATGATGATTTTAAAGTGCTGGCGCGGCCGTAAATGGCGCCCGACTTTTAGCAGCATGATGTCGTCTAACTCGTACTCCCGTGAACCGCGATTTTCCCATAAATCACTGAGTTTATTGGCGTAGGATGCATCTGTCAGAAAGCAGCAACCGCCAGCAGGTTGGGCATATTCGGTGATACCAAACTGCTCCGCCAATGCCATTTGCGGTTTACGTGAGCGGCCATGAAAGTCATGTAGTTTGTCGCGATCAACCCATGCTTCCCGTTCGGGTAAGGTGGGCGGTAGTTTTTTTGCGCATAAGGGCCGTAATAACAGGTCGCCTGCTCCTGATTCCCGTTCTATCACCGGGAATGTGTCCCGTCGTTGCGACATGGGACGTTGTCCCATCACTTCACCGGTAATGATAAAATCGAAGCCGTGTTGTTGCATCCACTCGTAGGCTTTGCCCACCATAAAGCCTTTACAGTCAAGGCATGGGTTTAAATTAGCGCCGTAGCCGTGTTTGGGATTGATAACCACTTCTTTATAGGGCTCAATCACATCCACGATATGCAGCTTGATTCCAAGTTGCTCGGCGACCCATAAGGCATTGTTGCGCTTGGATTTGTTCTGATCTTTTTTGCGGATAGCATGGGTGTGTCCTTCGACACAAAAACCCGTAAAAAAATTAATGCCTTCGACGTGGATCCCTTGATCAATGATAACTTTGGTCGCAAGCATTGAGTCCAGCCCGCCAGAGATTAAACTGACCGCTTTGCGCTGAGCAACCACTATTGATTTGAGCGGAATTGTACTAGGCGTTATTGAGCTTGACATGTTGGTTAATATACATCTGGTTGATTAATTGTTTTACAGTGTAAAAATCAGGCTATTTTAGCGCATTTTCAGTAATATTGCTCGCCAGGGTCCACAACACTTTGAGCATAGGCGGCTGTGCTGTGCTAAAACGGTAAGATTTTTTCGAATATTTTGGTTGGGTTTGCCTAAAACACTTAACCTGTTGGCACCGATATGGGGGCTACGCCTTTGTTCAAAATAACCACAAAATTGATCTAATTAAGATATTTTAGGCATATGCAGGTTTCTGAGGGGGGGGTAAGCATGGAGTAGAGAAAAGCAGGTTGGCACGAACCAGGCCATCTGTTCTCGAGTGGCCTTTTTCTGATGATTAGGAGGAGATGCTCTGTTTTTGATTTTACTCCGAAGTATCAATTTCGTGTATTAAATAACTAATGTTATGCACCTTTAGATTGTGAATCAGCAGCTTAAACCAACATTGCCGCATTTACAATAATCTGGCTAGCGAATCTTACTTTCCGTGCCATTGATGAGATTTCGAATATTGTTATGGTGTCTGAATAATAAAAAAATGCTGATAATGATAGACATCAGTACCAGTGCTACATCAGATTCGATGATCCAGAAAAACAATGGCGCCAAACAAGCGGCTGTCAGTGCTGCCATCGATGAAAACTTAAACAGCCGTGCCACGATTGCCCATGTGGCTACCAGTGCCAGACTTACTTGCCAGGAAATGGCGACAATGACGCCGATGGCAGTAGCGACACCTTTGCCTCCTTTGAAAGCAAAAAAAATGGGGTATAAATGACCTAGGAACGCTGTTAGCCCAATCACGGCTAAATTGACATTGGGTGCTTGTAACGCCTGGGCAATCAGTACGGGAATAAATCCCTTGATGGCATCACCGAACAAGGTAATCGCCGCCGCTTTTTTGCCGCCAATACGTAACATGTTCGTCGCTCCCGGGTTATGGGAGCCCTGAGTGCGAGGATCGGGTAATCCCATTAATCGACTGACAATGATGGCGGTGGATAGTGAACCCATTAAATAGGCTAGGCACACGAGACTGTAAAAACTTAAGGTGAGTTCAGGTAAGGGCATGGTGTTGTTGTTTAAATGTTGATCAAGTTGGATTAATAGCTATTAAATCGTTATAGTATGGCTGTTTTTCAGTATCAGTTAATCATTTTGACAGCCATGGAAAAGTGAATGGACATAATTTACCTCAACGATTTAGAAATCGAAACAATTATCGGAATATTCGACTGGGAACGCCGGGTTAAACAGAAAGTTCGCATAACACTGGAAATGGCAACAGATATCAGCAAAGCAGCGGCCAGTGATCACATCGATGACACATTAAACTACAAATTGGTTGCAAAGCGATTAATAGATTTTGTGGGTAACAGCGAATTTCAGTTGGTTGAAACCCTTGCCGAGCGTATTGCCAACATTGTTCTCAGCGAGTTTGATATTCCCTGGGTGCGATTACGTATTAACAAACCTGGAGCGGTGCGCTACGCTGGTGATGTGGGGGTTATTATTGAACGAGGTAATCAGGTTTAGGCTTATTTCTATGGTCAAATTATAATGGTCAAAGTATATGTGAGCGTTGGCAGTAATATTGAGCGCGAGCAGAATATTCGTTCAGGCGTTGCCCATTTACGGCAACAATTTGGGGATCTGATGCTGTCTTCAGTGTATGAAAGTGTCGCCGTGGGGTTTGAAGGTGACAATTTCTATAATCTGGTGGTGGGGTTTGAAGCCACTGATGCTTGGCAAGCAAATGATATTCTTCATCAAATAGAATATGGCCACGGTCGAAGGAAGGGAGGCAAAAAATTTGCGGCGAGAACCCTGGATATGGATTTGCTGCTATTTGGTGATTCAGACTTAAGGCTGAAAGGGTTAGATGTGCCCCGAGAGGAAATAACGCGATACGCGTTCGTGTTAGGGCCCCTTGCTGAGATAGCGCCACGAGAATTACACCCCACGCTGAAAACGTCTTATTTGGACATGTGGATATCCTACAGAAATAACGCTCCTTCAGTGGCTGATTCCATATGGCCTGTTTTATTCGCTTGGTGAATTTTAAGTCATATAAATCAATATGTTAAAGTTGTCTTGCAACGTAAAGTTCATTTGGTTGAAGCAAAAATTGATAAATTTTGTTTAATGCTTACCGATATAGGGGGCGGGTACCATCAAAAACAGGTAATTATCTGGGTGTTTTGGTCGCTAAATGTTTCATTTTTATCACGGTTGCACCTTGCCGGGCAAAAGAAACGGCGCCTCGAGTGGGCAGCAAGCAGTGATGAAAATGAAACGTCAACTAGATTCGAGCATGTCACCTATAATCAATAGGGGACAGACGTTAACACGTTGGGGAATCGGTATATCAATATGCATGACGGTAATGACACAGTAAATTTACTTGTCGAGGAGCCTGGGGCGGCGTCAGCAGCAGTGCTTAAGGCGCGTATATTAATCGTTGATGATTCAGCCACGATTCGCGCCACGCTGTCTCGTGCCATTGGAAGTGAATTTGATTCCATAGAAGCCACTAATGGTGAAGAGGCTTGGGCGTGCTTGGAAAGAGATGAATCGATCGATTTAGTGGTCACGGATTTGGATATGCCATGTCTTGATGGTTATGGCTTAATCAAAAAAATGCGGACTCACAGCCTTAGCCGCATGAACAACATGCCAGTGATTGTTGTCACTGGTGCAAATGATACCGAAGCAAGGGAGAAAGCTTTTGTCGCAGGCGCAAACGATTTTATTGCTAAAACCAGTGATCATGTGGAGTTTCTTGCCCGAGTAAGGGCGCATCAAAAGTTAGCTCAAACGATTCAGGAACTGGAGGAGAGTCGGCGTTTTCTAAAAGAGCAGGCTAACACAGATCCGTTGACCAAGCTGGCAAATCGCCGCAATTTTTTTCAAGTGGCAGCAAGTAGTTTGTCGCAAATGCAACGGCAAAATGAGCATTTCAGTATTATTATTCTCGATATTGATCATTTCAAACGTATCAATGATACGTACGGTCATCAGGCGGGTGATTACGTATTGCTGGAGTTGGCGAAAGTATTGCAAAATGCGATTCGGGAAGGTGATGCACTGGCGCGTATGGGGGGGGAGGAGTTCGTGGTGGCTTCACCTTACACAAACCGTTTGGCCGCTATTGTTTTATCGGAACGCCTGCGCAAGGCAGTTGAATCAGCTGAATTTGTTTACGAAGGTAACCGCATCCCGGTGACTATCAGCCTAGGTATCGCTTCGATGGCCAAAGGAGGGGATGATGTCGATAAACTGTTGGCCGTGGCAGATTCCCGCTTATATCTTGCCAAGCAAAAAGGTCGAAATCGTATTTGCGCGTCAGATAAAACCAGCCGTGCTGATCGCGTGATGGATGTGGAAATGGAAATGGTTTGCCCCAAGCTTGATGACGCAATTACCATGATCAAGCATGGCAATACGTTCAGGCTGATTCCCCACTTACATGAACTAGTGGAGCAGTTGATTCCTATATTGGAACTGGTTAATAAAGAAAATGCTGATTCGCCGTTGGACCTCAAGGCCATTAAAAAAGCTTTTGGGGCATTGAAATAATTATGCTCACCTACTTAGCATTGCCATTCGCAGAGAATGAGTTCCTCCTGGCAATTTGCCGCTTTACTGCTTTTACCCTGTTACTGTTTTATCCAAAGTAAGGCGCGGTTGTTGACTGGCATCTCATAATTGTTTTGTAATTGTAAGCCCTGTTGCGAGGCGAGTTTATCCAGTGCTTCAATATCACGAATACCACTGGCAGGGTCGCGTCCCTTTAACCATTGATCAAAACGAGCATTGCTTTCGCTGCTATAGTGTCCACCCTCATTGAAGGGGCCATACAGACAAAACTTGGCCTGATTGTCTAATACGGACCCAATACCACTAAACATTTTTGTGACCTCTTGCCAGGACATAATATGTACTGTATTTGCACTAAAAATGCCATCAAAGGTGGCGGTGGGCCAGCGATGTTGCGCGACATCCAATGCCAATGGCGGTAGTACGTTGTCTATCCCTGAGTCATTTGTCCAGGTGATAATGCTAGCATGATTCGATACAACATCACTGGGTTGCCATAAAAGGTGGGGGAGTTCAGTGGCAAAAAAAACAGCATGTTGGCCTGTGCCGCTGCCAATCTCCAGTATTGTGTGGGCGGCAGAGAATTCTTTTTTGAGGATGCTCAATAACGGTAATTTATTTTCTTCACACGATTCTGAAAATAGTTTCATGGTTGAACCTGCGTTTGTCAGTTTAGTGCTCCTTGGTTATGTTAACTCTTTGAAATAAATATAAAATATTGTGTTTTTTTATCTGCACTCAACGGGGGCAGGTGACTATATGTAGGCATGTATTTTATCATTTTTGGGTGATAGATGCTGTTCAACTAATGATTTTAGGTTGAAGTGTCGCAGGATCACGCATACTGAGGGGGCTGTGGCGACTGTCTACCGCGCGGCATATTGCTTTGCATAATTACTTGCATATTAACTGTTGAGAGAACGGCCACCATCGACATTGATAACATGGCCGGTTGTATATGTACCATCCCGAATTAAAAACAATACCGCACTGGCAATATTGTCCGGGCCACCTCGACGTTTTAAAAATGTGCGGGAAATAATGCGTTGTTTGGTTACTTCGTCAATCTTGGTTTCTGGCCAAAGGATGGCGCCGGGTGCAACGGCATTGACTCGCACTTTTGGGCTTAATTCACAGGCCATTGACTTGGTCAGCATCACCAGCCCTGCTTTGGCAATGCTATACACTGGGTATTCTTTTAACGGTCGGTCGGCATGAATGTCAACAATATTAACAATACAGCCCTGCTGTTGTTTTAAATGCGGTGCTGCCGCTTGTGATAAAAAAAACGGTGCAGATAAGTTTGTGCCAATCAAATCATTCCACTGGGATTCTGACACACTGCCAACTGGTGTGGCATAAAAGCTGGACGCGTTATTGATAAGCACATCTAATTTACCCCAGGCTGCCGTGGCTTCTTTGATAATTGCCGATAATTTTGAGAAGTCTAGCAAATCGGCTTGTATTAATACCACCGAGTTTTTGCGACTAGCATTAAGTTCTGCCTGCAACGTTATCGCTTTTCCCCGGGAGGAGCGGTAATGCAGGATTAAGTTGGCACCCAAGGTATGTAATGCCCTGGCCATATACGCCCCGAGGCGGTGAGCCCCGCCAGTGATTAAAATCACTTTTCCAGATAACGTATTGCCTGATGTGTTGTATGGTGGCTCTGTGGTATTCTCCACGTTTTTACCCCTTTGCGGTGGACCAGTGATACTGTAACCCAAAGTCACTCAAAACTAAAAGCGCTTGTCTTTCACTGCCGATATTAAATAGAAACATGAATAATAGCTTGAAGCACCAAAATTTACTGAAAAAACAATTGCTTCAGTTCCCAGAGCCGGATATTGATGCGCAGCAAAACAGTCAGGCACTTGTTGCACTTATCTGCGATGAAATAGAACGGGAAGGAGGAAAAATCCCTTTTGAGTGCTTTATGGCGCTTTCTTTAACAGCGCCCGGCCTGGGATATTACAGTGCGGGAAATCAAAAAATAGGCGTTCATGGTGATTTTGTCACGGCACCGGAAATTTCCCCATTATTCTCCCGTTGTATTGCCAGCCAGTGCCAACAGGTTCTCAGCCAGCTAGACCAAGCGGGGGAGGCAGCCAATATACTTGAGTTTGGTGCAGGCACCGGCACCATGGCGGCAGAGATTTTGCTGGAATTGGAACGATTGCAATGTTTACCGCACTGTTATTATATACTGGAAGTAAGCGCCGATCTGCAACAGCGCCAGCGTGAAACGATTCGGCGCAGTGCCCCTCATCTTGAAGCTGCCGTTATATGGCTTAAAACTTTACCGCAACAAGATTTTCGGGGTATTGTTCTCGCCAATGAAGTATTGGATGCGCTACCGGTACATCGATTTTATAAAACCGCCAAAAGTGTCGGTGAGTATTATGTTGCCTGGAATGGTCAGCAATTCGTTTGGGAACTTGGAGAGATCTGTAGCGACTCCTTAGCGAATGTCATCGATCGCCTAGAGAAAGATCTGCCGGATAATTACCAGTCTGAGGTTAACTTAGCGGCAAACGCCTGGGTAGCATCGTTGGCAGATTTTCTTCAGCAAGGCATTGCCTTAATTATTGATTACGGTTTTCCTCAGCGCGAATATTATCATGTGCAACGCAGCCAGGGCACATTAATGTGCCACTATCGCCACCGTGCGCATGATGACCCTTTTGTTTACCCGGGTTTGCAGGATATAACGGCGCATGTTGATTTTACGGCAGTGGCGGAGGCTGCAGCGAATGCGGGGCTTGATGTGGCAGGATACAATACGCAGGGTTTTTTTTTGTTAGCCAATGGGCTGGAGAAATTTGTTGGCGTGGCAGATATAAGTGATCCCGAGTATTTGAAAACAATACAACAGATCAAAACCCTGACGATGCCCCATGAAATGGGCGAATTGTTCAAGGTAATGGCGCTATCGAAGAACTATGATTGTTCGTTGCAAGGATTTCAGTTTCAAGACTTACGCGCGAAGTTGTAAAACGTTATCATTGGCCAAAAAATGTAACTACTCAGTCTAATTGTTGAGTGTGCAGTAACTGCTGAGATTAACGTTGCTTGTTGATTTTGCTTTATGTGCTGCTGATGTGGTTGAAGAGACGGCGAAAGTGCGGTTTTTACTGCTGTTAATTGTTAATGAGTATTTTTGACGTCGTTACTGAGTAAATCAACGCTACGCTGAGTAGTAACACGAAAAGAAAATTTAAATGGATATACTACAAGCTTTTGCCTTAGCGATTTTGCAGGGCCTAACAGAATTTTTACCGATTTCCAGTTCTGCGCATCTTATTCTATTGCCGCAAATTGTTGATGGCTGGGTGGATCAGGGGCTGGCGTTTGATGTTGCTGTTCATCTGGGAACGTTGAGCGCGGTAATGATTTATTTTCGGAGCGAAATTGTAAGTATGTCTACCGATTGGGTTGCGTCATTAACGACGCGACAGCATACACCAAACAGTCGTCTTGCCTGGGCGGTTTTGTTAGGTACCATCCCGGTAGGATTGGCCGGACTGTTTTTTAAAGACTTCATTGAAGTTTATTTGCGTTCGCCCACGGTGATTGCAATTGCCACTGTTTTTTTCGGTTTGTTATTGTGGTGGGCTGATGTCACAGGTAAACGTCATCGTGATGAATATACGATTGGTTTAATAGATGTGATCGTCATTGGTTGCGCGCAAGCATTAGCATTGATCCCCGGGACTTCGCGTTCAGGTGCGACTATAACGGCGGCGTTGTTAATGGGAATGACGCGCGAGGCATCTGCACGGTTTTCATTTTTGCTTTCCATTCCAGTGATTATCCTTTCCGGTGGATTGATTGCGTTGGATTTGGTTAAGCAGGCTGCTCCAGTTGAATGGGGGCTGATGATTATAGGTACTGTCGTCGCGGGTGTTACAGCTTATTTATGCATTCATTTGTTATTGCAGTTGCTGGAAAAAATGGGCATGTTTCCTTTTGTGCTGTACCGGCTGGTGTTGGGGGCCGTATTGTTCTATTTGTTTGGTTTTTCGCTGTAAAGCCCTAAAATAGTGGTATTTTATTGCACTGTTTTTCTTGCTTTTGCTCTTGCGCCTGCCGCTTCTTGGATTGTAAATACGATGGGTTGCCTGTTTAGCCTCAACATATTCAGCATGTTCATTTTTGTTATAAGCAGACCATTGTTTTCAATCATAGCCACAATTTTTGGCACATTCCATAGCCATCCTGCTTGATAAAAAATGGTGGCGTCTGGTTTCATGTGTTTTTTTACCTGAGCAAAAAACCGTTCATGCACTTCCCATAAAGCGATACTGTTTTTATCATAAGGATAGGAAATGTTAAAAATGATGACGTCAAATTTTTCATTGGCCTTGATGGGGGCAAACAAGTCCCCCTGTCGTACTTCTATTTTGTCAGCAACACCGTGGTATATTGCATTATTTTTAGTATTGAGTACTGCGTTGGGGTTTAAGTCGGTGGCAATGACTTTAGTTGCTTTTTCTGCGGCAAAAACAGCTTGTATGCCCGCGCCAGTGCCGATATCCAATACCTCATCGCCTTCATTGATATGAGTGTTTTCAAGTAAATACAAGCTTTGAACCGAGGGTACGACAGTATCTTTTGTTAGAAAAAAATCCTTGTTATTGGCTGATACTTTGTAAGTATCCGGGTTGTTCTGTAAGTAGCCGTAATAAATCAGCTCATATTTACCGGGATGTTGGATGATGTCTCTGAATCCGGTTGTTGGAACACAAGCTGATAACATAATTATTGATGAAATCAATATTGAGAGGAATGAAAAATAGTGTGGTTTGATGCGGATGTTTTGCATAGGTGTTAATGTCGTATTAAACGACACTCCAGTTTTATATTGCTAGTTTTATATTGAATGACAGAGACTCTTCAGTTTGGATTTTCAGTTGGCGTTCGCTGTTGATGTTCACCAATTGATGTTCGCACAATAATAATGTGCTTGCTTAAATGCTATGCCAGCGACACATTTTGCCTTGTTCTTGAGTAAATCAAAACTATTTTTATCGTTCTGTCAAGGTTGTTTTTTCTAACCCAGGGCCGATTAGGGTGACACTAGGCACGCCATTTCGGCCTAATGCTCAAGTATCAACCGACCCGAATGTTGTGCAAAGAATCGGTGGTCAGCTTCAAAACCCGAATCGTGCTGTTGGCATGCATGTTAACATGCATGCTTGGTTATCCCTAAACAACACCATAACTTAATGCAAATAAAGATAGATGAGCGCTGAAAACTTACACTTGCTTGGCGGTGGCGCCGCTCTTGCGTCAGCACTATTGTGGGCGATGTCGGCAATGTTATTCCAACAAGTTGGTCGACATGTTTCAGCCTCGGCAATGAACTTGTTCAAAGGTATTGTTGCTATTCTTTGTATGGGTGTTTTATTATTGCCATCTGGAATCGCTGAGATGGGCATTAGCAGCGCTGTTTATTTGGCACTCAGTGGCTTGGTCGGCATTTGCTTAGGTGATACGTTGTATTTTCTCACCATTAATCGGTTGGGTGCACGCCTAACGTTGCTGATTAGTAGTTTGATTCCAGTAGTGACTGCACTGTTTGCCGCGCTACTATTGGGTGAACGCATTGATGCTGTTGCTTGGTTAGGGCTTTTTTTGACCATAACGGGAGTTACGTTTGTGTTATGGGAACGAACGGTTGGTAGCCCTGGTTTTATGCAGTGGCGTATGGGGTTGGTTTTGGGGGTGTTATTTGTATTAGCCAATGCGTTAGGTATAATTTTCACCAAAGTTGGTGTGCAATCGCTTCCAGCGCTTGATGCAACTTTCATTCGTACTGTATGGGCAGTGGCTGGATTGACGTTTTGGGGCTTGGCCTGTCGTTCATTGTTCAATTGGTGGGGGCCATTGAAAGACAGGGCGACATTCAACCGATTGTTGCTGGCATCCGTTATCGGAGCATTTGTCGGAACATGGTTGTCTATTGTGGCACTTAAATATACCCATGTGGCTGTGGCGGTAACGCTTAACTCTACAAGTCCATTATTTATTTTACCCATTGCTGCCTGGGTCTTGAAAGAGCGTATCTCAGTTCGGGCTGTTTCGGGAGCATTGGTTGCTGTAGGTGGTATCGCGTTGTATTTTTTCAACTTAACGGAAGGACTCTAAGTTATGGTATTGAGTGAACAGAATGGTCAAAGACGCAATAACACAATAGCTATCATTATATGTGCTATTGTTTTTTTGGTGGGCGCTAAGTCAGTATATAGTGATGAGTTGATGGATGTGCCCGTCGGCATTTCCCCTGTGATGAGTTCTGCTGCAATGTTTATCGCGAAGGAGCGGGGGTATTTTGAACAACAGGGACTTAACGTCGTTATTAATCCCTTTAAAGCTTCCGGCGCAAAAATGGTTCCATTCCTGGCAACCGGGCAGTTGTTAGTGGCTGGTGGTAATATTAATGCGGGGATGTATAACGCCATCGCGCAGGATATTCCTATTAAAATTGTATCAGACAAAGGCACCGTAACGCCAGGGCATGGTTATCTGGCGCTTATTGTGCGTAAAGATCACGTTGATAGCGGGCGTTATAAAAGCTTTAAAGACTTAAAAGGCATGACTATGGCAGTGACTGCCAAAGGTGTTTCACAACAGATAGTGACGGAGTTATATCTTAAAAAAGTCGGGCTGGGTCTGGATGATATTAAGCTCGTGTTTCTTGCTTACCAGGACATGAACATTGCTTTGGCCAATAAGTCCATTGATGCCACAATACAAATTGAACCTTTGGTGGCGGCGGCAGTGAATAAAAACTTTGCTGTGCGTGTTGCTGGCGATGATGAGGTTTACCCTAATCAACAAAGTGCTGCGATTTTTTACTCACCAGTTTTTATAAAAAACCACCCGGACAAAGCAAAGGCGTTTATGGTGGCTTATGTAAAAGGCTTGCGGGATTACAATGATGCGTTTGAAAAAAACCAAGGCAAAGACAAAATTATTGATATTTTGATTAAGCATACTCGCATTAAAGACAAATCGATTTACCAGAATGTGGTCCCTGTTGGGCTGAGTCCTGATGGCATGGTTAATATACTTAGTCTTAAAAGCGACGCGCGTTGGTATACGGATAAAGGCTATACAAAGAAATTACCAGATATGGATACTATTGTAGACTTAAGTTTCGCCAGGCATGCCGTTGAAGTATTAGGTCCCTATAAACCCTAGGAAGCTGTCCGGGAATAGCAGCCGTTACGAGGGAACGCCACTTTGAGTCCATTTTTTCGATTGCATTTGGCGAATATTGGGCCTATTTAATGTAGTGATCGTAAAACTGGGCCAATATGGCGTTTTGCAGTAGGTTTTCTATTCTCTGACAGGCTCCTAGGAGCTTTCCTACTCTCAGGCGGTTGTTCAAAGTAAGTATAAAAAAACGTAACGACTCAGCCTCATTTTTTAAAGGTACAGTAACGGCCCAGATTGCCTTTGGTTTGTTCAAGAACAAGGAAAAAGCGCGGAGTTTACAGGTGTAAATGAGCACTTTTGACACAGTAATCGAGCAAATTTAAAGGGTGAGCTGAGTCGTTACAAAAAACAATGCAAAATCAGGCATGGTATGCCTGGTACGCATCACGATATCGCTCAGTCACAATTACTCAACTAACGGAGAGTATTCATTTCTATTTACCCGCAAATAACCGGCAAACAGTTGTCAACGTCGTTTGATAATAATCAGGACGAGCCACAGTTTGCGTATAAAAACCTAAATTTCTCCATCAATGCCCGAGAGTTTTTTTGTGTTGTCGGCCCGAGTGGTTGCGGCAAAACAAGTTTGTTGAGAACAATGGCCGGTTTACAGCAATCGACAAGTGGTCATTTGCAGGTAGCTGAGAGAGAGGACGGACAGGTGGCTAATATAGGCATGATCTTTCAGGAGCAGGGTTTGTTTCCTTGGATGAGTGTCAAGCGTAATGTATCTTTTATTCTGGAAAATAATACTGCCATCGAAAAAAAAACCATTTCTGAAGCCGTTGATGATATTTTGCAAAAAGTGGGCTTGAGTCTCTATGGCGATTATTATCCGCATCAATTGTCCGGTGGCATGAAGCAGCGAGTCAGTATAGCGCGAGGTTTTGCTAACAGGTCCGATATATTGTTAATGGACGAACCCTTTGTTTTTTTAGACTTTCAAACACGCCTGAAGCTTCAGTCTTTGTTATTGTCGTTGTGGCAATCCGACAAAAAAACTGTTGTATTTGTGACCCATGATATTGAAGAGGCTGTGCTGTTAGCCGATCGAGTAATGATTATGTCGTCTAGTCCGGGCTCTATCAAGGAAGTTATTAGCATTGATTTACCACGACCAAGAGATATTTTTAAACTTAAAGAATCAAATGATTATATTGCGTATGTAAAAAAAGTGATGCAGGTTCTCGATATTGAGCTGAGCTTGCTTGAGTCTGAATGATGGGGCAGTCAAAAAAAGATTTTCAGCGATTATTTATTTATACTCTGTCGCCTGTTGCATTGTTATTAGTATGGGAGATGCTGGCGCGTACCGGCGCAATCGATGCGCGTTTTTTTCCAGCTCCCAGTAGTATTATTTATCATTTATTATTCGTAAGTCCCAGTGAAGGTATATTGACAGATATACAGTATAGCGTTTATCGAATAAGTGTTGGTTATGTATTGGGATGTTTGATTGGCATGACACTTGGAATTGCAATGGGTTTGTCGAAAGCGGTGCGGCTGATGTTTTATCCGATCATTATTGCTACCTACCCCATTCCTAAGATCGCTATTTTGCCACTTATTATGCTGATTTTTGGTATTGGTGAAATGTCGAAGATAGTGGTGGTTGCCATCGGTTGTTTCTTTTTGGTATTAATCAATACATTGCACGGTGTTGATAGTTTGGAAAAAATATACCGGGATGTTGCCGCAGTCTATAAAATTACAAAGCGTAACTTCATTTTCAGTATTGCATTTCCTCGTGCCTTACCGTCGATTTTTACGGGTTTGAAATTGGCAATAGGGTATAGTTTGGTCATTGTAGTTGCGGCGGAATTTTCTGGTGCAGACAAAGGCATTGGTTACCTGATTTGGCAATCATGGGAGACTTTTTCAATTAAATCCATGTATGCCGGGATATTTGTGATTGGTTTACTGGGCTTTTTATTTTCATATAGCCTGGACCTGTTGGAACGGCGTTTGATACCCTGGCTCGAAAAACAATAATCTATTTTGCTCAGGTGCTGCCATGCGATCAATGTCATCCCGACTCTGCATTTCTTAACCACTTAATGTTCTAATCACCTTGAGTATATAGGCGGCATTGTTGTTCATGCCGCCAAATGCAGACAAATTTTAATGGCTGAATGGTACGCTTGTGTAGGGTGGTGGTGGCCCGGGTTATTACTTAGGAACGTGCATGGGGTTCCTTTATTAGCAAGAGGCTGTTTTCCGGGGGGCCCGTAGCACATCATCAAATGGCATATAATCCGGGTTGTAAAATTGTGTGGCAACTTCATCAGCAAAAAAGCGCCCTAATTTTGTTAACCAGACTGTTTGTTCGTCTTCTTCTAACAGGTTTAATTGTTTTAGCCAGCTAATTTCATCAGCAAAATAATCATTAATGGTTTTGCCTGTCCGTTCTGTGAATTGTTGTTTGTTGACAGCCATGTTTTTGAGCGGAAGAATAAAACTTCGGCGTATTTCGTCATCTTCAGTACGTAATTTGCCGCGGTTAATGGCAACTTTGCCTTGGTCGATCAGTGAATAGTAGTTTTGTAAATCTGCGTCACCAACATTAATGGCAAATACCCCGCGTAAAGTTGACCAAGCGGATACGCCAACACCAGCAACGTCGGCCAGATCAGCAGCCCAATCTCGAAGATAGTGCGATATATCATCCGCTTTACGTGCAAAAACGCGTGTTTGATATTCGTGATAACCATTACGTTCGGCGATTAATATACCGAGATACTTCATTAGTAATACGGTACCGGTATCCGGAAAACGTTCTGGATGTTTGCTAGCCTGGACGATAATGTTGCCTTGGCGGTCACCGTGTTGTTTAATGCGTAAGCGGTAGAGTTGAAAGCCCTCAATATCCAGGGTCACGGTTTCCATCATGTGCTCTACCCACATTTCCAGTGTTTGGTTGGGGTAACCGTAGATCATATCAATAAAAATGTTACGAATACCGGCTTTTCGCATTTGTTTAATGGACGTTAATGTGTCTTCATGTGTGTGTACTCGTCCCATATAACGCAATATATTGTCATCGAATGACTGTACGCCTAGGCTAATGCGGTCCACGCCATAGTCTTCCATGATGCGCAGGCGTTCGAATCCTTCTTTCCCCAGCAAGGTGCCTGGTTCAGCTTCTACGGAAAATTGGCTGCAGTTGCTGAGATCATAATGGGTGGTGTACATTTTCATGAAGCGTTCCATTTGTCGGGCGGATGGATAGGTGGGGGTTCCACCACCAACCAGAACCGATTGTACAGGAATTGCATCCATGCCAAGATTTTGCTTGTACAGGATCATTTCCCGTTCTAGGTAATCGAGGTAAACATCCACTTCTTCTGATTTGCTTTTGGTTTTAGTGATCCAATGGCAGTATGTACAACGCGAAGGACAAAATGGGATGTGGGCATAACCAATTAGCGGCTTTGGGGGGCGTTGATTAAAGTTTTCAAATACTGGTTGCTGGTCCATATCGGAAAACATCGTTAGCGGCGGGTAGCCAATAACGGGAAAAAATTTGGCGCCGCGTTCAGGCAATATTCCCGAATCACGGATACTTTCTACCCCTATTTCGCTCATTTCCTGCCGGGCAAGCGTGATTAAATCTTGAGCTTTCATGTATTATCCCCCATCAGATCTACATTATAAATGGTATCGGTTTAGCATATTGCTAAAGAGCTTACATCTTAGTAGACAACTCAGGAGACAAAAAACCGAGTGTCATATGTGTAAGTGATTTCGTACTGGTTCTTGAAGGGTACCACTATTCTATATCCTATTACCATTTACCCGTTTGGTCTATGCTTAAACATAGAAAGCGTAGTTAATTCACTATGTAGTTAATTTGCTATACAGAACACAGTAATAAAGTAGGTGCATTAAATGAGCGCTTGACTTGTTTCGCTAGAAGGAGTTCGTTGGAGGGGGGTAGTGCATTTGCCCGAATGCAGATTCAGCGTTGCCCGAATTTGTTGTCACAAGTTTGTTGCCGCAAGGGTGGTTCGTCGGGAATGTTGTTCACTTTGCTAAGAATGACAACGCTGAGGCAGTGAATTTGGGAAGAGCCCTACAGGCAAAGTGCTAAAAATCTATCGGTGTTTGTTGTACTTTCTCGACAGGGTCACTTGTACCTTCGAAAACGATGCCTTCGAAAACGCGCTAACGCTAACACAGCTGAGTTTTAGCGCATTTTGGTCACTATAATACTCCATTCGTATTTAGTATATTGACTTTGACTGTGGATAACTGCTTTAGCTGGATTTTTCGATTAAAGCCGGTAAATACAATCGCGATTTTTTCCATCGGGTTATCCAAACCGATATCTTGCTTAATGTATTGATGTCCTGGTGGCTGTTGTGTTTTGCAACCAACTGAGTTTTCTAGGTTAAACGTTTGTTGTTACGCGCTTTGTTGCTATCAGGCTCGCCCCTAACACGGTAATCCCGATGACGGCGCAGATCCATTGGTAAATGGGGGAAAGTTCGAATTCATCGAATCCCATACCGTACAGTGCTACAAAGCCTACCCAGGTAGCTCCCGAACAATGTTCGATATCTGTCATGTAACTAACTGAAAAAGCACTCAATAAAGTACCAATAATGCCGAAAATGATGAAAACCGGTTTCATCTGTGGTTTTAGCGTAAAGTATTTAATCAATATCCAGCCATAACTAAAGGATAGCGTTGCAAAAATGAGCAATGTGATGGTGTCATATTCTAGCGTCCATAAGTTTAGTCCGCTGCGGGGGTCCTGGTGAGCAAATGCAAGTATGGATTTGGTGGAAAGAAATTGAAGCGCACCTAAAGGTTGTTCCGGCCAGATGAGTTTAAAAATGCCGATATACTGGAATATTGGTGTTAAAACATAATTAACAATATTACCATTAAGCAACATCACCAATAGAAGCCCAACCCCAAAGTGAATTATAAACACCAGGGCGCTAACCAAAAGCCAATAGTGAGTGGTCGATTTTTGCATTGATATTGAGTTTACAGACATAATGCAGACACTACACCAAATACTCCAAGGTTGTTACATGCATGTATTTCGAATAAGCCTTTATTTCGAAACCAAGCACTTATCTTGCTTAAATAAAAACAACAACAATTTGCTTAAATAAAAATAACAACAATGAATTTATCGATTTTATTAAGGGTTAATTGAATTAAATGACAACATACGCGATTGGTGATGTTCAGGGATGTCATACTGAATTGCAAGCATTGCTGGAAAAAATAAATTTCAACATTAAGCAAGACACCTTGTGGTTTGCCGGGGATATAGTTAATCGTGGTCCACAATCGCTTGATGTCTTGCGTTTTATTAAATCACTGGGGGACCGGGCGATTACGGTGCTGGGAAATCATGACCTTCATTTGTTGGCGGTTGCGTGTGGCAAGAGCAAGCTACATAAAAGGGACACGTTATTGCCTATTTTAAAAGCCAAAGACAAAGTGGAATTGCTGCATTGGCTGCGTCACCGGCCCTTACTGCATTATGACAAACAGCTCAACACTATTTTAGTGCATGCTGGGCTGGCACCTGAGTGGAATTTAAAACAGGCAAAATGCTGCGCCCGTGAATTGGAAAACATTTTGCGTAGTGATCGATATGTTGAGTATTTTTCACACATGTACGGCAATAAACCTAATCGATGGCACGCCGAGTTATCAGGTTGGGAGCGGCTACGGTTCATTACGAATTGTTTTACCCGTCTTCGGTATGTTACAAAAGAAGGTAAGCTGTGTTTGAATGCCAAAGGTCCATTGGGCTCGCATGCCAAGGGGTGTCTGCCGTGGTTTCAAGTGGATGGCCGTCAATGTAGCAATAAGACAATTATTTTTGGTCAT
Source organism: Gammaproteobacteria bacterium (assembly GCA_013152545.1). GTDB lineage: Bacteria > Pseudomonadota > Gammaproteobacteria > SZUA-152 > SZUA-152 > JAADGF01. Next base: position 41,368 of record JAADGF010000096.1, read on the forward strand.
TGGTCGACATTAGGGTTTTATAATGCTGTTAATGTCAGTGATGCTTCAACTTTCGCTAACGTTGTCGGTATAGATTCTGGGTGTTTGTGGGGCGGTATGCTTACCGCTGTTGCATTGCCATTTTCAGTGAATGGAGAAATAACAGCGCATCAAATCAATTGCATTCGAAAGTAAAAACCGCAGCAAAAGTTGCAACAACCCTCATCAAAAATTGACGATTAATAGATCGTTATGTACTTCCTTCTCTGAGCAAGGCGCAAGTAATATTAATTAAGATTTTCCAATAGCTGGGCGTCGCTTGATCTCGGCGGTTATTTTTGATAACAATCGATTACGCTTCCGTTTTTTAAAGTTTTTAGGTGATTTTTCATTAAAAACAATAGAGTAGATCTGGGTAGGGTTTTACACGATAAATAAATTGTAACAAAACTGTCATATTTATCGCTTATTATGCGCCCATGTCGGACTCACAATTATCGAATAATAACGCCTCCCTTTTCGAGACCCTTGGTCCAGAACTCGCACGTCGGCGACGTTGGCGCGTCGTAAAAGACTATATCGCCAAGTACAGTGTGGGAATTGGAGGTGTTAGCGTCATACTCACCATTGTTTTAATCTTTTTCTATTTATTGTATGTGGTGTTGCCACTATTCTACAGTGCTAGCACCGAAAGTGTTGCTGACTATCCAGTGCCGGCAAATGACCCTGGGGCAAACACCCGGTTACTGGCGTTGGAAGAGCAAAACGAAATTGCGGTGCGATTTACGGCTGATGCGAGGGGGGTATTTTTTCAGGCGACCTCAGGTGAAATTATTAATGATATTGCTTTGCCGCTCCCCAAAGGCGTTAGCGTCACTAGCTTTGCCCGTGGTAATGGGCCAACCGATTTGGTGGCATATGGGTTGTCAGACGGACGCGCGTTGCTGGTTAAGCATAAATACACGCTTTCTTATCCCAATGATCAACGGCTTATTACACCATCTATCGTATATCCTTTAGGTAAAGATGCGATCGAGGTTGATGATTATGGTCGGCCGATTACTCAGTTGGCATTTCGTGATGACGAGGAAGGAACAAGCCTGGTGGCGTTGGTCGGCGGTAATGAGTTAATTCTCACCCACCTTGCCAAGGAAGAATCATTGCTTGAAGATGAAATCAGTTTTGAGCGTACCGTAACCACGATTGCCGACAATTTAAAGTCAGTCAAGTTTATGTTGTTGGATAAAGAGCAGCGTAACTTATATCTTGCTGATGCGGAAAATAATGTCAGTCATTATGATATAAGCGATAAGCAAGCGGTTGAGCTTTTATATAGAATACCCGTTGCAAAGTCCAATGTTCGTATTACCGCAATGACGTTTTTATCAGGTGAATTATCACTTTTGATTGGCACATCAGTCGGCCAGATTTCGCAGTGGTTTGTGGTTAAAGATCATTTTAACAAGCAAAAACTATATCAAGTACGCAGTTTTGAGTTAGGTGACAGCGCTATCACTGCCATTGCGCAGGAACAACGACGTAAAGGGTTTGTTGCGGCTGATGAACGCGGTGATTTTGGGTTTTTCCATACAACGGCGGAACGTAAATTATTAATCGCCTCAGTCGGGAAGGCAGTGGCTGATATTGCATTGTCCCCGCGAGGCAATGCTATGTTAATTCAAGACCAAAGTGGTAATTTGCATTTTTGGAAAATACACAATGAACATCCAGAGGTCTCATGGTCATCGTTGTGGAGTAAGGTGTGGTATGAGAGTTATGAAGAACCTCAGTATGTCTGGCAGTCATCATCTGCCAGTAATGACTTTGAACCTAAGCTCAGTTTGACGCCGTTGGTTTTTGGCACCTTAAAAGGTGCATTTTACGCGATGTTGTTTGCAGTACCATTGGCCATTTTGGGCGCTATTTATACCGCCTATTTTATGGCGCCAAAAATGCGCCGCATGGTTAAACCCAGCATTGAAACCATGGAAGCATTGCCAACAGTGATTTTGGGTTTTCTGGCAGGGTTATGGTTTGCGCCGTATGTGGAAGATAATTTGCCGGGTATTTTTAGTTTGTTACTCATTATGCCGATCGGTGTGTTGTTGTTTGCGTATGGCTGGCAGTGCTTGCCGCGCCGCATACGACAGCTAGTTCCGGACGGTTGGTTTGCCGCTATTCTGGTGCCGGTCATTATTTTAATCGCCTGGTTTTCCCTTTCCATGAGTCACCCTCTGGAATTATGGTTGTTCGATGGTGACACGCGACGTTGGTTAAGTGTTTCAATGGGGATTGATTTTGACCAACGCAATGCGCTGGTGGTTGGTTTTGCCATGGGGTTTGCGGTAATACCCACTATCTTTTCCATTGCTGAGGATGCCATTTTCAGTGTCCCCAAGCATCTTAGTTTTGGCTCTCTGGCATTGGGAGCAACGCCCTGGCAAACCTTGGTGCATGTTGTATTATTAACGGCAAGTCCGGGTATTTTTTCTGCGGTTATGATTGGCCTGGGGCGCGCCGTGGGAGAGACGATGATCGTTTTGATGGCAACAGGAAATACGCCAGTGATGGACTTTAGTGTTTTTCAGGGAATGCGAACCTTGGCGGCGAATATTGCAGTGGAAGTGCCGGAATCCGAAGTAGATAGTACGCATTACCGCGTATTATTCCTGGCGGCATTGGTTTTGTTCCTGTTTACCTTCCTGTTTAACACTTTGGCTGAAATTGTACGCCAGCGCTTGAGGGAGAAATACAGCTCATTATGATGCGGGACTGGTTTAAATCGGGTCAACCTTGGATTTGGATGACCGCATCGACGGTTAGTGTAAGCCTGATATTGGTTTTTGGGCTGATTTTATTAATTGCGGTGCGTGGTATGTCGCATTTTTGGCCCAAGGAATTGGTGGAATTCAGCTACACAGAACGAAGCGGACAGGCCAGTACGTTGGTGGCTGAGGTTCATGACACCGAATCGGTAGCCGCGGAGCGGTTGCGCGATGCAGGATTCAAACTGACAGGCGATCAGGCATTTTATACCCGCATGCTACTCAAAACGGGAAACCGGGATATTGGTGGTCAGGATTTCCGTTGGATTGTCGATCAACGGGTGCTACAACGATCCCGACCTGAAAACCTGGTGGCCATTGAGCGTCGTGAGTGGGGGAATTTTTATGGTTATCCCCAGTCGATAAAAGAAAAGGGGCAGGTGATTGTCGACGGTGAGGCCGTTGCGTTAGAACTAGCGAAACGTTTGAGTCGCGTGCTGGATATTTACAAACAAATTCACAAAGTAGAAAAGGGTACTATCGGCGCGATCAATTATGGCATGGAACGCTTACGTTTAAAGCAGCGTAGGCTAGAGTTGGACGGTGATGACACGGCGGCCAATTTACAAATGATTGAGCAACAGCGAGCGCACTATCAACGCGAGTATAATGCACTACAAACCAAGCTGACAGCGTTATATGACGACACAAACCGAGATGTTTTAATCGCAACGATTGCCAATGGTCAGGTCGTGGAAATTCCTTTAGCGAAAATGGTGCGGGTGTATTACCCCAACAGAATGTCGTTGTCTGAAAAAACTGGGTTTTATATCGCTAAAGTGTGGGAGTTTGTCAGCGATGGACCCCGTGAGGCGAACACTGAAGGAGGTGTTTTTCCTGCAATTTTTGGTACCGTCATGATGGTGCTTATTATGTCCGTCATGGTTACGCCCTTTGGTGTGGTGGCGGCAGTATATTTGCGCGAATATGCTAAACAAGGTGTTTTAACGCGGATCATACGTATTGCTGTAAACAATCTTGCAGGGGTACCGTCAATCGTTTATGGTGTTTTTGGGCTTGGGTTTTTTGTGTATTTTCTTGGCGGTAATATTGATGCTTTGTTTTATGCCGAAGCGGCACCTGCGCCAACGTTTGGTACTCCAGGTATTCTGTGGTCTTCACTGACGTTAGCGATTTTGACAGTCCCCGTGGTGATTGTTGCTACAGAAGAAGGTCTGTCAAGGATTCCCAAATCTATACGAGAAGGCAGCCTCGCATTGGGTGCCACCAAAGCGGAAACCTTGTGGCGTACAGTATTACCGATGGCGAGTCCGGCGATCATGACGGGCTTAATTTTGGCCATTGCCCGTGCCGCTGGCGAAGTGGCGCCGTTAATGTTGGTCGGAGTGGTAAAATTAGCACCTTCTCTACCATTGGATACGAATATGCCGTATTTGCATTTGGATAGGAAATTTATGCATTTGGGGTTTCACATCTACGATGTCGGTTTTCAAAGCCCCAATGTAGAGGCTGCGCGGCCATTGGTATATGCAACAGCTTTGTTGTTAGTTGCTGTGATAGTGGTTCTGAATTTAAGTGCGATTGCGATACGGAACCATTTACGAGAAAAATATCGCGCACTAGAGCAATAAAAGGTAAGTTATACTTATGGGTAATCAAGAGACTCCAACACACGGTATTGATATCAGTTCATTGGGCAGAAGTGAGGCTGGTGTGGATTTGCAGACAAATAAAATTTGCATGGAAGCCAAAAATCTCAATTTGTTTTATGGCGAAAAACAAGCCTTGTATGATATCGGTTTGAAAATCCCTAAGCAAAAGGTCACCGCTTTTATTGGTCCCAGTGGTTGTGGTAAATCCACTTTGTTGCGTTGTATGAATCGCATGAATGATTTGGTCGATAATGTGCGCATTGAAGGCCAACTGTTGCTGGATGAACATAATATTTATGATAAGTCGGTGGATGTGGCTGAGTTGCGTCGCCGGGTGGGTATGGTGTTTCAGAAACCTAACCCGTTTCCCAAATCCATCTATGAAAATGCTGCATATGGGTTACGCCTACAGGGAATCAATGATCGGCGGACCCTGGATGATGTGGTGGAGCGAGCCTTAAAGCGGGCAGCATTGTGGGATGAGGTGCGTGATCGTTTACATGATAATGCGCTGGGTCTTTCTGGTGGGCAGCAACAACGGTTGGTTATAGCCCGTGCGGTGGCGATTGAGCCTGAAGTGTTACTGTTGGATGAACCGGCATCGGCGCTTGACCCCATTTCGACCTTAAAAATTGAAGAGCTTATTTATGAATTAAAAAATAAATATACGATTGTTATTGTAACTCATAATATGCAACAGGCTGCACGCGTGTCCGATTGTACTGTGTTTATGTATATGGGTAAATTAATTGAATTTGGCGATACCAATCAGCTATTCACCAATCCGACGGAAAAGCAGACTGAGGATTATATAACCGGGCGTTATGGTTGATCTCCATTGCGGGTGTTGACGTTGTTGACTATGCCCTGATGTTATTTGCATGAAAACCGTAGCCATCGAAATGTGGTGGTATAAAGTTTAACATACAATTGTACTACTTAACGTAGCGAATTTATTAAGTTAAGTGGATCGCTGGAGCTATTTTTATGGATAATAACTTTCTAGGGCATCATATCTCACAACAATTTAATGTTGAGTTGGAGGATATTCGTACTCGGGTGCTGAGCATGGGTGGGTTAGTCGAGCAACAAATTCACGACGCGATTACCGCGCTGGTTGCTGCTGATACGGATTTGGCCAAAAACGTGGTTAAGAATGACGTCAAAGTCAATGCATTTGAAGTTAGCATTGACGAGGAGTGCGCGCGAATATTGGCGCGTCGTCAACCAGCAGCAAGTGATTTACGTTTGGTGGTTGCTGTTATTAAGACCATTACTGACCTGGAGCGCATTGGCGATGAGGCTGAAAAAGTGGCGCGTATGGCCGTTGAATTAGCTGATCTTGAAAGACCTCGAACTCAATATCACGAAACGCAATCATTGGGTGAGCATGTGCAAAGTATGTTGCACGGCGCATTGGACGCGTTTGCGCGCATGGATGTGGAGGCCGCGCTCAAGGTGGCTAAAGAGGATGAGAGTGTCGATCATGAATATGAAGGAATACTGCGCCAACAAATTACGCACATGATGGAAGACCCACGTTCTATTAAGCGGGCGATGGATGTGATTTGGGCCTTACGTGCCCTGGAGAGGATCGGCGATCATTCAAAAAATATTTGTGAATATATCATTTATCTAGTTAAAGGTAAGGATGTGAGACATCTCGGGTTACAGGAAATGGAAAAGGAAGTTGTCGAAGAATAAGCCGAGACATAAACTATACCAAATAGAATTATTGGATTAAGGGTTGTACTGTATCAAGCAAATTGTTTGACACGAAGAGTTTCAGCGCATGATATGCCCCCTCTCTACTTGGCTGAGAAAGTGGTTGAGAAAGCCTCATTGCTCGGTCCGTTATTTTTCAGTTTTCTTCAATCTTACTTAATACATTTCTTCACAGCGTCTTCATAGCGAAAAAAAGCGTCCAGCAGGGCTACAAGCTATTTGTAGCAAGCACAATACTCAAACGTCAACACGCCTACCATCATGCAAAAATGTTAGAGCACCAAACAAGCAGCCTTGTAATGTGATCATTTTTTTTGTCGTCCCCATTCGATCCAGCAACTCGATTATTATTTGCAACCGATACTTATACTTAAGTATTAAACTGATCAAAGACGTACTTCGTCAAGCTTGCGTTACAGTGCGATAATAATGGTGTTGTATTATTGTTAAACAAAAAAATTCACATTCCGCCCAATAATGAAGCCCTAATTGTCGTGAAAAAAAATGAATTGTAAAATTAAAGTAAATTTTTTTACTTCATTTTTGCCACACTCTTCAAAAATTGCACATAAAAAATTCATTTAATCTTACCTTAATCAAAAGAACAGATTTTGCAATGCGCTCAATCACGATGCTGTGCTATGTGTTGATTGTTTTTTGGTTAAAGCTGAACGACAGATGAACACAAGCTGAATCAATGCTATCAAATTAATATGATGAAACAAACAACGTAAACGCTGTATTGCAAATGTGTAACAAGGCACTGTTGATTATTGCAGAAACTGGGTTTAGACTACGCCCGTTAGACGCTGTCTAAACAGCGCATGGAACTTGTTAACACAACGATCAACACAACAACTAAAGGTAGGAGATTAATTTAATGGAATCGTTTTTTACACACTATTGGCGTATGCGTGGTTTATTAATAGTCACTTTATTTTTAATTGCGATGCTTTCTTCATCTATCGTATTTGCATTTGAGGCATTGCCAAGCAAGCCGCCTATACCAAAGGACAACCCTATTACTCCAGCTAAAATAGAACTTGGCAAGCAATTGTTTTTTGATCCTCGCTTATCAGTGGATGGCACTGTTTCTTGTAACTCTTGCCATAATGTGATGGCTGGCGGAACTGACAACAGACCTGTTTCCGTTGGTGTTAGCGGCCAAAAAGGTGGACGTTCTGCTCCTACTGTTTGGAATGCTGCATTTTTAACAACTCAATTTTGGGATGGCCGCGCTGCAACGTTGGAAGATCAGGCAAAAGGTCCTATTCTGAATCCTATCGAAATGGGAATGCCGCACAAGGATGTTGCTGTGGATCGAATTAAGGCAATGCCAGGTTACGTATCACAATTTGAAAACGTATTTGGCAAGAAAAATCCGGTTACTTACGATAATATTGCCAAAGCGATCGCAACTTATGAACGTACTCTCATAACACCTAACAGCCCTTTCGATCGCTATATCAAGGGCGATAAAAAAGCATTGTCATCTACTGCCATTGCTGGCATGAAATTGGTTGATAAAGTAGGTTGCACAGGATGCCACAGTGGTTCTAATTTTGCGGGGCCCACAAATCTCAAGATGGGCGAAGGCTTTTTCCAGAAATTCCCTGCATTTCCCGGTAGCAAGTATGATAAAAAGTACGATCTGATTAGCGATCTTGGGCGTTACGAAGCCACTAAAAAAAATGAAGACAAACACATGTGGCGGGTGCCAACTTGGCGTAACATTGCAGTAACGGCGCCTTACTTCCATAATGGTACAGTATCAACGCTTGAGGAAGCGGTACGCGTGATGGCTAAAACACAACTTAATACAAAACTTTCTAACAAAGAAGTTGGTAACATTGTTGCATTTTTGAATAGTTTAACGGGCGAATTCCCGAAACAATCTATGCCACGTCTACCAGACACGACCAACACATCACTAACAACGACTAACTAGTTTTTGTCGGCTCAAACAAGGGGCGTTGTACAACGCCCCTTGTTTGTTATTCATGCCCCCTAAGTTTTCACGTTTGCGAGATTAAGGCCGTGCTATTGCATGTCCGTTCCTTCCTTACGGCTGATTGAGTTCTGTTAAGTATTGTATTAATTTTTTGCGATTTGTTTCATAGTGGGACCAATCGTTATGACCACCATCTAGATCAATCAGCTGCTTGGGTTCATTGGCGTATGAAAATAATAACTCGGCATGTTGATACGAAATCATTTCATCATTCTTACTGTGCATAATCAAAATAGGAATTGGGCTGATTAGCCCAATAACGTTTAGGGGTCTGTAGTCATTATTTATTGTAAATGAAAGTGGCCACTGCAATGCCCAGGTAAGCCAGTGTTTATCAAGAAACTCCCTTGCAATGGATTGGTAGTCGCTGAATGCGGACACCAGTATTAACGCCTTTATACGGTTTTGTTGCTGACTATTTACCACTGCCTGAGTGCTCATGCTTGCGCCCAGGCTTTGACCCATTACAATAAGCTGTTCCGTATCGGGTATTTTTTTCACTACATCTTCTATGCTTTTTCTGATATCAGCAATAGCGCCTGGCAGTGTCGCAATACCGTCTGATTTACCATAACCACGGTAATCAATGATGTAAACATCGTACCCATAATCGGTCAGCCAGTATACACCGCCCACATGAGTGCTAATATTCTGTGCATTGCCGTGAAAAAATAATACGGTCCCGTATCTTTCTCTTTGGGTCGGTAAGTACCAGCCATGGAGTGTTAAGCCATCATAGGAGGTAAAATAATAATCATGGTACGTTATCCCGAATTCTTTGGGGATCGTAAAATGTTTTTTTACAGGGTGAAATATCACTTGAGTGCAGGCTGACAAAAGCAATATTGACAAAAAGAGGATGAGTCTCATGATCGGGATCATAGCATGTCATGTTGACGGGAGTATATGCACACTTGAATAACAGGGAATATTGCAAAAATGGTTTTGTGTTGGTCAACTATGAACCCTGTATTGCTTCGTCCACCTTCAAGTTGAGGTAGATTAAGCTAAAGATTAGATGACCCGATGGCTCAGAGCCACAATTTAAAGAGGACAGATTAATTTAGGATTATGATGGGAGTTTAGCAAAGAGATTGGATTAAAACACAAAAAAATAATCATCGAGTAATTATGATGCTGTTGTTTAACATTCAAATGTAGTCTGTATTCACTTAAAACACCTATGTAAATTCTCTCAACGCAGCGGCCGCGTACCAGCGAACTGATTCTACCTGATCACTCAGGGCATTATGTAATACCTGCTCCGCTGGTTGTGCCGCTTTTCCACTTTTTGCAAAGGCTGCAGCAATGTGCTCTCGTACTTTTGGGTTATAGTCGGTTAGCCCAATGCTTAAGGATTGCATGGATGTTATCGGTAATGGTGCAATATTCCGAAGTGCTAATGCTGCATGTTCACGAACTAACAGGTCTTCATCATGTAACAATTGACAGAGTCCAAACAGACTAATATGGGCGGCTTTGCCCATTTTCCCCAATGCTCTTGCAGCGCTAAATCGTACTATTTTTGACACATCCTGCAATAAATAATGCAATGCAGGCACCACTCCCATATCCATATACCCCAATTCTCCCAATTTGTTCGCCGCATTTACACGCTGCTCAAAATCGTTACTGAGGGTTCGTTTTAATTCGACTTCAACATGTTTTGTTTGCATTTCCATCGCACTTGGTTGAAGCATAAGATTGATCTCCTGTTTAATCACGGTTGAGGCAACGTCAATATGTTATTTTTATCTTCAACTTAAAATTGTCAGTTGGATGGCATGTAGCGTGCTTTTTTCACGATAAATTACCATGACTGGCTAGACGCGATAGCGAACCACTATAACGATTCGCAACGACGCCAGATGCGATAAAAATGTGCTCTATATGTTGTAGCATACTCATCCTTGGAGTGACGTTGGTAAACGCCACAGGTATATAATGTTTCAATTGTTTAAAAGGGGTGGTGCAACTTAATAAGCGCTCAACGGATGAGGTTTGATTCATAAAGATACCTCCAGTTTTAAAAAATTTAATGCCGGATGAGTAATGGCATTTCGTTCTATAGCCAGTTGCCAATGAGTAGAAAGGGAGACCAATAACCTGGATGACGATAGCGTATATTTCCCATCAATTTTATCTGAGCACGTTGCAATGCAACGGCTTTGGTCACATTGTCATCCAATAACTGGCGATAAAACTCGGTAATTAACAGCGAGGAGGCTTTATCATTGATAGCCCACAATGAAGCCAAGGCACTTCTTGCCCCGGATTTGATTGCAACACCAGCTAACCCCAGTGCCGCACGATCATCCCCAGCAGCGGTATTGCAGGCGCTCAATGTCAGCAATTCGATGGGGGTTTTCCGGTATTGATTCAAAGCGGCATATTGGCCTAACTTATTCACAGTAAGTCGACCGTCAAACGTCAAAATATACGAATCCTTCACATCACCAGTAAACTCTGCATGGGATGCAAAGTGCGCAACATTGTATTCTGCATTCCGTAATTCGCTTGAAATACTGTTGAGGAGAAAGTTTTTATTCAATAATAGTTTACTGATGTATAAGTCTTTAATTTGTTCCAACTCGCCACGCACATAGTCCAGTGGGGGATACCCCTGTACTGGCTCGGATAAGCCACTTAACAGCACTTTCATTTTTTGCCTTTTTAGTGGTCTGGGGTCGGTCAAGGTAAGCCCCGGCGTTGTTGCCAAAGCATATTTGTTGATTAAAAATCGTTCCCCATCATGCAACACAGAAAGCGGGATGGTTCGTAATGCCTGCCCCGGGATGATGACTAATGTCGTTATATTATACTGTGTTAAATCTGATTCGATGGGTGAAATTAATGCGTTATAAAGGTTGTTGGCATAAGGCAGATACCCCTTACTCCTGCGTTTTTCTAATTCTATCCGCAGTTGCCGAACCTGGCTTGTTATCTCTTCTTCATTTTGATCAACGATATACTGTTTTATGCCAAAGGCATAACTTATTAGGAGTTCGGTACGATCCGGTAGCAATATCGGATAAATAATTGCAGTTCCTTCATCAATGGCTTCATCAATGGATTTAACTTGAGACTGAGTATCTACAACACAACTATCCTTAAAATAGTCCTGAAGCTCGGCTGTTTTCTCTTGTTCAACCGTTCGACGTGCATCAAGTAGTAGTGATGCTCTTACGTCACTTTTAATGCTGGCACGGGATGCCTTGCTTAACAGCATATCTGCCAGTTCCAAATAAATATTACCCTGAGGTTGATGCAAACTGCTGTCATTCATCAAGGTGTTTTTTGACAACTGAGAACGAATAGGTTGAAGCGTATTAATGGCTTGCTGGTAAAATACGATGGCTTGATCTGGGCGATGCATATTCTGGTGAATACGCCCAACCTGCCATTCCAGTTGATAGAGTAATTCTGTCGCCCCTTCAATTTGAGCGTGAAACATGGCTTTTTGAACCAATATTAACGCATCCTCATATTTTTTTGTCGCTTCATAAAAATCCGCCATCACCTTATTGGCACGAGCACTTAACATATTGTTATTGATTTTTTCTGCATAATCTCGCTCCTGACTTAGGAGTTGTACCATGTACCTCAAGGCATTTTGTGTTTCAATAGTGTTCAGAGAGATAAGCTTGAGGCTCGCCTCTGCAAGTGTTATTACCGCTTGAGATTTACGGTAGGATGGCACCACCTGCACGATAGTTTGTTGGGCCCGTACTAGGGAGGTACTGGCTTGATTTTCTTTGTGTTGACTAATTTGCAACAACATGACGTTAGATAGTGCCCGGACAGCTTGTAGGTGGTCCTTCAATTGCAACGATATTTCAATGCTCTTATCATATACACGCGTTGCATTTTTGAGTGATTTTGACAAAGCGTAATAATTGCCTAAATCGTTATATATCAATGCTAACAGTCTGGTTTTATCGTTTTTGATAGCTAGATCTCGTGCGGTATCAAGCAAGCGTTTCGCATCATCGAAACGCCCAGAATACAAATAGGCACCTGCTAGATTCGATTGCACTGTTAAACTCAGATTGACATCATCATTGCGTACCAGTAATTTACTGGCGACTTCAAGCGCGCGTATCGCACGGTCATGCAAACCCATCATACGTTGTGCTGTGGCAATTTTCTGTAGTGACATGATCTGCCCTTGCCGATTTTGACTGGTTTGGTAAGCTTTATAAGAAGCTCTCCAGTGAGCAATTGCTTGCTGGTAATGGCCATTTTCAAATAACAGCTCTGCGCCAGCAACATCGAAAGTCACTGCTGGTAGCGATGATTCACTTATTTTAGTGTTACGTACTGCATTGGAATAATCAGCAAATGTCACCGGAAAGTAGCTCAACATCAATAATGTCAGTAGCAATATTGTAAGACAGGAACAGCGCCTTCGCTTGTCAACGTTCGCTATGTTTTCTCTTTGATGCATTTTCCTAAACTGTTTTTTCATTAGTGCTTCTTCTCTATCATTTTCCCTCTATCAGTGCTTCGTGAAGCCCTAAGGGCCTGCGCTAATAAATCATCCACGAAACCACTTTATTTTTCTGCATTTGGAAGGTAATACCATCGCGCGGATACAACAAGCTATCGCCTTGGGTCGACTGTAGTTTTATACCGGGATTTCCATAACCAGCGACAATAACCTCTGTACTACTACCCACCTTTACACCTTGATTGGATTTTCCTTTGTAATTTGGTGTTGCAACAACAATGCGTATTTCATTGCCATCTAACACCACTGTAATCCCATTTTTATATTCCAGTAGCGTGTGCACTGATTGATCAAAGTGATACTTTTTTTCCTTGGCCTTACCCCACTCAGGGGGTATTTCATCAGCATAGTGACCAATTTGTATACCTTTCATTTTTTCCTCAGCATGAGCCGGAAAACTCTTTTCGGGTGCTTTTTTTGCGGGGATATTATAATTGGATACTAAAAATCTGGCCCAACGGTTACTCACATTCAATTTTACAAATTTACTCCAATACTCAATCGCTTCGTGTTTGCGACTATCAAGATATGCGATTTTACCAAGATTATAATAAGGAGCATCATAGTTGGGGTCAGCAGCAGTCGCCAACCTCAATAATTGAATGGCTTTTTTGACGTTGCCTGCTTGATAAAACCCCACGCCCAGCACGTTCATCAGCATGGCGTTATTTGTTTGCTTTTTATGCACATCTTGTAAGGTTGCGATGGCTTTATAAGGTTCGTTATTTACTATATACGCACCTGCAAGATTGAGGTAAGCAATCGTATAGTGTGCGTCTTGCTGTATGGATGCCTCGTAGTGAATAATCGCCTTTGAGATATGCTGCTTAAACAGCAGCTGTTGGTCGTTGATCGCTGCACGGGAAACACCATAAGCCGCGCGTGAATAAGGGTCGGCTGTTATAGGCAAACGAAATGGCAATAAATGCTTGTCATCATTATGTTCAGCATAATGCAATAGCGCCAATTGATGGTGACTTGCCGCGAGGTTATGGTACACCTCACGGCTTGGGAAATAACGTAAAAATTCACCAAATGCTCGGCTGGCCAGTTCGAAATTGCCGGACTGATAAAAAATCAACCCCAATTTAAACAAGCCAGCCTCATCTGCAACCTTTTGTAAGCGTGCAAGTACTGCCGCCGATCGTTGTAGAGAAGAAGGGTGGGTCTCATTACCATCGTGCCGGGTCAATTGCGATAGATTTAACATTTTCTGCCATTGATGAAAGAAACTGTCTACCTCTCCATTTTTTACGATTGCGTTAGGGTTAAACCCCGCCATGGCCGCGTATAGGATACCACGCTCATCTGCCCGCAATTCTTTGGCCTGTATTTTTGCGGTTTGATCAAAGATCCCTTTTAGCTCGTTAAGCACCTTTGGTTTCACTGTGTCCTGGGTTTTCAATAGCGCTAATGCGCTAAAAAAATTAATATGCCAAAAATCATCATCAAGTAAATGGGCTATCTCATGCGCTAACACAAAAGCCAGGCGATCATCACCCTGTTCTGGTTCTCGATAACTCATTTCCAAAACTTTTTTGGAGATAATTATCCACCCATCGGGAATCGAGACAGGCAACACAACGTTTAAGGGGTTTTCCTCAATAACATGTAGCCGTGGTATAACACCATAGCGATTACCTGCCGCCTTTAACACACGATTAAAAATTTGTCGGGCTTTGATAACATGCGGATCTTTGTCTTCTAACAATTCTGTATAGTTATTTCGCCAAAAATCAATACGTTCTTTTGGGTCAGGCATTGTTGCTGCATACAGTAAATCGGTTTCAAGCGAAAGTAGCATCGTAATCATAATAATTAAGTAACTAATAGATAGTTTAATTAACTTTTTCACCTGCGATTCCTGGTATCCATCCGGTATGTTGTCGTGATTACATTGGGTACGTAGATGTACACTAGCCTGCTAGACTCCTGATATTTTCAATCTCCTGAACAATCTTTTTGTAATCTTCGTCTGACATCACTTTTTTCATTGCAAGATCATTAATTTCCTCCAACGATTTACTAACGCCAGCTGGTGCCCCCAGGTGCTGCAATTGATTTTTAAATATATTGATTTCATCAACCTGACTGGATAGCAAAGCCACTTTGGCCAATGCGGCCAACGCTAGGTCATAGGACCATGCACCGGCTTTAAACAAAACAAGCTCTTTGTCTGCAGCGGATTTTAATGAATTGTTTACAACGGATTTTAACGAAGAGGCATAACGGTTCATTATCTTATTTAATGCATCTGCATTAACCGCAGGACTACTACCACTTTGTATTTGAGTTTGCAGTAACTGAATTTTTTGCACTAGCTGTTTCGAATCAGCTTGTTGGCTCAAAACAGAACTTAGCAGCGCTAAATGTGTTTTTACCAAGGTTTTATCATTGCTTTTTATGTAGACAATGGTTTCAGAGAATAACGCCCCAATGGAAAATGAATTGAGTATTGCATTCTGTGATGTAAAACCGAAACGTGGTGATTGATGATTAATAGGGATCATTGCCTGTGCCAGATTGGCGAGTGCCTTGTCAGTCAGTGCTGCATCGGTGGATATTCGCAACTGTGCCGCAACAGAATCATAATGCATTGGTGTATCATTGCTTATCCGCACATGATCACTTTGGTGGATGTTGCTTTGGTTGACGAACAACACACTACATACGGCTAACATCGCACTGGCAGCCATTGGTAAAATAATTTTCGGCCACGAAAGCTTTGAATAAGGTTTTTCATTAAGTTGTTGTGTTTCCGGTGTTTCCGGTGTTTGGCGTTGTAATATTTGAGGGTGTTTTGGCTTTGGCTGTATGCCTATACGGTTATCCTCGGTGCTCGATAATTGTGCTTTTTTAGCAAGTGCAGTAAAGGGTAAAACATTACTCTTAGATTGAAGTCTATTGCTGAATGCGTCACTGAAAATATTACCCGTCGCGTCATCAGCGATACTTGCAATAGTCGAATCGGCAGTAGCATGACTCGTTTGGTGTTCATGTGATTTGACTTCGTGTAATATCTTATTTGGTAATTCCTGCCAAAACTGCTGGTCAGGCTCTTCGGTCCCTAAACTTTTTGTGTCAATAATCACATTTTGTAAATCATCGTGTTGTTCCCGACATTGATCACACAGGGTTAAATGTTCGTTAAATTGTTGCCTAAGCAATATAGGCAATTCAAACTCAAGATAGTCTATTAATGACGACTGTATATCGTCACAACTCAGTTGGTGCATAAGCCCCCTCTTTTAAGGATTTCATCAGTGACAAAACCGCTTGATGGTAACAAGCTTTTACCGTTCCAGGTGAGGAGGACATAATATCCGCTATTTCTGAAAAAGTGCATTCGTGGTAAACTCTCAGTTGCATCGTTGCGCGTTGTTTCTCGGGCAATTTGCTAATGGCCGATTTTAAAATATTACGGTACTCGGATAGAATGTAGTCATCTGCTTTGGTGTCGTCTTGCACTACTTCCAAAGCGTCATTGTCACTGCCGATTTCTTTGCGCCGATCATTACTACGAAAGTGATTTTTACAAAGATTGACCGCTATCTGATACAACCAGGTTTTAAATGAGGATTTTCCCTCAAACTGTTTCGCTTTCAAAAACAAGCTGACAAACACTTGTTGAGTAACATCAGCAGCATCTGCTTCATTAACTACTTGACGACAAATGAATCGATATAACGCTTTTTGGTGCCGTTCCACCAAAGTAGTTAACGCCTCATCATCGCCGGAAATATATTTTGCTAACAATACATTGTCGTCCATATATCCTTGCCCACTATGACACCGTGGTTGATCGGGTGGTTTAGTCATACATTCATTTCCGATATTTTTTTGTTGTTTACTGACGCCAATACCTTATATAACCATAATCGCCCTCGCTAATTCTATGAACTATTACCATCCTTGATGAATCTCTAACGAACCAACAGGTCACATTTTGTGCTTTGAAATCTATCGAGTTTGGAAAACATTGATCGCTGAGTACAGGACGCCAGTGCTGTTTAATCTAAATCCATCCGTTGAGTACTTGTTAATTGTTAAGTTTCAATAACTCTTTGAAATAAT
Organism: Gammaproteobacteria bacterium; assembly: GCA_013152545.1. Taxonomy (GTDB): domain Bacteria; phylum Pseudomonadota; class Gammaproteobacteria; order SZUA-152; family SZUA-152; genus JAADGF01. Next base: position 58,105 of record JAADGF010000096.1, read on the forward strand.
TGATATATTATATTTTTCCAGCGTCATTCAAAGCGTCGTCACGCGACGAGTTTATCGGCACGTTTTTTTATAGCGTCTTTCATCGTGAAAAACGTACGCTACTTGCCGTCCTAACGGATGGTTTTAGGTTCAAAGCCGGAAAAATTTTATAAAAATGGTGATTGACGGACTAAACCAGTCGATACACTGCTGTGTCTATAGATACGAGTCTACGGAAATTCATGATCGGTTGTTTATCCGTGTGACAAGTACAACGATTTCATGTCGCGATATTTGCACGAAGCGTGTAGAACTAGTGCCGTACTAGGAGGGGCTGTTCGAGAATAGAGTATTACTGCAAGACTTTAAAAATACGTAATTCGAAGCAATTGGTAACGTTTGATGAAAATGGAAAATGCAGCAATAAATAACACTATTTTGCTCAGTGCAGTTAACAAACCACCGTTGAGAAAACTGCAAGACAATAATGGGGCGGCATCCTTGCCTAGCCAGGAACACATAGCGCCCGAAAATCGAAAAAATACGGGAGCTTCGATTTGGTGGCAATTAAAAGCAGCATTACTCCATTATAGCATTTCTGAATTCAATAGCCCTGCCCTTTATAATATACTCATGCAGCTTAACGTACAGTATGCACAACAGATGACAGGCTCTCCGCAGTACGCACAAATATTGCGAAAAATACGATCAAAATGTCAGCATAAACAACCCTGGTTGTCGCACTGCCTAGCGAGCGATGAGGTTTTACAAGTCAATCTTGAAGCGGTATCCGAGCAAGCTACACCGATGCACAGCTATTCCGGGTCAGCTGGGTTAATGCTCATCATCGAAGGTAACCTGCACTTGACTCGATACACAGAACAGGTAAACGCGCTTACTGACTGTAGTCTGTTTTCTAAACTCGTGCGAAAAACCGTAGACCAGCTGCGCCCAGCACAAGGCATATTATTAAAGCAAGATACTGGTTCTATTATCAATATGTATGCGCAACAAAACTACTGTATATTTTTTAATATTTTTTTAAAAGATAATGCACTGTATCCTCATTATTTTTATTACCCGACCTACCGCAGCCTAACGCCGCACAGTTTGTTTGTCCGTAGAGTCAGAGTACACTGACATTTGTCAGTCACATTCGATATCTGGCTTATTCCTGAACAAAAACATACCGATTTTCTGTGAACACTATATAATTCCACCGAAAGCCTAAATTTATTGCTTTATCACTTCAATATTGATGAAGTGATAGACAATATTTTTATTTATTGCTGATGATTTGTACGTTAAGCGAGCTAAATACAGCGACGCAATACCGCTTATATGGGTGAAATCGTACTGCTGCATGAGGCTATGGCTGTAAAAACAATACGTTGCTCACAATGCCGAGAACTAATGCTACAATCACTGTTTTCACTAAACATGTTTCATCAAAAACTACCCGACCGACTAGCAATAAAGACGAAATAGACAAACAGCATTAAGAACATTTCAATATATAACATGCAGGAAACCACATGGCAGATTTAAAAAACGACCGATTTTTACGTGCATTATTACGCAAACCTGTGGATGTCACTCCAGTATGGATGATGCGGCAAGCAGGTCGCTATCTGCCTGAATATCGTGCCACACGTAAAAAAGCAGGCAGTTTTATGGATCTGTGTCGCTCCCCGGAGCTAGCCTGTGAGGTTACGTTACAACCCCTGGATCGATACCCGTTGGATGCGGCGATTCTGTTTTCCGATATTCTTACAATTCCTGACGCCATGGGGCTAGGCTTAAAATTTAACACGGGGGAAGGCCCTACGTTCGAACGCCCGGTCCGCAGCGCACGGGATGTGGCTGCATTGGGCGTTATTGACCCTAACGCTGAATTAAAATATGTCACAGACGCTGTCAGCGTGATTCGCAAAGCACTGAATGGCCGAGTGCCGTTGATTGGTTTTTCAGGTAGTCCCTGGACATTAGCCACCTATATGGTAGAAGGTAGTTCCAGTAAAGAATATTCAAAAGTAAAAGGCATGATGTTTGACCAGCCAAAACTGATGCATCAATTACTGGATACTCTGGCACAATCAGTCATTCAGTATCTCAATGCTCAGATCAAAGCAGGCGCTCAAGCGGTCATGGTCTTTGATACTTGGGGTGGCGTATTAACCTCGCGCGACTATCGAGAATTCTCCCTGCAATACATGACTCAGATCGTTGATGGTCTTATCAACGAAAATGAAGGGCAGCCCGTTCCTTCCATTTTATTTACCAAAGGGGGGGGGGCCTGGCTGGAAGATATGGCACTCAGTAAATGTAATGCCCTTGGGGTGGACTGGACGATAGACATTGGCGAAGCGCGTAACAGGGTTGGTGACAAGGTCGCGCTTCAGGGCAATATGGACCCGTGTATTTTATATGCCTCTCCGGAAAGAATCCGAGAGGAAGTGGCCACTATTCTGGCCAGTTATGGTAAAGGGGAGGGCCATGTGTTTAATTTAGGGCATGGAATTCACCCTGCCATTAATCCTGAGCATGTTGCTGCATTTATTAATGCGGTGCATGAATTTAGTGCGCAATATCATTAAAAAACCAGCCACGAATGATTCGTGTGTGTTGTTTGTAGCGGCCATTCATTGATTTTGTGCGTATATTTCCTGCAGTGCTTTTGGTTTTACGGGGAAATGTCAATTAATCACTTTACTATACCCATAGCGTTTGAGCGTTGAGTGTAGATGTGTGTCATATTTATTTCATCGCTCGGCAAAACGACGCGTAATAGCGGGACTATTGCAAGGAATTTCAACGTCGCCATGGAATGAAGAGGGCGTGCAGTAAAGCCTAAATTTCAAACGCCATATTAGGTTCAGCTAATTGTGTTAGGTTGAAGCGATCATATTGTGTCAAGCATGAAGAGGCTGCGTTAACGCCGTTATTTTTTGGTATTGAGCTCATAAGATAAAACTTCATGGGTCAATGGGGTTTGTAACGCAACTCCCATTTTGGTGGACACATTAAATGCGGCGTGATTGATGGCAAATTTGGCCTCGAACAAGCGATAGACATTAGCCACCGTGTAATACAAACGCCATACCACGGCATGATCACCAGTATTAACTAATCGTATGCGCGGTGTTTTTTCCGCATTGAGGCACTTTTCATTTTCAGTTGCGGTTTCCCATACTTTGAGCAACATAGCTTCCACCTGATCACCGCTAACGCTGTATCCAATATTAAAGTCCACGTATTGTTCAAGGCCACTTGCGGGTGCGGCGGATAGGACTTCGATTTTAGAATTTCTAAAACGTGAATTTGGCATTAAAATCAGGTAACGATGTGCTAGGTCACGTAGCGTAATTTGAGTTAATGATATTTTTAATACGATAGCCATTAACTGGTGCTCATCCACTTTGACCACACAGCCTGGTTCAACATCTCTATTGTAAAGAAGGATCAAGCCGTTAATATTATCCGGTACCCAGACATCCTTGGTGGAAAACAAAACCACCAACAAGCCACCGAGCACAGACGTCGCTTGTAACCAACTTGTCATACCCCAAATATTAATAATGACTAAAAATGCTGTAATGGCTGCAACCAAAAAAATAATCAAACCAAATATTTCGGACTGATAGGTCTCTGACCGGTACTCGACACCGTCTATTTCCTTTAGCCGACCATAGCGATTTAGCAAAAACACTTGACTGAAATGCACTGACAGATAGGCCAGCAAAATAACGAGACCTGTTTCAGAAATTTGTCGTGCATGTTCTGTAAAAAATGCCGCAGATAAATACAAGGCAATTAAAACAAGACTGATAACACGCAACACCCAAAGCCGAGCGGTAAAAGAATTTTCATCAAGGCTGCGATAAGTGCTGCCGACGATACGCCGTGAAAAAAGAAAGAGGAGAACATTGATGAGCAAAACAACATATTCAAACCCGCCAAACCCCAACATAATATCAATTTTTTGTAATTTATCCATGGTGGTTGTACACGACCTGATGGTTTATTTTATCGATGAAAAATAGAATATAAGCAGAATAGCATACTATAGTCATAAGGTTTGAAGTTTAGATGTGCGCACAATAACGTCTCTATTTGGTACTCGGTTTTGTCTTCTGAATCGCTCTATCTCCTGTATCCATGCAGTTGTCATCTTCAGCCCACCGGTGCAGAGTCGCCGATTATTCTGGCGATTTTTCTGTTATAATTAAAAAAAATAGTGGCTTTTCATTTGCAATGTATTTTAGTTTTATATCAAATGGACGGTAATCTGCGAAAACGATTTAATGCTAGTAAATAGTCGAAGCAGATAATTCAAGTAACATTAGCATAGCCAATTCTGATCGGTTTAGTTCAACTGATATTTCTACTAATCTTCAAAAAACCACGCAACAGTGATACAAAACTCATGGATACAAGTGATTTAAAACAACCGGAACTCTATATCAATCGTGAGCTAAGTCTGCTTGAGTTTAACTGGCGGGTGTTGGAACAGGCCAAAGATGACTCAATTCCTTTGCTTGAACGCTTGCGTTATTTATGCATATCCACCACTAATTTAGACGAATTTTTTGAGGTCCGTGTCGCTGCCCTTATTCAGCGTGCTCAGCTTGGATCAACGCAGGCAGGCCCTGATAACATGATGCCACAGGAAATTTTAAACGCGATCAGTACACGTAGCCATGAAATAGTTACCGAACAATACAACGTGCTCAATAATATGATGTTCCCGTTACTCAAAAAACAAAACGTTCGTTTTATTCGGCGCGCAGAATGGAATAATTCACAGGAAAAATGGTTATACAGCTATTTTCAGGAAGAGTTATTGCCCATCCTGAGCCCGCTGGGCTTGGACCCCGCACACCCGTTCCCCAGAATCTTAAACAAGAGCTTGAACTTTATCGTTCAACTAACAGGCAAAGATGCCTTTGGTAGGAACAGTGGTCTTGCCATTGTGCAAGCGCCCCGAGCTTTGCCTCGCGTTATTCAATTGCCTAAAGATGAAACGCAGAGTGGTTCGCACGACTTTGTATTTCTATCTTCTATTATTCACTCTTATGCTAATGAATTGTTCCACGGCATGAAAATCAAGGGTTGTTACCAATTTCGGGTAACGCGAAACAGTAATTTGTTTGTCGATGAAGAAGAGGTGGGGGATCTACTACGCGCAGTCGAAGGCGAACTTGCCTCACGCCGTTACGGCGATGCCGTGCGATTGGAAATTGCACATAATTGCCCAGATAATTTAGTTAAGTTTTTATTAGATCGGTTTGAGATAACCGAAAAAGAATTGTTTCAAGTGGAGGGTCCCGTGAATCTTAACCGGACCCAAGCCGTGTATGACTTAATCGACAAACCGGACTTGAAGTTTCCCTCATTCACACCCAGCATACCGCAGGAACTGCTCCGGTCCAGTGATATATTTAACGTTATAAAGAAGGGGGATATACTGCTGCATCATCCTTTTCAGTCATTTGCCCCGGTGCTTGATTTTATTCGGCAAGCTTCCACCGATCCTAATGTGCTGAGCATTAAGCAAACCCTGTATCGAACGGGTGCTCAGTCCACGATTGTCGACCATCTTGTGGAAGCAGCCAGAGCGGGGAAAGAGGTGACAGTGGTCGTGGAGCTTCGTGCTCGATTTGATGAGGCAGCAAACATTGAGTTGGCGACAAAACTGCAAGAAGCTGGGGTTCACGTTGTCTATGGGATTGTGGGCTATAAAACACACGCAAAAATGGTGCATATAGTACGGCGTGAAAACAAACGCTTACGGCAATATGTGCACTTGGGTACAGGCAATTATCACGCACGCACTGCGCGTCTTTACACCGATTATGGTTTATTGACCTGTGACAAACAAATTGGTAAAGACATCCATAATGTCTTTTTACAATTAACCAGCCTTGGTAAAGTTGCTAAACTGGATAAAATATTACAATCGCCATTTACCTTGCACAACGAACTGCTCAACAAAATAGAACAAGAAATCAGCTTTGCAACGAAAGGTAGGCCCGCGCGTATTATCGTTAAGGTAAATGCCTTAACTGAACGTCAGGTTATCCATGGCCTGTACCGTGCCTCCATAGCAGGTGTCAAAATAGATCTAATCATTCGTGGTATTTGCGATCTGAGACCCGGCATTCCCGGTGTCTCGGATAATATTCAGGTGCGTTCCATTGTGGGACGTTTTTTAGAGCACACCCGTGTATATTATTTTGAGAATGATGGCAAACCGGAAGTCTACGCTGCCAGTGCAGACTGGATGTCACGAAACTTAATGCAACGTGTTGAAACCTGTTTTCCCTTACAGTCCGTAGCACTGCGTGACAGAGTCATTAAAGATATAAACTATTACTTAAAAGATAACAAGCAAGCGTGGCAACTACATAACGATGGCACTTACCGGCGTATTACTGCCGATGGGGAAGAATTGTTCTCTGCACAAGCAATGTTGCTTGAAAAGCTTGCTCAAAATTCCTAGGAGCCTGTTCGAGAATAAAAAGCTTACTGCGAAAACGCCATATTGGCCCATTCTTAGATTATTACATTAAATAGACTCAATATCGCTTCAAATGCCAAAAATAGATGCCTGATGCAATCGAAAAAATGGACTCAAAAGGGTATTTTTCCTTGTGGACAGCGGCTATTTTCGAACAGGCGCCTAGGGGCTGTTGAAGCTAAACTCATCAGTTGAGTGCTTATAAAGAACGTGCGCGCCATAACGTCTCTATTTTGCTTCCCGGTATTACCACCCCCATCGATGGGGGATCTTCAGTCCGTCTTCGCCTGCGGTGTCTACTTCTGGTGCCTGTTTGCGTTCAACAAAAAAGCTCAGGAAAATTCTAATGCAACCCCCGCATTTACCAAATAGAGTACTTCCTGCTCCAAATCAGCGGCGGTCAATGCTTTTTTGTGCAACCAACCCGGTGGGAATTGAATAGCCAGGCCACCCTCAGTTACCGTTAATGAAAATGTCGGTAAGGCTTCTGCACTCCGGCTACGATTCAATAATACTGACAGCCGCAAAATAATCGCCAATTGTTGCGCCATATATACCCATTTCTGTGGCAATTGCTTAATCAGTGTTTTAGGGAATTTACCACGATGGGATTGTACCAACGCCGCTAATAGTGCGTGATTTTGCTGTGAAAAGCCTGGTAAATCTGCATTACTAACAATATAGGCGCCGTGTTTATGATAATGAGCATGTGCGATACTTAAGCCAATTTCATGTAATCGGGCCGCCCATTCAAGCCATTCAGATGCTACGTCGAAATCTAAATTCCAAGTATCGCTCAATTGTTCCAGGCAATAGTGAGCAGTCTTCATCACTCTAAGCGTATGTTCTTCAGCAACATGAAAACGCTGGGCCAGGCTTTTCACGCTTTGATGCCGCACATCTTCGCGCTGTATGCGCCCCAATAAATCGTGTATTACCCCTTCGCGTACTGCTCCCTCTGAAATATCCAGGTGGTCAATATTGAATGCTTTAAAAATACCCCATAAAATTGCTACACCACCTACAAAAACGGGTGTCCGGTCAGCACTTAAGCCCTTCAACTTAATATTATCGACATGTTTTACCTCTATCAGGTGTTTAATCAACTTTTTCAAAGCGTTATAGCTGATTCCATGATCACACCATCCCGCTTGTGATATAACCTGGCTCACCGCTTTGATGGTACCCGATGCACCAAGCACTTGACTCCAGCCAACATTGCGGAATACTCTTTCGATAGGTTCCAGTTCGACTCGCGCAGCGATTTCTGCTTTTTCCATCGCTTTGTTAGTAATATTGCCGTTAGAAAAGTATTTGTTTGTGCTGGATACACATCCCATATAAAGACTTTCCATACACATAGGCTCAACGCCCTCGCCAATAATCACCTCAGTACTGCCACCACCAATATCAATAACCAGACGATGTTCCTTAGCCACTGGTAGATTGTAAGAGACACCAAGGTAGATTAAGCGGGCCTCTTCCATACCGGATATGATTTCAATGCAGTGTCCCAGGCACTTTTCTGCTTTTTGTAGAAATTGCACTGAATTTATCGCAGTACGTAATGTATTTGTTCCCACAGCACGTATATTACCCTTTGGAATTTCCAGCAACCGTTCACTGAACTGCTGCAAGCAATCCAATGCAATTGCCTGAGAGCGGTCATTCAATCGTTTTGACTCATCAAGTCCTGCGGACAAGCGAACCATAACCCGTAAACGATCGATGACATGAATATCCTGCTCCTGAATCTGAACAACAATCATATGAAAACTATTGGAACCCAAATCAATAGCGGCGTAAGTATTAGAACCTTTTTTCCTGGATGGAAAGATAGTTTTTATCATTTCTTTATCCTGACATATTTTCGGTCTGTTTACCGATATCTCATTATAACATTATGATTTGAGTTAATTTCAATTACGACTCTATCCAAATTGACTGAATCCTGCAACGTAAGGGTCTGTAAAGAAATAAGTTGAACAGATAGCGCCGGATATCGTTTCGTCTTCAACCTAAATTACATCTCAGTTGAATCTACTGCGAACGCCTTGTCATTCCATCTCATAAAATGCTTTTTTTCGAATCGTATTTTTAATTGTTATGCGAATACCTGTAGCGCTAGAAATTTAAGTGTCAAGGAATAAATCGGGTGTACAATACTGCCGAAACCCTTTAAACATCACGGGTATATCCATAATAAAGCAGCAATTAATGCTTTTCCTGGATACACAAATGCATTGCATTTAAATTTTCTACGATTATCATGCTATACCCATTAACCTAAAACCGTCAGTTGGACAACGTGTCGCGTGTTGACCTTTTAAATGAAGCGGGTAAAAGCACAATATTTCAGTTTTTTCAAAAGGTTAGTGGTGCTTGTAAGTGCTCAACTGATGAGCTTAGAGTCATGGATGAATTTCTATAATATTGATGTGATGTCAGCCTTTTCTTGAGCATCTGTTGGCCACCGTATTGCTGCGTTTCGTGTGTAGCCGTCGTCATGTTTATAATGTCGCTGCTTGTCACGGGTAATATGCAGCAAATCACCAAAGGGCAGCCAAGGGTGCATCAAGCACGGAAACCTATCCGTAATGGGTAAAAATAACAACTTCAATCATGTAACTCCTTTTAATTCCAAGGTTTCATTATGAGCAAACAGCACGTATTCACCCTCAAAGATTTACCCAAGAACATAACCGTTACTCCTGAAACCAAATGTGATTATTGCAAACAATCCATTTGCTGTACCTATATAACGCAGGAAATCGATGCACCAAAATCCATGAAAGACTACGATTATTTATTATGGTTAATTTCGCACCGTGATGTCAGCATTTTTAAAGATGATGACGGCTGGTTTATGAGTGCTATAAACCCTTGTTTACATCTTATGTCCAATGGTAATTGTGGTATTTATGACGCCAGGCCCGAAATCTGTCGAACACATAGCAATGATTGCTGTGAATTTGATGGGGCTGCGGAAGAGGATTTTAAGAAATATTTTAATAGTTACGAAAAACTTGATGACTATTGTCGCCAAAAATTCAAGAAATGGGATGCACGTTTTGAAAAATGGGAAAAGAAAAAGAACAGGAAAAAAAATAAATAGCATCATAGCTGTCGTTCCAGCGTGGTAAGAAATGGGTGTGTAACATTCCTTATTTAACTCTAAGGGTCTGTAAAGAAATGGCGTGAACATTTAGCTTGTTTATCATTGCGTCTCCGGCGTTGCGCAAAAGATCACCTACAACGAGATAAGGCATTGATTTACATCAGCAAGCATCAAAGTGGATCGATTATTATTAAGTCGTAAACTCTACGAGCGCAATACAAAAAAGGTAGATAAATGAAAGCGTTGAAATGGACCCTTATTGCCGGAGTTATCTTTGTTGCCGTCATAGCGACTGAATACACCGATGATCAAAGCAAGGCTGTTACAATCAATGACACCATGAGCCAAATCGGCCGTATTATGGAATCATTATTTCCACGCATCCTTAACGCTGACAAGTTCAATGCAGTTGGCGCTAACAACGAAACAGCTGCCTCTGTTGAGAGGCTTGCTCAGTTATTTAAAGAGGCTGAACCTCATTTTTCTACCCGGTCTCCAACCTACAAGGTATCATTTGATGTGATTAGTGATCAATTGGAAGAAGCGGGGGTTGCACTGAAACATAAAAATTTAAATCATGCTCGTAATATACTAAAAGAATTTGTTTCTATTTGTGCTTCTTGCCACACACAAGATACCAAAGCAAGAGTTTTATTCAAGAGTATGCAACGCTCACATTTCAAAAACGATCTGGAATATGCCGAATTTAATTACATGACCCGTAACTACCCCGAGGCAGTTGTTTTTTATGACCAGTACTTACGTTCATCAACCCCCATTTCGGAAACCGAATTATTAACCGCACTCAAACGTCTACTTACTATATATGCACAAATTTATAATCAACCTGGTGAAGGAGAAAAACAACTCGCAAAATACAGCAACCATGCAGCACACACAAAGTTCAGTCAAAAAAGTCTTGAAGAATGGCGGCGGGGGTTGAAAGAACTGGATACGGAGAACGTATCCGTTATAAACAACGTTACTTTTGATATTATTGAAAAAAAGGTGCAAAAAGTGCTGGGGAACCTGGAAGAGCCTGGTTCTGCCGAGTTCCCGACAAAAAAAGAAAAAGTGGCACGGGTATGGTTAAGAGGCTTACTTTACCATTATTTAAATACTAATCCACCCAAACAGGAGATACCCGCTATTTTATATTGGCTTGGGATTATCGACCGCTCTATTAATTACAGCTTTTATTATTCGTTGGCCGACTCATATTTAAAGGAATGCATGCTAAGGTATACCAGCTACCCCTATGCTAAAAAATGTTATCAGGAATACGAACAGTATTTAATGTTCGCCTATTCGGGATCACGAGGTACCGATATACCACAAGACGTACAACAGGAACTGAATTATTTGAAAATTAAAGTTTATGATGCCACGGAACCATCGGAATGAAACGGAATACAATCTCCAGGCTAACAGTCATTCAGTTTGTAGTAACTGAATATCGAAAAAAAAATAATCCATTTGATATAAATCAAAGAAAATCTCTTCGCTCATGCGTATAACTCAGAGTAAGGATTTTTAATTGCGATACTCATGTTCGATATTCATTTCAGCAAACTAAACACCATGACAACGAGACATACTTCTTCAGATAACGAAGACGCTCCTCTGGCCGGAAGTGGTCATTACGCAAAGCAAATTGTCTTTGAAATACGGCAGGGATTACAACGCTTATTGCAATCAGGCGAAGAGCGCGTTATCGATTTCAATTGCCTTCCTTGCAATAATGAAGATGAAAAGCTGTTAAAGGAGTTTTTAGGCAACGGTGAGGTAAGTGCAACACTGAGAATATGTGGCACATGCAGTATTTGGGAAACGGATATTCACGGCGTATGGTGGGTGGTTCAAAAAAACAACTTAGGTGCAATAATAGCTAAAGCCTTGCACATTTCTTTTGTACCCAGCATTCTTATGGCGCAGCATGAAGATGTTGAATACAGTCTTCACGTACTGGAACGAAAAATTAAGTCTCGAGACATTTTTGCATAATGCATAATAAGGAGGCTGCTACACGCCATAATACCCATACGGTGAGGCTAAAATATTCTGAAAAACCGTGTAATTACTCAACTTGCCTTTGATTTGTCTGATTATTGTATTAAATAGTTGTGTTAAAAGTACTTGTTTAAATTCTGTGCCATTGGTGTTCGCAGTAGGTTCAATTGATGTACTAGGTTAAACGTCAATAGTGCTTACGTCGACGTATAAACCCTGCGGATTAAAATTGAATAGAGTACGGCGAAAACAAACAATTAAAAAACACATTTTACAGCCAGTAAGGAGGTACGATCATGCACGACTACAAAAACATATTGATTGCAGTCGATTTATCCGCATCAGCAGAAGATGTGATTAAAAAAGCGAAAAATATAGCTGACATTAATAATACCAAATTAACACTTATTCATGCCATTGATTACATTCCTTACATTGGTTTTGGTGAAGGCGCGCTTATAACGCCAACTTATACCATCCCCAATGAAGAATTAATTAAAAATGCTAAAAATACTATCGATAGGTTGTTAAATAAAATGCAATTGACACATCTTGATATTATTATTGAATTTGGTGCTGCAACAAACGAGATCGTAAGTTATGCCAATGAGCATAACGTTGATCTTATTGTGGTTGGCTCCCATGGTCGTCATGGTGTAAAACTACTCTTAGGCGCCACCGCCAACGGTGTACTGCATCATGCACCATGTGATGTATTGGCGATTCGTATTACAGAGTAAAACTAACGCCGTCCACGCCATCGCCTAAGACACCAACAACACTTCTTAGCCCTCTCCAGCATTGTTGAACGCAATGCCTGGTAACGTCATTGACATGAATCAAAAGCCTATCAGCACACTATGGTAGACTTTCAATGCAATAAGCTATTTAGAATAATGCCCAAGAATGATGGATCGCGAGGGGGGCTGTTTTAACCTTAATATACCTGATCATTATAAGTGAATAATTATTCCTTTTGAACAAAGCATAGTGGAAATCTGGTAAAAATGGCTTGTTCGAAATAGCCTTATTATTCTCGAACAACTTCCATTCTAGTCAGTATGCTGTTTTAATCACAGTCAAATAATTGGCGATCAACACCCCATTGTCGATGACAGCTATGTCCAAGCCATTGTATAAGATATTTTTTAGTGTGATTTTTCTGCTAATAATCGGTGGGTCGATCTGGGCTTTGTCTAAACCTAATCCCATCACAGTAACCGTTACAACCGTAACGTATGGTGATGTGGAAGCCACCGTTACCAATACCCGGGCAGGCTCTATCAAAGCCTGCCGTCGTGCTCGGCTGGCACCGCTCAATGGTGGACTCATCGATGTCATGCGGGTAACAGAAGGACAACGGGTTAGCGTGGGTGAAATTCTGGTTAATCTATGGAACAAAAATATTGTCGCGGAGTTGGCGCTAGCAAAAAACGAAGCCGATGCGGCGCGGGCGCGAGCCGGGGAAACCTGTACCCGATATGATGTCGCTGAAAAAGAGGCCAGACGACAAAACAAACTATTGAAGCAAAAACTCACTTCCACAGAACAGGCAGAAGCCGCTGAAGGTAACGCCAACGCTGCAAAAGCCGCCTGTGAAGCCACCAAAAGCTCAGCTAAAGTAGCGTTGTCAAAGATCGATGTGGTCAACGCTGCTTTAGAACGCACCATGGTACGTGCCCCTTTTGATGGCATAGTGGCTGAAGTTAATGGTGAGGTGGGAGAGTTTGTTACACCCTCGCCCGTTGGTGTAGCCACTTTACCGGTTGTAGATTTGATTGACTCCCGCTGCATTTATGTTGCGGCACCCATTGATGAAGTCGATGCTCCAGCGGTCAAAGTGGGTATGTCGGCACGGGTCAGCCTCGACGCTTTTCCTAACCACCCATTTAGTGCAACCGTGCACCGTATTGCCCCCTATGTGCAAAACATTGAAAAGCAGGCACGTACTGTTGATGTTGAGGTTTATTTTACCCACAGCATTGGTGAGCAGGGCCTATTGCCAGGCTATAGTGCAGATGCCGAAATTATTTTAAACAGTAAACAAAATGTGCTGCATTTACCCACTGAGGCCATCTTTAATGACAACCAAGTCTATGTCTATCACGACAACAACACCCTGAAAAAAAAGCAAATCAAAACAGGCATTGGTAATTGGGGGTTTACAGAAATCATTTCAGGCTTAACGGAAGGAGATCGTGTCGTCACCTCGATCGGTATCGAAGGATTAGCCGACGGTGTAACCGTGCAATTATCCCAGGACAAACAACCTTAATGAAACCCCGGCATGATTGAGCTCCAAGCAATACAACGGGACTTCAATGTAGGCGACCAAACCATACATGCCCTGCAACAAATTAATCTGACAATAAGCCAGGGAGAATACGTTTCCATCATGGGGCCATCAGGGTCCGGAAAATCAACGCTGTTAAATGTTATTGGCTTACTCGATCGTCCAAGTTCCGGTACTTACACCCTGGATCAGGCGGAAATCACTGCACTCAGCGACGATGAACGAGCTGATATTCGTCAACACAAAATAGGATTCATTTTCCAGTTTTTCCAGTTACTACCGCGCTTAACCGCACAGGAAAATGTAGAACTTCCCATGTTGCTAGCAGGGACAGCACCTTTCGTACGACAGCAACGTGCCCGCAAGGTGCTGCAATCCCTTGATATTCTGGATCGTGCCGGCCACCGACCCGACCAACTCTCCGGAGGACAACAACAGCGCGTTGCCATTGCCCGCGCCACAGTAATGCAACCCAAAGTCATTCTGGCAGATGAGCCAACGGGTAATCTGGACCGGCATTCCGGTCGCGAGGTAATACGTATACTGGAACGGCTCAATGGTGAAGGCATGAGTTTAATTGTGGTGACCCATGACCCGGAGGTAGGGCAGCGCGCCAAACGGCATATTCGCATGATCGATGGTAAGATCACGCACAGTGACTAATAAAAAATGCATCATAAAATTTATTCCTAAGTGACTGAAACATAAAGCTGAGATCAAGCTTGCTCAGTTATCCGTTAACATTGTTATGCGATTTTCTGATATTATACGCTACACTTGGCATGCCCTCAGTCGTCACCGCTTACGCACGACGTTAATGCTTATCGCCATGATGATCGGCGTTGCCGCCATTATCGTGTTAACGTCCCTGGGAGAAGGGGCGCGACGATATGTGTTGAATGAATTTTCCTCTCTGGGCACGAACCTGATTATTGTCATCCCCGGTAAAACAGAAACCACGGGCGGTGTACCGCCTATGTTTGTTGGCGAAACTCCACGCGATCTCACCACGGCGGATGCCAACGCTTTAAATCGTATTAGCAGCGTGAAACGTGTCGCCCCCGTCGTCGTGGGTTCCGCAGCGATTTCATGGGATGGGCGTGAGCGGGAAACCGCCATATTTGGCTCCAGTCATTCCCTGTTGAAGTTACGGCACTGGACCTTGTCCATGGGGACATTTTTACCGGACACGGATTACGATCGGGCCAGCGCAGTTTGCATTATAGGCGCAACGATTCAGCGGGAATTGTTCGGTACAAGTAACCCCATTGGAAAATGGTTACGCATTGGTGAGCATCGCTTTCGTGTCATCGGTGTGCTGGCTTCTAAAGGGCGCTCTATTGGAATCGATGTTCAGGAAATTGCCATCATACCGGTGGCCTCGGCACAGTCGCTGTTCAATACACCATCATTGTTTCGTATCCTGGTGGAGACCAGCAGCCGGGACACCATTCATTATGTACAAACACAAATTACACGCATCATCGCCGCAAGACACCAGGGTGAAGAAGATGTCACTATTATCACTCAGGATGCCGTTCTTAGTACGTTTGACAAAATTCTAAGTGCACTGACGTATACGGTTGCAGGCATAGCGGCGATCAGTTTGGTTGTTGCTGGCATACTGATCATGAACATAATGTTAATCTCCGTATCTCAGCGCACAGCGGAAATTGGTTTATTAAAAGCTCTGGGAGCTACTCAGCATAAAATAACCTTGTTGTTTTTATCTGAGGCTATGATGTTATCAGTGCTGGGTGCGATACTTGGGTTGGCGACAGGTGCTTTGGCGAATGTGGTTCTTACCAACATTTACCCTGACTTTCCGGTTACAGCCCCCTTGTGGTCACTTATTGGTGCTGTAACGGTTGCCGTGCTAACCGGATTGGTGTTTGGTGCCATGCCCGCAAAACGCGCTGCACAGCTCAACCCCATTGAGGCGCTAGCGCATAAATAATTAACGTTTAGTAATGAAGTGATGCTGAAATTACGTGATTTTATACGGCTGATTGTTATGGCGATTTTTTGTCATCGCCTACGTGCTTTTTTAACCATGCTTTGTATTGCCATTGGCATTGCCGCAGTTGTATTGCTAACCTCCATCGGTGAAGGCATTCATCGTTTCGTTTTATCCGAGTTTACTCAGTTCGGCACCAACCTGATTGGCATTAATCCTGGTCGTGCCACCACAGTGGGGGCATCGGTTGGGGTTTTTGGCGCCGAACGGCCATTAACAATCGATGATGCTGAAGCGCTAAAGCGCATCGCAAACGTCGAAGCGGTTATTCCCATGGTACAGGGTAATGCTGAAATCAAAGCCTTTGGTAAAAGCCGCCGATCCACTGTTTATGGCGTGGGCGCTGAATTTCCAACCGTATTTACGTTTAATGTCAGTGCTGGGCGGTTTCTTCCTGATGACGACCCCCTCGCGCCACGTGCTTATGCCGTTTTGGGCTATACCTTAAAAAATGAATTATTTGGCACTAAATCCCCCCTGGGCCAGTATATTCGTATTGGCGGCAGCCGTTACCGGGTTATTGGTACACTGGAGTCCAAAGGGCAAGTGCTTGGTTTTGACCTTGACGATGCGGTTTACATTCCGACCCAACGGAGCCTAGCAATGTTCAACCGTGACAGTGTGATGGAAATAGACTTACTTTATAAAGAAGGCGCAAACCAGCAACAGATCGTAGGTGCCATTGAAAAACTCATTATCGCTCGTCACGGAAAAATGGATGTCACCATTACCACACAACAGCAAATGCTGGAAATATTAGGTTCTATTCTCAATGTATTAACGTTTGCTGTGGGCGCATTGGGTGGGATCTCCTTGCTGGTAGGTGGCGTCGGCATTTTAACCATTACCACCATTGCAGTTCGTGAACGTACCTCAGAGATTGGATTATATCGTGCGCTAGGCGCACGCCGTATCCAGATCCTTGCATTATTTTTAGGGGAAGCGGCTATACTATCCGGCTTGGGAGGCGTTATCGGCCTCGCCGTTGGCTTATTAGGAGGGCAGTTACTGCAGTTAATATTTCCCGCATTGCCAACACATTTTTCACTTTTTTTTACCTCATTATCGGTCATCCTTGCCATTATCATCGGCTTAATTGCCGGTGTACTACCTGCAATGCATGCCGCTCAGCTTGATCCTGTCACAGCGTTACGGGCTGAATAAGGGCTAGAAGCTTAAAATTGTCATTAGTTGGATATATGCCCTCTTGTGTATCTGGGACTGTGTGGGGGGGGCAGGCAACTGACATTCCTGCCACGACGATTACTTAGGAAAGATAATAATGACTAAAAAAATGGAATACCCAATAAGTCTTGCTGAAGCTATAAAAGCAAAAAAATCTGTATACGCTCATTTAGTGCCAACACCGCTAACCCGGTATGAAGGTTTATCAAAATTGCTCAGTGCAAATGTTTATGTAAAGCATGAAAATCATAACCCAACAGGCACCTTTAAAATTAGAGGGGGCATAAATTTAATGCGTCATCTAAAAGATGATGGCACGGAGGGTGTAGTTACTTTTTCTACAGGCAATCATGGCTTATCTGTGGCGGCTTCGGCTTCATGGTACGGAATTAATGCAACAATAGTAGTCCCTGAAAACAGTAATGAATCAAAAAATAGAAAAATCCGTGATACAGGGGCAGAGCTAATTGAGGCAGGAAAAACTTTTGATGAGGCTTCGAAGGTTGTTGAGAAAATAGTTAAAGAAAGAAACTTATATTATATACATCCAGCAAATGAGCCACACTTGATAAATGGTGTTGGAACAGGGTTCCTAGAAATAATTGAAAAGCTACCCGATATTGATGCGTTAATTGTTCCAATAGGCGCAGGAAGTGAAGCTGCAGCGGCAATATCTGTTTTAAAATCTTTAAACCCAAGTATTAAGATATATGCTGTTCAAGCAGAGAACTCACCAGCCGCTTATTTGTCATGGAAAGCAGGGGTTATAACAACTGCTGACAATACTACATTTGCTGGTGGTTTTGCTACAGGCGTTGGCTATGAGTCCCCATTTGAAATATATAAAGATAATTTGGAAGACTTTATTCTTCTCACCGAAGAAGAAATATATCAAGGGATTGCACTTGCAGGTTACTACACTCAAAACTTAGTTGAGGGTGCAGGAGGTTCAACCATTGCTGCAGCAATTAAGTTGAAAGAAAAGTTAAAAGGAGAAAAGGTAGTGTTGCAGTTTAGTGGTTGCAATGCCACCCCTCGTGAAATTGAAAAGGCCTATAGTTTGTCAAGCTTTAAAACTGGTTATGTTCAAGTATTATAATCTAACAGATACCCATAGCGTTTATTTGCGTATTTTTTGGATGGCGGTTAGAAGAAGACCCTGTAGCGGGGAAATTGCAAAAAATAACAGTATCTGAATAAATCAATGGATAGTGGGTCGAACCTGAGATTTCAGCTATAATTCAGGCATGACATGTTATGAAAAAGTGAGTTGCCTCAAGTGCAAGAACATCCAGGTTTTTAAGGCCGGGAAAAGTGCGAACAACACTCAACATTACCGGTGTGGTCATTCATGCTGCGAAACAAAATATTTTATGCTTGACTACCGTTATAAAGCCTATGAGCCAAGTGTTATGAAGCAAGCCGTTGGTATACCCAAAGCGTTTGGGGTTTCGGGTAAATTGCACACCCGGTTTCATTCATAGCGGCGTTGAAATTCCTTGCAATAGAACGACTATTTCGCGTCATTTCGTCTCGCCTAAAAGCGCTTGCCTTTGGTGTTATGAATAAAATATGACGCACACTTTAGACCTAAATATCAAGCGCTATGGGTATATTTCAATTATACGACGCATTTGGTGATATGTTATTGTCTTTTGATCCTGATTGATCTCTTCACTTTGATCACAAAACGTTAACAATGGCATTTTTGAATAGGAATAATCTATGCATTAAATTGTTTCGCTTGTGTGGTATTGATAGCGTTTACTGAACGACAGTTTTCCCCAGGCCATCTTTTTCAGATCGATGTCTTGATTAATTTAATCGATACAATCGAATGCTTGGTCGTGAAGTTTCCTCAGGTTGATTTCGTGCTGTTTTTAATCATGGTAGTAAGGAGGTCGTTAGAATTATTTTGGCGACTTCCCATTTGTTTTAAGTGGAGCGCTGCTAACTAAAATAATTGCGTGGGTTTATAACGCTAGTTTATAACGCTAGTTTATAATGTTAATGGGCTTCAGTATTAACGCGGGTTTTCTATTTTGTGATGTGTACCGGATAGATGACTGGTTTTTGGGGAGCTTATGGGGTAACGTTAAGTATTAATTTTGAATTTAGCGAAGTGAAGTCGAAGTTTGCTCTGATTTGCTCAGCCTAATTGTTGAGTTTAGGTAAGAGGTTGGCTTGCGCGGGGTTGGATATTATCGTAGCGCCTGTAATGTGGGTGATATACGTGCTAAATTCTCGACTTGAAAGCATTAAATGCTCAGGCTGGTCGTGAAATTCATTAATTAGGGTTGTCCTGAGTGAGTTTTATGGGCATTAATTAAGTCCCAGGTGTAGGTAAAGTATTCTCGATGCAAAAAATCATGGTTTTAAATGCCAAGGGAGGTTGTGGGAAAACCACAATCTCTACTAATCTTGCCGCATGTTATGCTAGTAGGGGGTATTATCCGGCTTTGCTGGATTATGATAATCAGGGGTCTGCCAGTAATTGGTTAAATATTCGTCCTGAACATGTGGCGCCTATTCATGGCATTGAAGCTCATCGGCAAAAACTGACTGTAACACGCAGTTGGCAGATGCGTATGCCACCTAAAGTGGATCGAGTTATCATCGATACGCCTGCTGCCGCAAATAATCAGGAATTGACCAATTATGTGCGTCAATCCGACATTATTTTAATCCCGGTACTGCCTTCTCCCATTGATATTCATGCTACCACCGATTTTATAAAAGAAATATTAGTGATTGGTAAAATGCGTTCAGATACCTTTCGTGGGATTGGTGCTGCGAACGGTACTCGAATTGGGGTAGTAGCTAACCGAGTTAAAGAAAACACCAAGGTTTATAATACCTTGCAAACCTTTTTAGCCAGTATCAAGATCCCCTTTATCACCGGATTTCGGGATAGCCAGTATTATGTGCATGCTTTTGTGGAAGGGGTAGGGATTCATGAATTGCGCGATACCCGCACGCAATACCTTCGACAACAATGGCAGCCTTTATTGGACTGGATCGATGATACCGGCAATTTGGGCGATGATTCGTCGATAGGCATTGACCCCACAATATTAGGTTAATGCGGTCGTAACGCGACTCACAGCCCCTCCCTCTTAAGTGTGTCTGATTGTTGCGTTTTTTTGCGTCAGCTTTTGTGTCACTGTTGCTTTACCTTGTTGAGAATAGTTAGAGCATACCTATCCTTGGGTAAATCTGTGTCATCAGCGTTTGTAGTAGATTCAACTGATTAATTTAGGTTGAATGTTTGTTGTGTAACGAATGGACTGTTTGTCATCCGCAACTGGTGTCGAGTTTTTTTCTTAAGCTAATGATTTTCCAGTGATTTTGTTTCGCATGTTGCGTCAGTTCGGTATCGGGGTCCACGGCCACTGGGTGACTCACCAGGGATAGCAGGGGAATATCGTTGTGAGAATCACTATAGAACCAGCTATCTTTTAAAGTGTGTGTTGTTTGAGTAAGCCATTGCTCCAATCGTTCGACTTTACCATGTTGAAAACAGGGTGTGCCTGATACTCGTCCGGTGTAACGGCCATCCACAAGCTCGGGATTGGTTGCAATGAGTGTTTCGATACTGAGACGCTTTGCGATGGGCGCGGCAACAAAATGGTTTGTAGCCGTAATGATTAATGTATGGTCTCCTTTCGCTTTATGTTTATTAATTAATTTTATGGCTTTTGGAAGGATTATGGCTTCTATTTTCTGGTGCATAAATATCTGGTGCAGGCGAGAGAGTGATGCTATATCATTTTCTGATAGTGGTTTTAAGCTAAAGTTGAGAAATTCGAAAATATTCAGCGTGCCGGATTTATATTGCTCATAAAATCGGTTATTTTCTTTTTTATGCAAAATACTGTTAACGAGCCCTTGTTCTACAAGGAATTCTCCCCATAAATAATCGCTATCGCCATTAAGTAAGGTATTGTCCAGATCAAAAATTGCTAAACTCAAACGTAACTCCCTATTTGATTGCGTTGCAAATGCGGATTTTCAACTAAAATTGATCTTGTAGAATGCCATGTGAAACTGGTAGGTTCAATGTTCTGGGTACAAAATGGGGTTGTAAGTTTGCCTAACTGGACTTGCCAGTGAAAAATCACCATATCCACACATAAAATAATTGATTAGCCAGTGATAGACTCAGAAGGGTATAGGTTCAATGTTGGTATCATTTTAAGTAATGCTAATGCTCAAGTTTTATGGGCCAGGCGGATTGGCCAAACTGCATGGCAATTTCCTCAAGGTGGTATCAAAGAAGGTGAAACGCCGCAGCAAGCGCTTTTCCGTGAATTAGGGGAAGAGGTCGGTTTGTACGCTGAGCATGTGGATATTTTGGGTTCAACTCAAGGTTGGTTGAAATATCGGTTGCCAAAATCGCTGATGCGCAATGATGAGAAACCAATGTGTATTGGTCAAAAACAGGTTTGGTATCTGTTACGGTTTTTAGGTGATGAGTCTGATGTGAATTTAGCATATGGCAAGCGTCCTGAATTCGATGACTGGCGTTGGGTGGATTATTGGCACCCTATAAAAGAGATTATCGGGTTTAAAAAAGCCGTGTATCAGCAGGCATTGTCGGAATTGGCGCCTTTGCTCTGAGTGTGTGCACCTTGAAATAGTGTTTTATATACCCGAAGTCTCAAGCGCTATGGGCATAGAAATGATGAACTTAAAATATCGATTAACTTTAAGTGGCTGTTGTTTTAAGTCAACAAAAGCCATTGCTCAGAATGCCGGTTGCTTAACGATGTAGGCTGCAATGAAGCCGAGTATATAATACAAAGAAAGGGTTTTGATGCTTGACATTTTACGTCGCATTGTACAAGAAGTAAATGATGCTGCTGATATCAATCAGGCGCTGCACATTATTGTGACGCGTGTGAAAAAAGCGATGAACGTGGATTTGTGTTCTGTTTATCTTTCTGATCATACCCGTAAGCAAAATGTTCTTATGGCCAGTGATGGTTTAAATCCGGATGCTGTGGGTAATGTGCATATGGATTTTCATCAGGGCTTGACCGGGTTGGTGGGGATACGGGAAGAAGTGATTAATCTTGCTGATGCACCAACGCATTCTCGTTACCAGTATATTCCTCAGTCCGGTGAAGAAAATTACCATGCCTATCTAGGCGTGCCTATTATTCGCCATCGCATATTATTAGGGGTGTTGGTTGTACAACGTTATGTGAGAAAGGAATTCGACGAGGACAGCGTTACCTTTTTAATAACTATTGCAGCACAGCTGTCAGGCGCTATTGCTCATGCAGAGGCCAGTGGTGGTGTAAATATACTGCAACAAAAAAGCATGCGTAGAGCAGCCCCTTTTAGTGGCCAGCCGGGTTCACCTGGAATAGGAGTGGGCACTGCCTTTGTTATTTACCCCTCTGCGGATTTAAATGCCATACCGGATCGATTTGTTGATGATGTCGAAAAAGAAGTAGGCGTTTTTACTAACGCGGTTGAAGCTGTACGAAACGATATTCGATCGATGTTGGTCCGGTTAACAGATAAATTGCCTGCGGAAGACCGTGCGTTGTTTGACGCCTATTTGTTAATGCTGGAAAGTGAGTCTTTGGTAGGTGATGTCATTGCAAAGATTCGGCAGGGGAATTGGGCGTCAGGTTCGTTACGGGACACTATTAAGGAGCATTTGCGCACGTTTGATGAAATGCTTGACCCCTATTTACGCGAAAGAGGTGAAGATATTCGTGACTTGGGGCGACGTATTTTAATGCGCTTGCAAAGTGGCGGGGATGCTAGGCCACGAAAATACCCGAAAAAAACCGTGCTTGTGGGGGAGGAGATAACCGCTTCCATGTTGGCGGAAGTACCTCCTGCGCAATTGGTCGGCGTAGTGTCGGTGTCAGGGTCCCGAACCTCCCATGTTGCAATTTTAGCGCGGGCCATGGGACTTGCAGCGGTGATGGGGACGGATTTTCCGGTGGGGCGTATCGATGCCATGGAAATTATTGTGGATGGTTATCGTGGACAGGTATATATATCGCCAACCCGGGCGATACTGGACGAGTTTTCCCGGCTAGCCCAGGAGGAGCAGGAACTCTCCGCAGACTTAATCTCCTTGCAGAATTTACCTTCCGAAACTCCGGATGGTGTCCATGTGCCCTTGTATATTAACAGTGGTTTGCTTGCTGACCAGATCCCTAAAGATATTAACGGGGCAGAAGGTATTGGTCTTTATCGGACTGAATTTCCTTTTATGATTCGTGAATGTTTTCCTGGCGAAGAGGAACAATATCAGATCTATCGCCAGGTATTACAGTCATTCAAGCATGGGCCTGTTACGCTGAGAACGCTTGATGTGGGTGGGGATAAAGCCTTGCCTTATTTTCCTATAAAGGAGGATAATCCATTTTTAGGGTGGCGTGGCATACGTATTACCTTGGATCATCCTGAAATATTCCTGGTACAGCTGCGAGCTATGTTGCGAGCCAGCGAGACACTGAATAACATGAATTTGTTATTGCCAATGATTAACAGTGTGCATGAAGTGGATGAGTCGTTGGCAATTCTGAAACGTGCCTATAATGAACTGGTCGAGGAAGGTTTTGCCATTCAAATGCCCAAGGTAGGTGTTATGATTGAAGTGCCTTCTGCGGTTTATCAGGTACGAGAAATTGCCCGCCGTATTGATTATTTGTCGGTAGGTACCAATGACCTGACTCAGTATTTATTGGCCGTGGATCGAAATAACTCCAGGGTGGCATCGTCTTATGATGCGTTGCATCCCTCTGTGCTCAGAGCATTGGTACAAGTGGTTGAGGGTGCTCATGCTGAGTGTAAACCCGTGGCGGTGTGCGGTGAAATGGCTGGTGATCCGGCTTCAGTGCTTCTGCTCATTGGTATGGGGGTTGACAGCTTAAGCATGAGTGTGGCTAATTTACCGCGCATTAAATGGGTAGTGCGAAATTTTACTTCTGGTCGTGCAAAACGTTTGCTGGAAGAAGCATTAAGTTGCGAAACCACCGATGTTATTCGTGCCCGATTAAATAGTGTGTTGGAAGAGGCGGGGTTGGGTGGTTTGATACGGGCAGGCCGTTAAAGGCCATGCGTGCACCATAACTATACCCATGACGCTAGCGTTTTAGGTGTTAAGAATTAAGAAAACGCCCGTGGACGAGTTTATTTAGCTAGGTTAACACCTAAATCTCAAACGCTATGGGTATATTCGGATTTAAAACGAAAAACCCACCTCCAGGTAGGTTTTATCTTCTCCGCCTTCATCAAAACCATGGGCGTAACCCAGGCGCAAATTAAGGGGAATGAAATAGCCTAGCACCAGCTCGGTATTAATTTCCACACCTGCACTGTGCGATAAATCAGAAAGTTCGTTGCCTTTTTCCCATGCATTGCCCGCACTATAAAAAAGTGTACCGTGAAACTGGTGGATACCAATGGGAGGGGCCATGATGCCCTTTTCCAGCAGATACACTGGGAATCGCCATTCCAATTCAGTCAGCGCCATGCGGCGACCAATTAAATTAGGTAAACCTTCAGGGTAACCCCGTAAGGCATAATCGCGTTTATTGAATACTTCAGTGGTTGATGTGGACAGCGCGACACTGGGTGGTGATAAAAAGAAGCCGTCACTGCTACCACCTAAACGAAATCGGTTAGGGGAGTCTGTGCCCCACCCCCAAACCAGGCGAGCCGCTAGGACATGTTTGTGGCCGAGGCTTATTAGGGCGCGCCAGTCCAAAGTATATACCTGTCCACTAAAATCGTTATCACCAAAAATGTTCTCCAAGGCCTCGCTATCTTCTACGACAGCACGAAATCGCTGACCGTTCTCGGTGCTGATACCACGTGGGTAGCGTTTGCTGGAATTAAAGCTAATTGCTGTGCCAAGTAACCCATCGCGCACGGTTTTGAGTGGTGGTGTCTTTATTCCTCGTTTTTTGTCTGATTCTTCTTCAACACTGACTCCGAAGTGTAAGGCCCATTGCCGATCTCGGCTTAAGTGCGGAAAAATTAATTCGGATGTCAGGGTGTCGGAATTTCGAAAACGAATTAACTCATTTTGATCGTTGAGGTTGGTTAGTATGTCACGTTGATAAAATAGTTTGAGCGCCGGATTCCAGCGGTCGTATCGATAACTTAAGGCGCCGAGACTCCAACGATTATCGGTATCATAACCGTAGAATAAGCTGTATTGGTGCCAACGCAATGGGTCGCTGCCAAAGGTAGTGAATCCGATTTCGCTGCGTTCTTCGGTGATTTCTATAAGTGGGAACCAGGTTGTGGGAGTGATTTTCCCAATAGCGGAATAGGCTGAAATACTTTTTGGTGTCGATATTTTGTAGCTATCCAGGTTTTCGAATGGTGTCAGCTGTGTTTCTGTGTCAACAGTTTGCTGAGTATTGACGGGTCTGTGCAGGGGGGGGGGTGCATCAGTTCCCGGTTTGGGTGTTTCGCTAATCGGGATTGCAACTGTAAGGTGGTATATGTCAGTGCCATTTGTATTGGCACCCATATAATAAATACCGCGGCCGTCTGCGGTTGGTGTGGCCGACAAAGCGCCACCAATAACATTGGTTAATGTGGTGATTTCGCCGGTATCCAGCATTAAGCGCCGAATGTTATAAACACCATCATAGTCTGCACTGTACAGCACACTGTTGCCATCATGACTGAATTGCGGTTGAAATTCAGACTCCGGAGTATCCGTTAATTTCTTCCACTGTTGCGTTGCAAGATTAAACTGCTCTAAGTTCCAATGATCTTTGGTACGCCAAATTGCCGCAACAATAGATTGCCCATCCGGCGCCCAGTCTAATGCTGATATGATTTCGTGTTGTTGGCCTTGCCATAAAGTTTGGTGATAGTTACCGTTGCTTGACAATAAATGAAGCTCGCTCGTTCCACCAATAGTTTGTACCGCTACAATTTGTTTGGCACCAGGGCTCCAACTGGCGTGCGTATAACGTTTACCGCGTGTCAGTTGTGTGGTTTTTCCGGTCGTGGTGTTTATCACATGGAGATCAGACAATAAGTTAACATTATCAATGTAGTCTATTTGTGCCACTAATGCGCCAGCCGTGGGATGAATATCGAAACGGCCAGAATAGATTGACGTGATTTCTTCGGCGGTGGTTTTGCCTTTAGCTAACAACATTAATTTGGGGTTGGCCAGAAAGTCTTGTTTTAAAAAATATATATCGCCATTGGCTAGACTTCTCGGGTAGCCAGTGAAATAACCATAGCGTGTGATTTGTTGTCCCTCAACTAATCCTTTAGCTTTAATTGCTTTAATGTCAGGTTCGAATTTCAGTTGCAGATATTGGCTGAATTCTTGCCAAAGAGTTGCCATGTTTTTACCAAAGGTAGATTTTGCTGCACTATTTATAGAGAAAGGCAGGATGTTGTCACTGTATTCATCAACCCAGGTTTTGATTTTTTCCACACCGTATTGTTCTTCCAGAAAGTTAAAAAAATAAACGCCGTATAAATAACGTGTATCCCCTGCAGGCCAACTGACGTTGGGCTGATTAACATGCGAAATCGGTTTGATTTTGGTGGCGACTTCCAGGCGCATTTTGGTTTTAAATTCGTTATTATTTCCCCGGCCGATACCAGGTACCAGTCGTGATTCTTGGTAGGTGGCAATGCCTTCCAGTATCCAAAGGGGTTGTAGACTGTTGGGAAATAATATCGATACTCGGCCAAAAATATCGCGTAAATTTCGAGGTATACCTGCCGCTTTATCTATATGAACGATGTGGGTATATTCATGGATAATCAATGATTCCAGCCAGTTGTGGTAATTACCGATAATATTCACATCGTCTGGCGGTGTCACAAATAGGGTCATGGTATTGTGAGGGATGGGGGATGCAAAGCCATTGGCAAAGTCTGTACGGTCTCGCAATACAATATGGGTAATGTCGTCAGGCACCCAATTAAAAAAGCGAGTGATTTTTAGGTGTGCTTTTTCGGCGATATCTGCTACTTCGTGAGCAAGTTTATTTTCGTCGTCGTGATAGTGAATTTGGAAATGAGGTGTTGTTAATGTTTGCCAAGTCAATGAAGGGTCATGGGTGAAAGCCGCATGACTGGTCTTGGTGATAGCAACGAATATCATTATAGTGCAGTACAATAGGCGATAGTGAATTTGATTTTTTGTCTTCATCGTGTTAGTGAATATATATAAGACGTTGATGTTTAAAACGGTTTTATTGTTTTTGTATTAACTGGTACCAGCCGTTACCATGCGGAACATTAAACAATAGAGGTATTTAACGCAGTACACAAGTGTTGTATTTTTCTATTAGTGTTTAAGTGGTTTTGCCCTTTTCCTACACCATCCCCAGGTCTATCGCTGTTCCTAAAGCTATTTAATCCAATGCCGATAAAAAAATAACCCCCTACCGCGCTTGAATAGATATCGTCAAGTTAATCCGGGTACGTTATTCGATGCGAATGGAGGGTATGCAGTAACCGATAGTATTGTGAATTAGATGTTCTGAGTATGTTGCGATTTAATATTATCATAATAGTAAAAATTTTTTGTCTGTTTGCAGTTGGTCTAGCAGTGGCTGGGGGTGTTCATAGCAAACCTACATCTCCGATAAAAATACAAATTTCGACGGAAAGTCAATCAACGACAGGTGACGCGATTAGTTTTGCCGTCAGGACTGTCAGTGCAATGCCCAGTCAACGAGTTAGGGTTCAGGTTGAGCTGCCAATCGAAACAACATTAAACAGCGGATCGCTAGTATGGGAAGGGCGGCTCAATGCTGGCGAGGTGCATGAGCTTCGTTTCAATGTCACCTTACCTAAAAACACCTTTGCCGTTATCACGGCGACTGCCAGTATACGGACATCTTATGGTGGGCAGTTTGCTGCACATGCGGTATACCGTAGTGATGCGGCGGTTCGTGAACTCCACAAAACGCAATCGAAACAAAGTCTTCGCAAGGGGCGACGTGTTGTGGAGTTTCCAGTCAGGTGATGCGCTTTAATGTTAACGGTTTGAATGATTAGTATGATGCCAGTTTGCTGTTTTTTGCCTCGTATTTTAACGTTATGTTTAGTGGTGAATATCACGCTGACATTGAGTGGTTGTAGTGGTTCCAGTGGAAATAATGCGTCGGGTGAACCTGTGTCTATCTCAGGCACTATTCGTTATGAAGATAAGGAGTACAGCCGTTCTGGGTTTACGGGGAATACCGCATTAAAAGCAGTGCGTTATGCTGTGGTAGATCTTGTGGACTATAATGATGTTGTTGTGGCGTCAACGTTGACGGATAGTCAGGGTGATTATCATGTAACAGGCGCTGGCATTAATTTGAGAGTGCGAGTGTTAGCCGAAACCGGTCAAAATGTTGGTGCTCGCATCACAATTCATGATTACGATGGTAATGTCTACGCGGTTAGCCGTGATGTTACTGGTAGCGGTGATTTGATTGTCGATGTTGATGTCATCACCGACAACGATATTTCTGGCGCATTCAATATGTTGGACGTTTTTACCGCTGCAACTGAGTATATAACCAGCTTTTCAACTGCGTTATTACCAGCGGTCAACACCTATTGGGCACCCAAGCGCAGTCGTTACGGTACCTATTTTTGCCCTTCTAGGGGAAAGGGAGGGCCTTGTCCTCAAGGAAAAGGGATTTATATATTAGGTGGTGGTTCCTCAGGTGGTGATACTGATCAATATGACGACGACGTGTTATATCATGAATATGGCCACTACATTGAGAGCGCGATTAATGTGCATGATTCTCCTGGCGGTATCCATTATTTAACAGAGAATGACCAAGACTTGCGGCTTGCCTGGAGCGAAGGGTGGGGTGGTTTTTTTCCCTTGGCTGTAAAATCTTGGTTGCAGGAAAATAATGACAGTGTTCTATCTATTGCCGAAGGTCTAGCGCCGACTTATTTTGTTGATACTTACGGCTCGGGTGTTGGTATATCGATTGATATGGCTAATCCGAACCCCTTGTTTTGTCCAAGTCGGCAAGATTGTTTTGTTTATTCTTCCAGTGAAATAGCTGTTATAAAAGTGTTAAATAGTTTGTTGTCAGAATTCGGTATGCAAGCGATTTGGGATGTCTATGCGAACTATATGGCTCGCGGCACTAGCCTGCCTGCGACGCTGGAAACTTTCTGGGATGGTTGGCTACAACAACGTGCGCCTGCGGCGGACGAGATGGATACCTTAAAACGAATTTTTAGTGAGCGTCTGGTGTTCTATCAGGAGGATCGTTTTGAGGCCGACAATACTATTACTGCATTACGTAAAATGTCAGTCTGTCAGCAGGCGAATTGCGAGGGTGAAAAGCATTATTTGTTTCAAGGTGATTTGGCGGTGGATAAAGATTTGATTGCATTTGATGCTAAGGTAGGCAGTACTTATCGAATAGAAACGATAAATCTTAGCAATGGTGCGGATACCTATTTGAGAGTTTTGGATGCGAATGGTAGTCAAGTCTTTGACCTTAGTGGTCAGATACTGGCAAATGATGACCGCCCTGGAACGGTATACTGTGGCGCCTTCGATAATCCTTGCCGAATTCATAATAATGATGTCATGCTTTCCTCTGTGTTGAGTTTTGCCCCTAGTGCAACAGATACCTACTATGTGGAAGTAACTACTTCTTTGAGTAAACCTGCTGCTGCAGGGCGTTATGGTACTTATACTTTGCAGATAACGGCTGAGTAGGTAGCCTCGTCGCACTTACTAACCACACTCGAGCAGCTACCATACGAAACGTATTCGTACATGCCGCCCAATTGAGCATTTTAGGTTAACGGTACGCTAATTTCAGTTGCATGGTTGTTTATAATGATTTAATAAACACTTTGGAATTGCGTTGGTAGTTATATAAGGTTTTTCGTTTAATCGGTAAGGTGTTTATGTCGGCAGTGGAAAACCCCCGTTCCTGAAACCAATGCATAGTACGGGTTGAAAGTACGAATAGCTGCTTGATGTTGTTTTGTCTGGCAGTGTTTTCGATATAATTTAGCAGGGTTTCGCCGCGGCCCTGGTCTTGGTAGTCGCTGTGTACGGCAAGGCAGGCCAGCTCTGCTATGTCGGTTTCATCAAAAGTATACGATGCTGCGCACGCCACGATCATACCGTCACGTTCCACGACAACAAAGTTGCTAATTTCCATTTCCAGCCGTTCGCGAGAACGGCGTACTAATATGCCAAGTTGCTCCATGGGTTTTATAAGTTCTAATATGCCAGGTACATCTTCAATTTTGGCTGCACGCGTGCCCTCATATTCATCCACACTAATCAAAGTGCCGATGCCATCGCGAGTGAACAGTTCCTGTAGTAAGGCGCCATCAGTATTACGATTAACAATATGAACGCGGTGTACACCATTTTCACACACCTGGGCAGCGCTTTGTAATATATTTCTAGTGTGTGGGTAAAGTGTGTCGTTTGTAGCCAGATATTGTTTCGTTGCTTTAAGTGATAGTTCCCGGATGGTTTGGTTGTTATCTTGCAATAATAGCTTTTCAGTTAAGTAAATTAACTTGTCAGCATGCAATGCAACTGCGGTATTTGAAGCGACGCTTTCCGCTGTGACGTTAAATATTTCTCCCGTTGGAGAGTAAGCGATAGGGGAAAGCAATACGATGTTGCCTCTATCTAATAAGTCAGTAATTGCATCATTATCAATGCGTCGTATTTCACCAGTGTGCAAGTAGTCGATGCCGTCACGTACACCATAGGGTTTTGCGGTCACAAAATTGCCGGAGACAACACGCAGGCGGGCACCTGCCATGGGGGAGTTGGCAAGCCCCATGGAGAGCAGTGCTTCGATTTCACAGCGAGTGCTGCCTACGGCATCTTTTACACACTGTAGCGCTGTGTCATCGGTAATTCGAATATTATTAGCATAGTTTACGTCGACGCCAAATAGCGCTAAACGCTGCTCAATTTGAGGGCGGGCGCCGTGCACTAATACCAAGCGAATACCCAAGCTATGAAGCAGTGCGAAATCGTGTACCAAGTTGTCGAAGGCATCGTCAAGCAAAGCGTCTCCGCTGAAGACGATAACAAACGTACGGCCGCGGAAGGCATTTATATAGGGTGCAGAATTGCGAAAAAGATAAGTAAATTCGCTGTTATTGGTGGTTTTCACGGTTTTGGCTCTGAATGTTATGGTATACAATAATGATTGAGGGCACGCCCTAAGCTTAGAAAGCTTATGCGAAGCAGCTATTAATTATTTTAAATTTAAAGATTATTTTTAAACATTTGCATCAATGGGTTATTGTACTCTACTCATAAAGCAATGTAGAGGTTGAGTAACTTGTTGAAAATGCTTTATATTTTTTTGTTTCCCCAAAAGCTTTATTCTCTCGGGGAATCCGCAGTCGTCATTGGATAGCTGAGATTTCTCGATTTAACCAAATGAGTATTTTCTTGTGGCCATCGTATACAATTATGGCATAATGGTGGTGTTCAGGTTATTAGTTTGACAATGCGGTTAATTTGTCGCTCAAAGCGGATGATAGCTGAGTTTGACAAAATCTGAATTTATAGAAGGCTCAATCATAGACATTCAATCAATAGTGCGCACCCGATGGGGAGAGAGGTTTTAATGGAACGCTCAGTTACGTTTGTAGTGAATTTAGTTGTTTGTATCGGTATTTTCGTAATGTTGATTTCACACGCACAGTTTTAGGCGAGAGCAGAGTTCAATTTTTTTGGTCGTCCGTTCGTTTGCCTGAAAAAATACTCGGCATCGGCGCAGTAGGTGCTTTCTCTACAGCACCTGCTTGATAGTCGTGTGTGTTTGATCAGCTGAGGGGGAGGTAAGCTTGCTCAAGATGTGTCTTGGCAGACTCTAATGCTAGCATGATTGAATAGCGGGGCGGGAAAAACAAGCCTACACCAACAAGCATTATGCTCTAGTATTGTAAGCTTTATTGCACAGCCTGCTCGTTCAATGGCAGCATTGAAATTCCTTAATTATCCGGTTATTACGCCTGTTTTCCCCTTCTTGAAGAGTCTACGATTGCCATAAAACGAATTGACGCACACTAAGCCTAAAATCCCAAAAGCGCCACCACAGGTATATTGGAGCGGTTGTTGTGACGTGTGGCGCAGGTTTTGTCTGGATCGCAACCTTCGAAAAATCAGTTGAGTATGCATATTGATTTGTCTAGGGCACTAATGAACAAGCTGCCAGTTATGAGCAGTGATTTCTGGCGTTGTAGTCACTCAGCTTATCGTTGGTTTGCCCTGTTTTTGTGTTATGGAAGGTTGCGTTATTAAGTTGTATCAAAAGCACCCATTTATAGGGGTAAACTCCGCACTTTATTTCTTGTTCTCTAATAAATCAAAGGCAATTTGAGTGGTCACTGAACATTTAAAAAATCAGCCTGAATAGTTACCGAAATTGACGTTCTGAGTAGATAAAGGAAGGGGGCGCTGCTCTTATAGAAGTACGTTGCTTACGATCAGTATCATTTTGGGTATCATGCGCTAGTGCGCGCTTATACTCTATAGTTGTTGATTCACGTTAATCCCTGCCCTGTATTCTGATGATTAAAAACACCAGCGATGCTCGTATTTCGTTGAGTTTGTTTTCGAACCAAGCAACCAGTAGCGGTAGTGTTTTGTCACAGCGTTGTTAATGCCTGGTTTGTGGTGGTTGAGGGTATAGGTGCAAAGTTTTCAAGAGTCGTAGAAATACAGGTGATATAAAAGCATAGCATCGATACGAATAAAAGCGAGGGTAGAGAGGCATGTCGTGCTACATAGAGGCAAGATATTAAGCATATTTATCGGTTATTTTCTCTGGGGAATACCCGGGGCGTTGATTGGCTTGCTTGTCGGTTATGTTACTGATAAAAGTTTACTTGCATTACAAAAGCCACGCTATGTAAAAGCGACTTCCCATGCGTTATCCGGTTTGGATAAAGAGTATTGGGTGATAACGTTTAAAATTATGGGATATATTGCTTATGCGGGTGGGCGCGAATCCGATGATGAAGCTATTCTAGTTAGTTTGGCATTTGACTATCTTCAACCTCTACAAATTGATCAATCGCAGGCGCTTTGCTTTTTCAATGTAGGTCAACAGCCTGATTTTGATATGGACGATGCATTACTGATTTTCCTGGGTGCTTACCGTGACCAGCCAGATTTAATAGAAATGTTTGTTGAATTACAAATTTATGCTATCAACAAAGAGGGCAAAATAACGTCGTCGGAAAAGCGTGTTTTGTTAAAAATATGTCACCTGTTGGGTTTGACTAAAGCAGATTTTGATCGTATTTATTACCCGGTTCGGGTTGAACAACAATTAAAGCATAGTCGACAACGAGATAAAAACGATGCTAAGAATAAAGCCAAATTGGCTAATGCTTATACGGTACTAAAGACATCACCTAATGCATCTGATGACGAAATCAAGCGGGCTTATCGTCAATTAAGAAGTGTGCATCATCCTGATAAATTAGTTGCGCAGAACTTGTCGGTTGAAATGTTGAAAGTAGCTGAAGATAAAACGCATGAAATAAGAGCGGCCTATGAAGCAATTAAAGTCGTACGAAATTTATAAGACAGGGGTATGTGAGGAAGAATGGAGGTGTTTGAAATTCTTCGCAATAGAGTTTAGTACATCACCAAAATAACTTTGATGATGTGCTGGCGGTTACTTGTTGTTTCACCTTGCCATAACGCCACGAGTATCGTCGACGAATGCACGTTAGAGCGAAGTACTGAATGGCTGCGGAGCGAGCCAGAAGACGAAGCCGAGTGTCGAACAAGGCGATTACATAGTTTTTTATCGTGGTGTTTTGCCGCTAATGTCAATCTCGACACTTGGCGCATAACGATCGACCCAACTCCTGATTCGTTTTACCAGTCTTCTTTCGGTGCCGGTATAACGATGGTCTGCGCCAATTAGTTTTAATTGTTTATAGTTGCTAATGCCAAATTTTTTAGCGCTATTTTTTCTTTCGAGTATGCCGCTAATGACTTGGTCGGTATCCAGGCTGCCATAAACATCAAGTACAGGTATCTGGATATTTTTCAATAATGATGTGAGTTTAGTAAGGTTATATGCGTTATCATACATGCTAAGCCCAACAAATCCGGTTACACTGTTTTTTTGTTCTTTTTGTTTCACGATGTAATCCAATGCGATGGTTGCCCCGATACCCTGCCCAATAATGAGCACATTATAAATACCTTCGGTATTAAAATAATCCAGCGCGATTTTGATGCGACTGGCACCATCGGCAAATAAAGTTTCGTAATCAGTATCTCGTGGTTCGTTGGGTAATAAAGGTAACTGGATTGATAGAGTATTCCAGCCATATTTTGGTAGCTCAATTCGCAGTGGGGCTATGGCTTCCGGCCAGTCTGCATGGCCCCCTACATTATGCACCAAAACGATACCGCCATGGGATCTCGGGGAGGATGCTGGTATGTAAATACCTAAAAAAACAGTGTTACCTTGCTGCAAATCAATGGTTTTCCCTGTTTTTATCTGTTTTTTCAATTCATGGATGAATTGAGCTTCCAGTTTGCGGTCCAGCGCCTGGCAGGGGGGTATGGTCGCTGAGGTGGATATTGCAATGCAAAAAAAATGGAGAATAAAAGACCATGCCTTTGACGGGGTTTGATTAAAAATTGATTTGCAGTGCAGCGGTTTTTTTCGCTTCATGAGGCGCCAGGTAATTCTTCGTTTTTGTATTAAAAGCGATAAGCAAAAAATATTAAGATATTGATATATTAGATATTTTTAGCTGTCTCCTGTTTGGTTCATGCGCTGTGCTGCCAGAATGTTAGATGATAGCTGCAAAAAATTTGCCAATGATGTAAAGTGCGCGATTCTATCAAAACACTATGATTAATTGGGCTAAGATTACCTAGGTTAGGATTGCTTAGGGATGGGCATGTGTTCCTCCTTGCATTATAGTGGGGCAGGCTCCAGCCTGTTAGTTTAATAATACAGAGTGGTTAAAAAAGAGGTTTTAAAACTATGTCAGATTTTTTAATAGCGCCATCCATACTGTCGGCAGATTTCGCACGCCTGGGCGAGGAGGTTACTAATGTCCTGGCAGCAGGGGCGGATGTCGTCCATTTTGATGTGATGGATAATCATTATGTGCCTAACCTCACTATTGGCCCCCTGGTCTGCGATGCGTTGCGTAGCCATGGTGTAACAGCGCCCATTGACGTACATTTAATGGTAAAGCCAGTCGATCGCATTA
Organism: Gammaproteobacteria bacterium; assembly: GCA_013152545.1. Taxonomy (GTDB): domain Bacteria; phylum Pseudomonadota; class Gammaproteobacteria; order SZUA-152; family SZUA-152; genus JAADGF01. The sequence goes on from JAADGF010000096.1 coordinate 93,458, forward strand.
TCCCGGACTTTGCCAAAGCAGGTGCAACTTACATCACCTTTCACCCTGAAGGTAGTGATCATATCGATCGTAGCTTAGCGCTGGTACGCGATAATGGTTGCAAATCCGGTTTGGTTTTTAATCCTGCCACATCGTTGGAGTATTTGAAGTACGTTATGGATAAAGTCGATATGGTATTATTGATGTCGGTAAACCCCGGTTTTGGTGGTCAACGCTTCATACCTGCAACGTTAGATAAGCTGCGTGAAGCCCGGAAAATGATCGATGAAAGCGGTTATGATATACGCCTTGAAATCGATGGCGGCGTAAAGGTGGAAAACATTCGAGAAATTGCCGAAGCGGGTGCTGATACTTTTGTGGCAGGTTCAGCAATTTTTAATACGGAAGACTATAAGGTGACTATTGATGCCATGCGTGCGGAATTAGCTGCCGCAAAAATATAATCACCTGAAATCAATATGACGAGGCGTTTTATCTTTATTTTCGAATAAATTAAAGGCAATTGCTTTGCGTTTTAAAGCGCAATATTATTTGAGTTCGCAATGGTTATGACAACAGTAAAAACAAAACTCAAAAATCCGAAAATGGTCCTTATTGATGTTGATGGTACTTTGGTGGATAGTGTGCCCGATTTGGCCTATTGTGTTGATGAGATGATGAAACAGTTGGGTATGCCTATTCACGGTGAAGCTAACGTTCGGAATTGGGTGGGAAATGGTGTTGATCGTTTAATTAGTCGTGCATTGCTGGGGCAATTGGAGGGTGAGCCAGATGCTGCATTATTCAAAAAGGCGCAGCCAATTTATATGGCGCTATATGCCGCTAATGTGAGCGTCCGCAGTAGGCTTTATACGGGAGTGCACGAAGGTCTGGGTTATTTAAAACAACAAGGTTATAAGCTGGGTTGTGTGACCAATAAAGTTGAACAATTTACGATTCCATTATTAAAAAATTTGGGGATTTACAACAATTTTTCCATCGTGATATGTGGTGATACACTCGCGAGGAAAAAACCGGACCCTATGCCTCTGCTACATGCGGCCAATTATTTTAAGGTATCACCTGAGCAGTCTTTAATGATTGGTGATTCTGTGTCAGACGTAAAAGCAGCTCGGGCAGCCGGATTCCAAATCGTCTGCATGAGCTATGGCTACAATCACGGTGAGGACATTCGACGTTACCACCCGGATATCGTCATCGATTCCATGGCTGAACTGCCGGTAATTTTCAGTTGAGTGCTTATTAAATTACACTAAATCTTTGAAATAGCGCCGTATTGTATTTTTCCGTCATTACTCAAAGGGTGGGTGCACGAGGATCTCTCGAATGCATTTTTTTGTCGTGCCTGTTATCGGTGCCAATCATTGTAAATACTTGCTATTACGCCTCATCGTGCCTTGCCAGTCCCGATCCCGATGATTTGTCGTGAAAAATATGTGCTATATGCCGTCCAATAGGTGATTTTAGGGTGTGCGGAATTTAGTGATAAAAAGTAGCAATTTTTTCTGGGAATAAATGGTGTTGGCTATTCTGGGCTTGATTGTTTAGTTGCATTTTCGTTTCAAGTTGTTAACTTCTATCATAAGGCGGTCACTGTCCCAGGGTCTGTATAACTTGTTACTGTCGAATTCTTTAATTTGTTTTTCTGAAAACCCCAACAATAATCCCAGTTGTTTGAAGGCGCGTTGATTGTTAATAGGGGTTAAGCTTTTTTGCTTGTTGGCAGGGGGTGGATGCTGTTGGATGTTCTATTTAGCGATATTGAAAGTGGTATCGTTAGGTGTAAGGTATGTTGTAGCATCGTTCGCGAATATTTTTTGGTAACCTTCGATTAATTTTAGGTTGGCCAGACTGTATTTATAATTAATAAATTCAAATTGTGTAACGATTGTTTTTGCGTGTGGAACGTCAGATTGGTTGCGTAGATTCATACCAATATACCCCGTTATCTGCGACAATATTATTGTTCTGTTTGGTCTCTCTGATAGAGGTAATAATTTTGTGCTCTGATAATAATTCCCGTATCGCCTTTGCCTCTGCGTGGTCCGGGCATTTATAAATTGGAGTCACTGGGAATCTCCCGTTTTTAATTGCATTGTGTTGAACGTGGAAAATGTACTGGAGTAATCAGAAGCCGCGATTATAGCGGCAATTTTTTGAAATGTAAGTATTGGATTACAATTTCAGGAACTGGACTATATTTAACGCGGTTTCTCGCGTGTTGTCAAAACAAAATTCAGCAAGTTTTCTTTCGCTGCCATTGTTATTGGGAGTGACCAAGATGGTGAATGGTATGATATATATGGCTTGGTTACTACCACTTGGTGCCGGAATGATTTTAGCTTGTATGCTTGTTTTTCATTTGCGACAAAAAAATCACAATAAAAAATATCAATTTTTGGGGTATGCGCTGATTGTTACGGCCTTGATTTATGTGGTGCTTGCAGTGTTTTCAGCTGATCTTATGTGGATCAGTATAGAAGTTATCGGTTGCTTGGTATTTCTGTTACTTGTGTGGTTAGCCTATCAGTATTCATTTTGGTTTGTGGCGATGGGTTGGCTAATCCATATTGTGTGGGATATGGGGCTGAGTCCCTTTGAGAGCGCGCCCTATGTTCCTGGCTGGTACCCGGCCGTTTGTACCGGATTCGATCTGGTGCTTGGGTTATATCTTGCTTATCTTCTTATAAAGCATTCTCGCCAGTTGGATTACAGGGTGTAAGGCGCTCGATTGGTGTGTTATTTAGAGTCCATTGCTTTATGAAAAAGTGCCTATTGTTGGTGGCCCTACCTTCCCCCATCCTTGGGGGCATGGTCTTCGTCCGTCTTACCTAAATTGTATACTTTTAGGGTATGTTTCTTCGTTGGTCCTCCCGGCATCTAGTAATATATCGGTGGTGAATTGAGGTTAAGTTTGTTTGTTTTCGATAACCTTGCTTTGTTCAGTCTGTATGTTTATCGTTCGTGGTTTTATCGCATCGGGTATTTCGCGGACCAACTCGATATGTAGCAAGCCATTTTCTAGTTTAGCGTTGGTGATTTTTACATGGTCTTCCAATTGAAAGCGGCGTTCAAAATTTCTTTCCGCAATACCCTGATAAAGGTAGTTTTTATTGTCGTCGCGTTGTTTTGTTCCCGTTACGCTGAGGGTGTTTTCTTTGGTTTCAACGGACAGTTCTGATTGCTCAAAACCCGCGACTGCCATGCTGATTCGGTAGTTATCATTGCCAGTGCGTTCTATGTTATAAGGCGGGTAAGTTTGGTTCCCCTTAGGGTCAATTTGTCGTGCGGAATCCAATAATGTTGCCAGGCGATCAAAGCCGATTGTTGAGCGGTATAAGGGGGATAAGTCGAAATTTACCATTGTCATATTCTCCAGGTAAGCAATATGTGTAAAAATGGTTCATCATACGATCGAACCTTCAGATGAGTCAGTAAACCTCTTTTGAGCATTTACTGTCTATATACCCATAACGATTGAGATTTAGGCTTAATTGCACGTCCTGTTCACTCCATAGCGGCGTTAAAGTTTCTTGTAATAGCCCGGGCTATGACTCGTCATTTCGCCTCGTCTAAAAACGCCTACTGTTTGGTGTCGAAATGAATATTACGTACACTAATCATTTTATTCTCAAACGCTACGGATATATAAATATGGCTGTAGCATAATTTTTCAAGTGTGATGGCAGTGAATAAAGGTTAAAAAATGAGTCTGTTTGTTGTAGGCTGATTATTGTTAAGTGCATGCATGCTATAACGCTTTGAAATATCTATTCCTTGTTATCAAAAACCTGTCATTTCTTGGGTAGAATTTGTGTTGCCCATGAGGGTATTTGTAAATGGGTAACAAATATTGCTATATTGGATACAGCCAGCGCAGATAGGTTTTCCTTCACAGGGTGCGTATGAGTTATTTCCAGGCAAGATGCAACGTAGCCAGAAAGCAGTTCATATGTGTTATTTTTCAAGGAGACCTGTTCGTGATGAGTGTAATAACACAGTAAAAGAGGGTGAGATTTTGATAACATCATTTGAAGTGTTTTTTAATGAGCCAGTTTAGAGTTGAGGTTTGATATTGAGGACATCTGGCATATTATTTGTTTGAATGAATCGAAATGAACGCATTGTTACGGCCATGTCAAATACTGTTCTGGTTTGTTTGCGCTTTGCCAGCGTTGACAGCATGTTCAGTAATACCTGCGAATAGCCCTGTTGCTAAACCGGCTTTGGTGCAAACGCCGGTATTTGCGGGAAACTCTGCGGTGGATGGATCGCAGGATGGTTGGTGGCGCGTTGCCTACCACCTGCGTTGGGAGGAGGGCGAAGAGCCGTCATGGCATATGGACGCACTGATAGCTCACCAAGTGGTAAAGCCTATTTTGGAGCAAGTAGGGGGAGAAATAAAAATATGGCGTTTTCATCGCCGCGCTGTCCGAGATGCATCGGGCCATCGATTCAGCTTTCTATTTTATTGTTCAAATACAACCGCTAAAAAATTGTATCATTTATTAGAGCATAACGATATTGTGGCAGCACTCAAAAGACAGGGGATGATTGAACGATTGTCTTTTTCGGATATCAATACGAATAAACAACCTGGTATTGGCGATACTAGTGACAAAGCATGGTCGGTGGTGTTGCAGCAAGCTTGGCCTTATTTTGTAATGGGTGTTAGCCAAACATGGTTAGCGTTGATTGATAAAGTTGAAGAGAAAAAACGGGTGGATGAAGCGTTACATACTACTGATCAAGTGGCACGTTATAAAGAGTCCAATGATCAGGTTACTAAGCTTTGGGAGCAGCAGGGCGGGCATGCATTTTTGCATCATTTAAATGCTCTTTTTGGTTATCAGGCGCTTTTTGTTTATGAGAGAAAACGAGCGCGTTATTAGTGCATGCATTGTTGCAAAGGATTGATTATCGCTACATTTTTCGTAACCATTCAAGCTGATTATAAATGTCTAGCAAGCCGGGCAGTGTCCTTAATTTTTCACTATTAAGAATGCATTAGAGTATGGCTGTCGAACCAAATCAATTTGAACAACAACCTAAACGTACTGGCATCTGGATGATCGTGGCGATGTGGGTTATTGTGCTTTGGTTGTTGACGATGTTTTTTGTGAAGTGGGCCGAGCGGGATCACAATATGAATCAACGTGTTGAGAGTGTCGTGGGCGCTGACGGGGTTCGTGAAATTGCCCTGCTGCGAAACCGTAATGGTCACTATGTTACTAGCGGCGCTATTAATAGTTACCCAGTGGTTTTTATGATTGATACAGGGGCCAGTGATATATCCATTCCTTATCGTGTTGCGGATAAAATTGGCTTAAAACGTGGCGCTCAAAAAATATACCGAACAGCAAATGGACCTGCGTTGAATTATAGTACTCAGTTAGCAAAGGTTGGGATAGGGGATATTGAATTGGAGAACGTACGGGCATCCATAAACCCCAATGTTGAAGGTACCGATATTTTATTGGGGATGACATTTTTAAAACATCTGGAATTTAGCCAACGGGGCGATACACTAACCTTAAGGCAATACCCTTAGCAATGGGCATGTTATTCGTCGCTCTGTATTGCTCTGACGCTTGAATTACTTGAAATAGCCCGCATGTTAATGACAACAATGTTTGAATCTATGGGAATTGACGAAATGCAAAATGCAATTTACATAAATTCCACCGAAATAAAATCGATTTGTGAAGTGGTTGAAAAGGCCACTAAAAACATTATTGGTGTGTACCGGCAATGTAACGAAAAAGCATACCATCCGAATGTAATTAGTCCAGACCATTTAATGACTGCTTTATACAAGTTATTGGATGTTATGGCGGGTTATGAAACGGAATATGACAATCGTTTATCAAATAGTCTAATTGTCAAACAGCAAGCAACGGCAACTGAGCCTGAGCATTCGACTGATGTTCAGAGTATAACGGAAGTGGGTAATCATGGTTTGCAGTTGTTGGAAGATTTGCGTGAGTGGGCGGATTTATTAGGGTTAGCTCATGAGCAATACCAGATACGGGCCTGTATGGTGATAATTGCATTATGGATTGCGCGGCATGGTGGTGAACTAAACTCACTGGAATCCATCGTAACGACATTGTCGGAAATAGCCAATTCAACTGACGAGTACGAGATGTTGGTGGAGCTTAGTTGTTTAATGGGGGAATTAATTGACGCTGTTGCGTTGGACGTTAAATTTGATTTTAAAAATAATGATCCCGCCAGTCCATGGCGACTGCTTAATTTAAATCGAGGGATTATTGCAACGCGAAGTCATGATATAAATATAATGGAATATGTATTCGAAGAGTTATTGCACAACATTCCTGAGGATGCGCAAATGTTTTTTGAGCAGGGGATGCAGCAAATGGAGGAATTAGATTATCCCGATCACGTGCGAGCCGTTGTGAGTCGGTACCATAAGAAGCATCGGCAGCGCGTGTTACATTAAAAAGGCGTAACTATTCAATCTAGTTTTATTAATATACAGTAATGACTCAGTTCACCTTTGTTTTGTTCGAGAGCAAGGAAAAACGCGGAGTTTGCTGGTGTCAATGAGTGTTTTTGACACAGTAATCGAGCAGATCAACGGTGAGCTGAGTCGTTACAAAAAATTTTGGTATGCAGGTAGATGATCAGGCTTATTTTGTTTCCGTTTTTGGCGTAATCGAATCAATATAAGCAGTTATAAGGCCTGGTGAGAATTGCACGGTTATGTAGTTGTCCTTCAATTCGTAAGATTTTGTCAAAGAGGCAGAGGGTGAATATGCCATGGCGGTTTTTATCATCACCGTGCTGCCTCCAATCTCTATGTGGTAGCTACGTCCCCACTCATCAGTACCTCGGATAAAGCTAAAGGCTTGGCGCGCCGTCCATTGCGGTGAGAGCGTGAAGTCTTGATGTTTCGGTACTGACATATAGCTCGCTAGCGAGTTGTTTTGTGCTTTAAGTGTAATGTTGTTTACTTGGTAGAGCCGCAAGACTTCGGTAAACACAATAGCGCCATATTCTCCCAGTTTGGCCTCAATGGCGCGGCCACGCATGCCGGCAGTAATTTGCACTTCGGCCTGAAGGATAATATCACCCGCATCCAATTCGTCTGTAGCCCGATGTAATGAGACACCCATGCGTTTTTCGCCTGCTTTTAATTGCCAGAAAATTGGATGTGGTCCACGGTACGCAGGTAACAAGGATGGGTGAATATTAACGCACTCTTTTTTTGGTAACAGGCGTATTTTTTCAGGGACTTTATAGGGAAAGCAAGCTAATAAGATGAAATCTGCCTGGTATTCTTTTAGTGCATCCAGGAGTTGGTTGTCTGCAATGTCTAACACATAATGAAGTGGTATATGGTTTTCTATCGCCAGTGTCTCGATAGTAGTGAACGCTGGTTGTTTGATTATTGGAATGTTGGTGACCGTATCTGGCATTTGGTAAGGTTCTGCTCCTGGAATAATTACGCTTGCGATTCTAACGCCTCGCTTAAGTAGGTTGCTTAACACAGCATACGAATAAACGCCTAGCGTACCAAAAAACAGAACTTTACTGGTTGAGGGGGTTTGTATGGTGGCCACGATAATTACGTGGAAGGTTTAAATGTTAGTATAGCCGAATTTATACAGTAGCGTTGTCCAGTAGGGGCTGGTCCATCTTCAAAGACATGGCCAAGATGCGCTTCACATCTTGCACAACGTACTTCGACTCGGGTTATTCCGTGTGAGTGATCTTGAGTTTCTAACAATGCTTCATCATCGCAAGGTGCCCAATAGCTTGGCCAGCCGCACCCGGAATCATATTTTTCTTCGGAGCGGAATAATGCTGCATCACAACATATACAATGGTATATCCCGGTGTTTTTATTGTTGCAATGTTTGCCCGTGAACGCCGCTTCAGTGCCGCCTTCCCGAGCAATGTGGTATTGGTCGGGCGTCAATTGCCGCTTCCATTCTTCGTTAGTTTTTTTAATGGTGTAGTTCATCTTGGAATTGCCAGCTAAAGGTGTTCTATTCATTGATCATTCTTGTTTTAAAATGTCAAGTTTACAGCGTAGTTGTTTGAAAATGTCGATATTTTGTAAGGTGAAACGTTTTATAACATAAGGGCCTGATTGCATTGATCAACGAAATTTTTAGGCGTGATGTTGTGTGTGCGGTAGACGGGCTTCGCTCTGTTTGTTGAGGCATTGAGCATAAGAAATGTTGGATAACCCATAACGCCATAATAATCAGCGAGTTTTTTTTCGGCATAGCCTTTTTCCGGATTGATTTTTACAGCGATTATATTGTTAAGGTATTGTTTAAATATTGGTGACGCTAACACATCCTCGCGTAGTTTTTTGCAATTTGCGCACCAATCTGTATGAAAGTACAAGGCAACAGGCTTTCCGGTGGCACGTTGTTGAGCTAAAGCTTGCTGGTAACCCGTGGCGCCATCGTGCCACTGGGCCAATGAGGCATCCACTGCAAATCGGGATAGCTGGGCCGTCGCGAAAAACACCCCTGCTAATATGACGGCAATGGTCACGATAATTTTTGATGTTTTTGAAGTAATGCGGCTCATAGTTGGATCGTTAGAATAACACCACTGACCGTTAGTATCGTAACGGAAATGAGAGTTGATAGGGAGTGTTTTTTGCGATGAAATACCAACCTGTGTTGTTCATATACCCAAAGTGTTTGAGGTTTCGGTGTAAAGTGTGCGTCATATTTTATGCATGATACTACCAAAAGTAGACGCTTTCAGGTGAACCCAAATAATTTAAATCTTATTATTTTCGGTATCAAAGTAATTGTAAATTTATGCTCGTTGGCTATCAGCTTTCCTAAATAATGTTGTTAATTTTCAAAATAGCAGCACGTTCCTCTTCGGAATAAATGTCTTTAACTTGATCAAAGTCTAGACTGTAGTGCGGTAAAAATAGCAATTCTTTTAAATCTTTGTGATGTTGGTTAATGGCTGTTATGGGGGTGTTGGCTAATGCTGTTATCGTAGCTGAATAATTATACCCAGCATCTTGAAAGACTTTTTCAACAAATTTTCGTCTGAAACTGGGTTTAAGTTTTATGGGGGTGGTGGGTAGCGCATTAAGTGCGGCATTGTAAGATTTTTCCAAGGCTTGCAAGGCGATAATTTCGCCTAATGGCGCAGCAGATTGGTGTTGGGATGTATTATCGCAAGCATGCAGAAATAACAGCAATGTTGTTACTAATAGTGCAATGATAAACCGTATCTTTTTCAAGTGAATGGGCATTTTGATACCTTGTTGTTAGCTTAGGAGCGGGCTTGAAGTTACTTAACATTCATCTGACATCGCATCGTCAGTGCGTCTTTCGGTCGCAAATACTCGAAATAGGGCAACGTTCTTCTTGTTGCTTAATCAAAACCTGAGGATACAGACAAAATTTGAGCGTTATATGTTCAAATTGTTTTATCTCCATGTTCTATGATGAATTCCACTTGTGTTAGATTACAGAACAATGGGTATTTTGATCAACAAAAGTGACTAAAGTGTGTGTTAAATTAGGACGTTAAATCACATAAGGCTGACCGAGGCCGGAGTAATCTTGAGGGTTTTGCTGGAAATAATACCGTATTTGGTGCTTTGGGATGCATCAGCTTGGCTCCAGCAGTGGTGAATGAAATGTCAATAAATTCTTTATCGAGGCTGGTGAGGGCCAGATGTGATAAAAAACGTGATCTACTGATCTGTTGCAGATTTGTCATATGAGTAATAGCGATAAACATATAATATTTAGGTTTTTTCAAAGATAGAGTGAAGTTTATTAAGTGCTCAACTGATGTGTTTAGGTTTAAATGATCGAAAAATTGACCCCAAATAAGCCCCTTCGCGACAATGCTTATTCTTGTACAGCTTCCTCGCAAGGCGTTGTAACTTACACCCTTCTTACTCACTTAATTTAATGCCTATTCCTGTCTTTATGAAATTTCAATCCGTCTATGAACGGTCAATTAATCAGCAGGGATTACAGCCTGATCGGGCGCAGTTGGGTGCGGTAGAGAAAATGTCTGATCTTTTTTTCAACCTAAGTAAAGCGGTTGACGATAATAAGAAATTAATTACGATAATTAAACGTTTGCTAACAGGTGCTGGGCATCAGAATGTGCATCAGGGATGTTATTTGTGGGGAGGTGTCGGTCGTGGTAAAACCTGGTTAATGGATATGTTTTATGATGCTGTGCCCTGCGATAACAAAGTTCGTTTTCACTATCAACATTTTATGCAACAAGTCCATGTTGCGTTAGCGCAGCTAAATGGCCGGCAGGATCCCTTGGTGTCAGTCGCGAAACGAATACTAAAACAATCAAAACTCATTTGTCTTGATGAATTTCATGTGTTGGATATTACCGATGCTATGTTATTGTATGGCTTGTTAGATGCGTTGTATAAAATGGGCGCTGTATTTGTGATGACTTCAAATTTGCCACCCGATAAACTTTATCTCAACGGTTTACAACGAGAGCGCTTTATGCCTGCGATTGAGTTAATTAAAAACAATAATTTAATTATTGAATGCAATGGTGATCGGGACTACCGATTGAACGGAGTAACGAATGCGGGTAACTATTTTACGCCATTAACCGATGAAACATTAACATTGTTGAGGTCAAAGTTTAGCCTGCTTGCACCAAGTATGGTAGAAGCCGGTAAAGCAATTACCGTTAACAACAGGACAATACAAACTCAATTTCATGCAGCTGAGATAGTCTGGTTTAATTTTAATGATCTTTGTGCTGGACCTCGGGCAGCCAGTGATTATATAGAAATTGCAAGGCGATACCCCGTCGTGTTTCTTTCAGATGTTTATCAAATGGATGATTTTCTTGATGATGTGGCTCGGCGTTTTATCAATTTAATTGATGAATTTTATGACCATGGTACAACATTAATCATTAGTTCGAATTATTTGCCACGCTATTTGTATATCGGCAAACGATTGGTATTTGAATTTGAGAGAACAGTGAGTCGTTTAGAAGAAATGCGTTCGTTGCCGTGTTAGTATTTTTTTGCAGGGGCGGCGGGGGCTCAATAAAGATAAAATAAATGCTTTATTTGTGTTTAAAAATCAAACATGTAGATATTGAATAAATTATGACCAAAAATATTAATGATACGATTAACGCGCTGTTAAAACAGCTCAATGCAGACTCAAATGACATTTCCACAGCGGTGCAGCTAGGTAATTTATACTACGATAAACGTGAAGCGCCACAAGCCATTTTGTATTATCAACATGCCTTAAGTCTTGATGATGACCAGCCTGGTGTACGTACCGATTTGGGTACGATGTATTGGGAAAATGGGAATGTATCCCTGGCAGAACTCGCTTTTCGAAAAGTGATCGACAAACATCCAGACTTTGGGAATGCGTATTTAAATCTGGGCTTGCTGTTGGTGCGAGGCAAAAATCAGGTCCAGGAAGGCAGGGATTTATGGCAGGGGTTGATCGATAAGCTGCCGAAGCATGCTGCTGTTCCGAGGGCCAAACAACTATTAATGGAATCCTATCAATAAGGATGGAATGGGTCGGTTGTTTCGTTACTTTTCTTCTCACTTGGGAATAAGAGAGCAGAGTATGCTCATCCTAGGTTCGTTATATTGCAAGGAATTTCAATGCCGCTATGAATGAAATAGGGTGTGCAATTTACACCGAAATCTCAAACGCTTTGAGTATATCACCTGTAATGTACTCTATATTGTACTACATAGCGTACAATTAGCAGGCTGTCAATTTGGGGTTTTAGGCATAACGACCATTCATAAGCAAGTCTGCTTTCTTTCTATTCTCGAACAGGCGCCAGGCTGTCTCCGCAGTAGCCTGTCAGTTTTGATGTGCTTGTTCTATTAGACCGCTATACCTGCCACTGATCGATGCCTTAGTAATCGGCCGTATGCTTTAATTTATTTTTTATATCAATATGTTGCAAATGTTTTCTATGCCCAGCTGAGATTTATCGGCTTAATAAAAGTGAGTTAATCAATGTCAATTTTATCGGCTACGGTGCATTTATAAAAAGCAAGTTGAGTCGTTACTTTCGTTTTAACGCGTTACACAGTAAAGGCTTATTAAAAATCGCCGATAAGTATGTAATGACTTGTTGTAACTAATTATCTTTATTGGGGGTTTAAGAATCCGCTATGCATATTCACGAAATTGCGACTGTACTGGTTGAGCCGTCTGTAGCACAAAGACGGATAATCGAAAGTTTTTTGAAAGAAGTGGGTATTGTTGATGTTAGTTGGGCGAAAACGGGCAATGAGGCATTAGATACCATCAATAAAATTTTACCGGACCTGGTTATTAGTGCTATGCACTTAGCGGATATGACAGGTACGGACCTTGTGCAAATAATGCGGGACAACGAAACGCTGTCTGAGATTCCTTTCATGTTAATTTCGAGTGAAACACACTACCGCTATCTTGAACCGATACGTCAGGCTGGCGTTATAGCGATTCTGCCGAAACCCTTTGAGGCTAATCAGCTAATGAAAGCGATTGAGTCTACGGTGCATTATCTTGATCCGGGTGAATTGGATACGCGTCATTTTGCCAGTGAGGAGATTAAAGTATTAGTGGTGGATGACAGTCCTACTGCCAGAAAGCATATCAAGCGTGTGTTGACTAATATGGGCATAGAAAACCTTACTGAGGCAGAGAATGGTTGTCATGCGCTGGCGCTTGTAGAGGATAATTTTTTTGATCTGATCGTAACTGATTACAATATGCCGCAAATGGATGGTAAGGAACTTATTGAACATGTTAGGAATGCAAGTGCCCAGGCTAGTGTGCCGATATTGATGGTGTCAAGCGAACATGACGATAGCCGTTTAGCAGCGGTACAACAGGCGGGAGTCTCAGCCATATGCGATAAGCCTTTTGAATCGGATGTAGTGAAAAAACTGATTGAACGCATATTGTAGTCATTCGTTATTGCTTTTTTATAGGGATTATATCTAATGTCTCACAATACATTAAACAGCTTATTGGTTTTATTGGTAGAGCCATCAACTGCACAACAAAAAATAATAAGTGGTTATTTGAGCGAATTGGGGGTAGTTCAAATTCAGTTTTCCCAAAAAGGCGATGAGGCGCTGGAGAAACTTGCCTCAAGTAAACCTGATTTATTAATCAGCGCCATGCATCTTGAAGATATGACAGGCACGGACTTGGCGTTAAAAGTTCGTATAGGCGATAATAACCGCGATGTGCCGTTTATGCTCATATCCAGTGAAACCCATTATCGTTATTTGGAACCGATTCGGCAGGCAGGTGTGATCGCAACATTACCCAAACCATTTAAAAAGGAACAATTAAAAAAAGCGCTCTATGCAACACTAGACTATATAGATCCGTTAGAGTTAGAGTTAGAGGATATGGCAAAAGAAGACTTCAAAGTTTTGCTCGTGGATGATAGTCACATGTCACGCCGTCATATCCGGCATATTTTTGAATCGATGGGGTTGGAGCAAATAACGGAAGTGGAAAATGGGGTCGAAGCACTGGAAATGATTAATGATAGCTTTTATGACTTGATTGTGACTGACTTTTATATGCCCGAGATGGATGGCAAGGAGCTAGTGGAGCATATAAGGACAGACAGCCCTCAGTCTAGCGTGCCCATATTGATGGTGTCGAGTGAACATGACGAAAGTCGGCTTGCGGGAGTGCGGCAAGCAGGCGTTTCCGCAATTTTGGATAAACCATTCGAAACAAGCTCGATTAAGCGGCTTGTCGAACGGATTGTGCATCAATAAAAATGGCGCTGTGGTAGTAGACGATTACGGTAGGCGTGTAAATATTTTAAACGTACAAGGGTATGGGTTTTTGTCGTCGGCCGCCTGATTGAGGCACTCACATTTCTGCCACTGTTTTAAGTTGATGGGGGGGAACCAAGTGTCTCCGTCGATATTGGCGTGCACTATCGTCATGTATAGTTTATTGGCGATTGGTAGCATTTGCTCATAAAGTGAGGCACCACCAATAATCATGACTTCAGTTGCGTTTCCGGCTGCGTCAATAGCCGCATCGACTGATGATGTGACAATGGCGTCGGTTGTTTTAAATGTTGGTGATTGTGTCAGGATTATATTAGATCTTTCGGGTAATGCTTTAGCACCGAATGATTCGTATGTTTTTCGCCCCATAATAACGGGCTTCCCTAATGTGTGTTTCCGAAACCAGCGCATGTCGGCTGGGAGCTTCCAGGGTAGCTGATTATTAATGCCGATGACACGATCATCGGTCATGGCTGATATTAATGAAATGATCAAATTGCCACCGCTGCTTTAATGTGGGGGTGATACTCATAACCGACCAGATTAAAATCATCGTAATTGAAGTCAAATACAGACTTGATGTCAGGGTTAAGTTGCATAACAGGAAGGGGAAATGGTTTGCGTTTAAGTTGCTCTTCAGTTTGTTGTAGATGGTTTTTATATAGATGAGCGTCGCCCAGAGTGTGGACGAAATCCCCCGGCATTAATCCGGTAACGTGGGCGATCATCATTGTTAAAAGCGCATAGGAAGCTATGTTAAAGGGTACGCCTAAAAAAATATCAGCACTGCGTTGATAAAGTTGACAGGATAATT
>JAADGF010000012.1 GCA_013152545.1 Gammaproteobacteria bacterium
TATAAAAAAAATAATACTCAAACAGAATCAAATAATTCATTGAAAAAAACTTGAGTCTTTACCTTAATGTACTAACAAATATTCCGGAAACACTTCCCATAAAATCACCTTTGGTAAGCCGTTTACCCGTTATAATTTTGTCATATTTCACTATTTTGCCATATTTCACTATAGGTACCTGAGTAAATGAAACAATATTTAGAGATGCTCAAACATGTAATGGAAAATGGTGTTCAGAGAAATGACAGGACCGGCACAGGCACTATCTCCACATTCGGCTATCAGTATCGACACGATCTAAAGGAAGGGTTTCCGCTATTAACCACTAAAAAAGTTCACTTCAAAGGTATTGTGAATGAACTTATTTGGTTCCTAAATGGGGGCACCAATAAAACCTGGCTTAATCAAAATGGTGTCAGTATTTGGGATGAATGGGCGACAGAAAATGGCGATCTCGGTCCTATTTATGGAAAGATGTGGACGGGTTGGCCAACCAAAGACGGCGGAGAAATAAACCAGATCGAGTATGTTATGGATCTCCTTAAAAACAATCCTGATAGCCGCAGAATATTGTTTCAAGGCTGGAATCCCGAATACCTTCCTAACGAAAGTATGAGTCCACAAGAAAATGTTGAGGCGGGGTTACAAGCGTTACCCCCATGCCACCTGCTCTATCAATTTGCGGTCGCCAATAACAAATTATCCCTATTAGTTTACATTCGCAGTAATGACTTGTTACTGGGCCATCCTTACAATTTGGCCTCAGCTTCCTGTTTATTAATGATGGTCGCGCAGCAGGTAAATTTAGAGCTGGGAGAAGTCATCATGACGATGGGTGACGCCCATATATATAGCAATCATATGGATCAGGTGCAACTCCAACTGAGCAGAGATCCTCGCTCACTACCAACAGTAAAACTAAAGCGTAAACCAAATTCAATCTACGACTATAGATATGATGATTTTGAGTTAACTAGTTATGATCCTCATCCGGCGATATCAGCGCCGATAGCTATATAGGCTCAAAGCAAATTTATGGACAGCTAATGGCTTATGAATAAGCTTAAAAACAGTCCTGCTTTCCGGCAATTATTCTTCGAAAATTGCAATGTTGAGCAACATTTTGGTGAGATGGATGTATTTACACTTTTTACAAAAGAGATTTCACCCATGTAGTTTTATAGGTATTACGCTATGAGCCGAACAAGCACCAGTTCCGTCTTCGAAAAGAAAGAGTTCTCTATCTTCTTCCCCTACGCCCATCAAGATTGTTGTGGTCAAGTAAATCTGTACACTGACATGGGAGTTAAACATTATTTTCTGCCACAACTGGCGATAAATAATTATTGTAACTATGTCCTCTGACGAGGTTGTAGTGCAGATTGATATAATGCAATACATCACGCCTTTAGGTTTACATCGACTTTCATAGGCCATCCTCAGTGCAGCACACGTCAATTCTGAATCAGGGCTGTCAGAGCAGGCCCAACCCACTATCCTGCGAGCGTATAAATCCATGACAACCGCCAAGTAAAGCCACTGTGTACCTGCCCAGATGTACGTGACATCGCCGCACCAGACTTTATTCGGTGCGTCAACCATAAATTCTCGCTGTAATAAATTTGGCGCAATTTTAGATACCTCCTTGGCTACTTTATATTTATCCTAAATTAATCAGTTGGATCGTAGCGAGGGTACCTAAGGTGCTGAAGATAGCGTATTTTTCCAGTTTTTAAGGCGATCGCGTAGTCATTCTACGGGCGAGTCTTAAAAACTGGAAAAACGCGTTAGATTCAGTGCATTAGGTGCCCTGCATTAGGTGCCCACAGTAGATCCAACTGATTTATTTAGGTTTATGGTTGGGCGGTTGTTTATGACTGATATTCGCCTCGCGCATTAAATTTCTTGCTTTATGGCGACCCACTTTCTCTCCTTGTTGTTTCAATTGACCTGATATAATGCGTGCGCCTGCTGCTCCGCGACTGGTTGCATGAATCTCAATCGCCTTTTGTTTGAGTCGCTCTCGTTCCGGGTTAATGACCTCTTTGTGTTTGACACGATATTGATAGCTACTGCGTTGAATACCGAACAGCTTGCATATTCGGCTTGTGTTTTCATGCTCTCTTGATAAAACCTGAATAAGATCTATCTTTTGATGGTGTCCGACATCAAGAGAGCTGTAGCCTTTTTTAATATTTCTTTCTCCCACTCTATTTGTTTTACTTTTGCCTCAAGCGCCTGTATTCGTTGCTGATCATAAGTAATGGCTTTTGCCTTTGGCGTATGACCACCGCGCTCAGCTTCCAATTGGTTTACCCAACGCCGCATCGCGGTATAACCAACACCCATTGCATTACTGGCTTCTGGGATAGAATTATCTTTGTCCAATACCAAGCTGCCCGCCTCGTGTTTAAATTCAGTTGAATAGGTAGCTCTCTTTTTCTTCGTCGTGTACACCTCTGTTTTTGATGGGTTATATTATCCCATAAACGTGTACAGATTCAGTAGGCCACAACAATATTGGAGCAGCAGATTCCGCGTACGCACACCAGCTTACGACGTGCATTGGCCGTCTGGATTTACTATGTTATTGCCCCCCATAAAGGGTTAAAATTAGAGAAACGAGATATTCAGGATTTGACCGAGGTAAAAGACATGCTTGCCACACGATTTAAAAAATGGGAGCAAGAGTTCACTGAAAAGGGGCTTGAAAAAGGGCGCGAAGAAGGACGCCAAGAAGGTATGCAAAAAGGCATTGATGATTTTGAACTTATTAACTATCAATCACATACAGCTACTAAAGCACCAGTAGCAGTATAGATAACCTCGGAACACGGTTTACTAATTAAAAAAACACATGATCATCTCACTCATCGCAGCAATGGGGAAAAACAGTGTCATCGGCATCAACAATAGTTTGCCCTGGAAACTACCCGCCGATATGAAATGGTTTCGTGAACAAACTATGGGAAAACCCATCGTTATGGGACGAAAAACATTTGAGTCTTTTGGTGCAAAACCTCTCCCTGGTAGAACGAACATTATTATTACAAACGATACACATTATGCGGCAACCGATTGCATTGTCGTTCATTCCATCGACGGCGCGATAAATGCTGCAGACGACGCCAATGAAATCATGGTCATTGGTGGTGCATCGTTCTATGCGCAAACGCTACCGCGCACAGATCGAATGTATTTGACCTATATACACCACGAATTCGAGGGTGATAGCTGGTTTCCGCAATATAACCCTGATCAGTGGCATGAAATTAAACGAATCGACTGCGCTGCCGATGAAAAAAACAGGTATGACTATACTTTTATTATATTGGAAAGAATTAGAATTTAATCATCCTTGCCCTGCCTGTCTCCAGCAGAGGGTATCGCAAAACGCGGTTCTTCGTAGCTTGGAGTGAGGATACCAACCAGAACGTACACATATGAGTCCACCTGTTAAACGCCTGCGTGGCTGGGCTAAATGGCCGAAAGAAAAACTGCTGGATGCCCGCATTTGCGACCTCGGTTTGCGGATCAAAAGCAGCCCGGTCGAACCACGTATCAAGCAATTATTGCAGGAACTCAAATCCCGGAATTTCGTTTTTCGTCCACATTTTTGGTTATCCGATGAGTGGTATTGTCCAGATGGCATTCCCGGTGTGGCTATTCCCTTTTACCTTGTAAATCCAAGATTAAGACGGCTTGAAAAAGAATTTATATTAGAAGTTGAAGGCGGTAGTAAAGACTGGTGCATGAAATTGCTACGTCACGAAACTGCACATGCACTACTGAATGCTTACCACCTTGATAAAAACCGCAGTTGGAAAAAATACTTTGGGCA
>JAADGF010000117.1 GCA_013152545.1 Gammaproteobacteria bacterium
TAACCTTGCCCTTCTCCTAGCCTTCGGCTCTGCGATTACCTGGCAAGAGGACTTTCACCTCTCTAGTTTTGTGCCATGCCCGGCACACACGGCAAGCATAAACGGCGTGCGTCTTTTTGCACGTCCGATTTAAGCCATGGTTAGGGTGTCTTTTAATACTCAGACTATGCTTAATTCTGCTTGTTTATTTAAGGCAGATAATGCACGCTGCATATTTGGTAGCTTTGATCCATGATGCGGGTCTAGGATTCGTCTTATTTCTTTTTCGTTTATTGATAACCTACTTGCTAATTCTACATTAGAAATATTTTCTTCTTTCATTGCTATATATAGAGCGGCCTTCATTGCAATTTGCAGTGGTACTGCAATATCGTATTCATCACCTTGCGATTCCGTTGGTACTGGAATATCCAACTGGTCATCTATTCTTGCAACAATAGCTTCTTCCAAGCAGTCAGCAGCTTCAATAACACAGTCTTCTACAGTATCCCCTTGTGAGATAGCTTCCGGTAAATCACGAAAGGTAATGACAAAACCACCATCATCAATATCAGGGCTGAATTGCGCTGTGTAAGTAAAGCGTAGCATTTTTGTATTACTCATATCTCACCTATAGTTAGTCCAATTTGCTTAAGCATGGCGTTTAACGTTCCTTTTTTGAGTTCATCCTTTGGGTTTCGAACAATAGTAAACTTGCCATCATAGTAAAGTGTGACATGGCTACCTTTAGCCACGTTTTTGATCTAACCTGCTCGTAACTCCCTGCCTTTTAGCTAATTTCTGGACTTGTTTTATAAACTCTTTCCCTGTCATAGACTAATCATCGGACAAATATGTCCGACTCTCAAGTAAAATGCATTAGATTCTTAATTATTTAAAATTAGCTATTAAAAACAATATGTTGGGATAAAAAAGAAAAAAAAGGGGGCAATCCTATTTCATAAAAAGAGGGTCAAAAAGGGGATCAATCCTATTTCATAAAATCTAACTCTCTTGCTATCACAGAAATTTTTCTCACTAAATCATGATCTCTCAACTCTTTTTTCACATCCCTAAATTGCAGAAGACACACTTCCAACATGATTTAAACCAAATGTTTGTGCTATCACGCTTAACGGTACATCACCATAGTGTTGGCATAAATATAGCGCAACTTTTCTTGGCATATTGGCTATCTGGCAACCCGATTTACGTTTTTTGATATCACATCGTTCCACTTCATACGCGTTAGCTACCGCACTAATAATATCGTCAATAGCAGGGCGATCCGATAATAATTGCGATAAATCAACATTGACTTTTAATTTCTTCTTTTGTTTAGTAAGCATTTCTTTGAAGCTTTTATTCCCAATGACCGAGCGAATATTTCCCTTACTATAAAACGATTGAGTTTCATCGTCAGTACCCAGATCAACAAAGGTTTTATAACTGACGTATTTTTGCTTACTTCCAAGAATTTCGTAAGTTTTCTCCCGATAAAGCCAGGACTCGGCTTTTGCTCGATTAATATAAGCAGGATAACTCGACCATCGATACGATTCCAATACCTTAACTATTGGCGGCTTCATATCAACCGGGTTGCGATGAATATAACGACTTAGCTGCAACAAGTAAGAATCCCTCTCTACCAATATCGCTTTATACCGCCCCCTGAACAGTGGGCCGTCAGTTCTTTTAAGTCGATTATATCGCTGAGTATACACGCCATTAATATGACGCATGACACGATCAAGATTTGCCCGAGGCGTTTCTATTAACAGATGGTAATGGCTACCCATCAAGCAATATGCATGAATAAGCGCATCAAATCGCTCATATGTTTCTTTTAGCGTTTGGATAAACGTTGAATAATATTCGTCACTATGAAAAATTATTTGGCGACCTCTTCCTCGATTCATGACGTGATAGAAAGCATTTTCATATTGGATACGCTGGGGTCTTGACATAAAATTAATAATAAATGATATTTTAATTGTATACAATAGAATTGACCCCTTTCTAGAATTGACCCCTTTCTTGACCCCTTTCCCAAAAAAGTAAATCTAATCTTGAGAAACATGGCATAGATTTTGTCACAG
Organism: Gammaproteobacteria bacterium; assembly: GCA_013152545.1. Taxonomy (GTDB): domain Bacteria; phylum Pseudomonadota; class Gammaproteobacteria; order SZUA-152; family SZUA-152; genus JAADGF01. Next base: position 2,079 of record JAADGF010000117.1, read on the forward strand.
CGCAGGATTTTTGGAATGATTCTGATATTGTTAGAGTAAAGACAAAGTCGAATACCGAGCCTCGTTATTTAGTAATTGCTCGCATGGCAGGCAAGTACTGGTCGGCAGTCATAACGTGTCGTGGCGAAACCATCAGGATCATATCGGTACGACACTCACGTAAACCTGAGGTGCAACTCTATGAAAGCTAAAGAGTTTGATAAAAAATTTGATGAAGATAAAAAAGATATTATAGACGACCTTGATTTGTCGACATTGGAGCGGCCAAATCAAAAACAAAAAAGAGTAAATGTTGACTTTCCAACATGGGTAATTGAATCACTAGATAAAGAAGCTAATCGTATTGGCGTAACACGTCAATCCATAATTAAGCTTTGGCTTGTTGAGAGGCTTGAAGAAAAAGCTGCTAACAAATTGCCGCTGAGCAAGGCGTGTGTGCCGGGCATGGCACTTAATCAGTCAGATGAAAGTCTGATAGCAGGTATACGCAGAGCCGAAGGTTAGCGAAAGTTCAAGGGCGTTGTCGCGAGGCAGGATCTGGAGGAAGTCCACCGCAAAATCGCGGGGCGATGAACAAGAACCCAATATGAGGTGTGACGTATTCGGGGCGAGTGGGCACGTGACCACGAAGCCCTCCATCTGCAAACGGGATACGTTTTATCCCACGGGAATTTCCGTTGGTCATAAATTGGGCGTTTACTCGCTGAAAGTTAAGTGTCTTATATACCCCGGTGGTACTGAAAAGAGCCCCGGGAGATCTGTCTGTTGTTCAAGGATGAACTGAAGCTGGAGCAATCCAGGCTGATCGCAAGAGCATAGAAGTCAGCAGAGGACATCGTAGTGATGGATCAGATGAACCTATTTAGGCATTCCATGCTGAAAGGCGGAGCGGCGGATTAAGGGTGGTGGTAACGGTCGATTATGAAGGCCGGAAGATTGAACGAATTGAAGTATAATCTTGTATTTGCAGACCAGCAGACAGCCGCCCTTAAAATAAAGGCTTAGCACATGGGATCAAGACGATATCAGTTTTTCACCGGAGATGTATTGTTGATGTGCAGGTATTGAATTGAGATGACTTGATACAGGTACAGAAGCAAGTTAAGGAGCTTGTTTAGATTTGAGGCTGCCACCATGAGCAGTATGATACGAACCGTCATAACAATGAACCACGTGATCCATAGCCGGGTGGTGTGGGAGGAGGGATATCGTGAGGCATCCCCCTATCTCGATTGCGTGTTAAAACATCAGTAGTGATATCGGAGCTGGGCAAAATAAATAGACTCTTTGGTGATTTTATATTTGCCGAATTGAACACCAACAAAAAAGGTAACACCGGTCCCTGGGCGTTATCAATGCGATGTCGCTTTGGCGATTGCTTATCGACACCCCCAGGATGACTATAACGCAAGGCTACCCAAGTCCCGGCGCAAACTGGACAGCATCCTGACAAACATCTAATTTGTTCGAAAAAAAAACCAAAGAGGGAAGAGATATTATGAATATTTTAACTGTTACTGTTGGCTACGCGATTTTTGATGCCAAAGGCCAGCTCAATAGTTTTCTTGCTTATCTGACTTTTACGGGATGTTTGTATTTCGAGATGTAGATTGCCACGGCAAATCAAATCTACATGGCTAAGTATAGGTATACCATATAATGCAAGAGATTATTATTCATTATACATAGCGATATTATGAAAAACAATATAAAGTCTACTATTTACATAAGCTTAGTATTGAAATTTAGAAATTTTTAGGGGTAAAGTCTGTAAAATGTGACAAAACAAAATTAGACGACTACTATAGCAACCTAATAGTCCGTTAATCTCCAGATCATAGCGACATGCCGAGGATTCACATGCAAGATTTACATAAACGTTTCGAAACTATTGGTAATGCATTTGTGGAAGGATTCCATATCCTTGGCTTATTTGTTATTGGCGCCACAGTAGTCTGGTCAGCCATCTACGAATATCTGATCATCATTGAGAGGGGCCATGCGGGTTTAAAGGATATTTTACTATTGTTTATCTACCTTGAATTGGGTGCGATGGTTGGTATTTATTTCAGAACCCGACGCCTGCCCGTTATTTTTCTAGTCTATATTGCGATCACCGCCCTAACCCGGGTATTAACCGTTGATATAAAAACCATGGAGTGGGATAAAATATTGACAATTTCTGGTGCAATATTAATTCTCGCTATTGCGGGCCTTTTGCTGTCAACATCCACTCGAGCGGCCTTCACCAAAAGAATTGGCAAGTTTTCAGACAATGAAAAAATTTAACGAAGGTAAGGCCCTTATACACCCGTAGCGATTAAAATTTAGCTGTCATTGAACTCCCATTGCATCCCATGACAGCATTTCGCTGGATCACAAAATAAATATCAAGCACATTTAACACCTCAGCCTCAAGCGCTGCAAATATAAAGCAGTCATCCGGTACGCAGATTATCCATCAAATCCGGCAACCAGGTAACTAGCTTGGGAAACACAATAATCAACATCAAAGTAATAACCTGAAGAATAACAAAGGGAATGATCCCTCGATATATTTGCTGAATTTTAACACTTGGCGGAGCTGCGGCCTTTAAATAAAACAGTGAAAAACCAAATGGTGGCGTTAAAAATGAGGTTTGTAAATTCACCGCAATCAGCACGGCAAACCACATAAGGTCTATCCCCATCAGATGGGCGATTGGCGCCAATATGGGGACCACAATAAAGCAAATTTCTATAAAATCGAGAAAAAATCCCAGCAAAAATATTATTGCCATACTTACAAACAAAAACCCCCATTCGCCGCCAGGCAGGTTGGTCATAACGGCTTTCACTAGCTCGTCCCCTCCCATCCCTCTAAACACCAGCCCAAATGCCGTAGCACCAATGAGTATTAGAAAAACCATGCTAGTCATGCGAGTAGTGCTGCGCATGGCTTGCTGCAAATTATTGAGATTTAATTTTTTATGAATAACCGCCAGTAATAATGCCCCCAATGCCCCAACTGCCGCTGACTCGGTTGGTGAAGCAATACCCAGAAAAATAGACCCTAAAACCGAGATAATTAAAAATAAAGGAGGCACCAGACTTTTCATGACACGAATATAGAGATCAGCTGCTGGCTCATCATCATCGACATTTAACTTTTCGTCGATAGACGCTAAGGATGATTGACGCGAATACGCGGGTGCATATGTCGGATTAAGACGGGCAACAATTAATATATACGCGATAAACAGGAATATTAAAAACAACCCAGGCGTAACCGCCCCCATAAACAAACGCCCTACTGGTACACCAATCACATCCCCCAACAACACCAATACAATGCTAGGGGGGATTATCTGCCCCAAGGTTCCAGCCGCCGCAATGGTACCAGTGGCCAATTCCGGCTTATAACCACTTTTCAACATCACGGGCAGAGCAATTACCGACATAGTAACCACCGTTGCACCAACAACACCAGTGGTCGCTGCCAATAACGCACCAACTAATACAACAGAAAGCCCTAATCCCCCCTTAAGCTTGCCGCATAATTCACCCATGGTATTTAACAAATCATCCGCCAAACCCGATTTTTCCAGTATAATACCCATGAACACAAAGAGAGGCACCGCTAACAAAGTGAAATTGGTCATGATCCCCCAAATACGAAGCGGTAATAAGGAAAAAAACTCCAGTCCCAGAAAAATACCGCCAAACAACAGGGAAACAGCCCCTAGACTAAAAGCAACGGGATAGCCCAACAACAACACGGCAACCGCAACAACCAACATGACAATTGCCCAAGCTTCCATTAACACTCCTTATTGTTTGTTTTTATTGGAATCAAAAGCCCGACCCCTGTTATCTGCAAGATTATGCTCAACAACCACAACACCTCTGATTGTCCTTATACTGCGCACAATGACAGCCAAGCCTTGCAAAATTATTAATATGAACGCCAAGGGAATTACCCCTTTTAACAAAAAACGGTAAGGTAAACCGCCAGGGTCAGGGGAACCTTCAGCAATTAGAAACGCACGCGTAACAAATGGCCACGAATAAACGATAATAAGCAAGCTAAATGGAATAAGAAAAAACAAACTCCCCAGCAAATCCACCCAGGCACGCTTGCGATCATTCATCCAATGACATTGATAAAATACATCAACACGCACATGGCCATCATGTTTAAGCGTATACGAAGCACCAAGTAGAAATAATATCGCAAACAGATGCCACTCCAATTCCTGCAATGCCACTGATCCCGTTTGAAATAAATACCGCATTGCCACATCGAAAACGATGATCAACACCAGTAAAAATACTAGCCACGATACAATACGTCCGCACCATTCATTAATGCGGTCAATCATTTCAGCAATTGAATTAAATAAAAACGGCATAGAGCCCCCTTTCAACCCTTTATTCGGCAAACTGACGTTTTAGGGTTAAGTGCCTGATAATAAAAATTCGGAAACAGGCGGCATTTTAACCGGCCCATCCCTAGAGCTCAATTAAAATATGGGAATAGTATATGGGTGAGACAGAAAATATCGACTCAATTACATCAGCGAAGCTGCAGTGCCAATTGAACCTGTGCCACTAACTGCATAAATCCACGCTGATTTTCTCTTGTAATTTTAGTTTTTGTTTTGAATTTATCCGCATAAAACAAACCGACTGGCTTGTCATTAACACGCACGGATGCCACCAAAAAAGACTGACTACTTAATTTCTCAACAAACCGGTCCGGTAATAAATTACACCAATCTTCTTTAGTGGCATCTGCGACCAACATGTCGCCGCCCTTAATGATAAGAGATGAAAAAAGATCATCGTTAATATTTACTTTACTCTGTATAAAAAATGACATCAACGCGTCCGCGCCCTTCCCAACAACCATACGGCCAGTATAAGACTTGTGATCCGGACTTAACAAGGCGAGCATAGCACGATCAAAACCAACACCACAGTGCATGCCATCCAATACTTTTTTAAAAACAGAATTAATATGTGCTTTCTTTGAAATCATCTCTGTCAACTCATGAAGCACTGTCAACATTGTATTCGCATTGCAGTTGGAATCTCGCGAGTTAACATTATGACCTCCCAAACTGGCGATCAAACCATGAGCCTCCCCGCTGATATCTTCAGGCTCTTCATCGTAGCCATCATCATCATGATATTCAACATCCTCAATGCCCTGACCTTGCACATCAGTTGAAATATAAGCGATTAGCTGATTCGCAACTTTATTCCGGGTTTCATCGTTAAGATCCTGGTTTTGTTTTGGCAACAATTTGGTTTTGTCAATCCCGTACTCACCGGCTAATTCGTAAGACTGCTTGAAAGACTTGTCTAAGCAATGATTAATGGCGTCTGTATTAACACCCGTTACCGATGCCAATTGACGACGGATCTCAAAAAAGGTCAGTGTGGTGGTAGGGCTATCCGAATAAAGCAAATCCATCATTTGGTGCGTTAGTGATACCAAGGATCGATTTAATTCAACTTTATCTTTGATTGGACCCTTGGTCTTTTTTTGCGCGAATGTGGTCATGGTTTTGGACACTGCATCTGGAAATTCCCAGCGCTCAACGATTTGTTGTCCAATATACTGAAAAGTCATCCCTACGACTTTTCGTTGTGCATCGACCCAGGAGCTTTTGTGATTCAATACCCGGTTTTTCATTTCGAGATACGCTTCTGGCATCGTATAACCCACGATTATTTCGCCTAGATTATGCAGTAAGCCACAAATATAGGTTTGCTCGATATCTTTGATACCACACTCGGCAGCCATTTCCTTTACAAAACCCGCTGACATATATGAACTCACCAGCCTAGCACCAAGATCCACGCCAGGATGATCAAACTGAAAACTGTCGAGCAGCTTCATGGTCAACACCGTGCTTTTCACTGTCTCGAATCCAAGCAGTACAACTGCACGGGATAATGCACCGATTTTTACAGCACCACGGTTGTAATACGATGAATTGGCTAATTTGAGAAGCTTTGTTGTCAGATTAGCATCTTTCAGCATTTCAACGGCCAAGGCCATCGCATCAGAATTTGGGTCGGAACCCACCAACTGCACGCGATTTACACTGGCACTAAAAATAGGTAAATCGCCTGTGTTTTCCAGGCAAGCCATGATTTCCGAAATAAGATCAGGCTGAGTTAAATCGTCCATGTATTGATAAGGGCCCCTAACTTAGTTCACAAAAACTCACTTTATTGATTCGTCCCACTGCGGTATTGTTGATGTATAGAAAAACTAACAAGGAGTGGGCTAAGTACAACTTACTATCATTAGCGGTCTGTCAGTAAATCGCTTGAACGGTAAAGTTGTGTTTGCAATAGCATGAACCCCTGTAAATGATAAGCGTATTATCATTAAAGGATTTACATCCATTGCCGATGGAATTTACGATTTTGATAGAAAATAGCAACCCATCCATTGATCATTGACGGTGATAATTGCAACGGCCTTTGATTTTTTTTTTTGGGAAAAAAGCAGAAGTACAGAATTTACCGATTAAAATAAATATCGTTGACATCGTCACAGCGGACAAACTAAAACCAAACTGAGCCGTTATCTCTAAATCAAACAAATCCATTGACACATGTCGAACACAAAGCCCCTCGAATTCGGAGAACAAAGATGAAACGTCTACTCACCGTTGTAATCACAACGATGCTCACTGCTGCGGTTTACGCAACCCCGGTGTATCATCCTTTAGGGGCAAATTTAAGCTACGGCGATATAAGTAACGGTCAAACCATAATGTCCAATATCACCAATCCGGCAGCGGGTGCTGCGGTATTAAAAAACAACACCAATCAATACCGATTTGGCATATTAAGTTCGATCGGCGCAGGAGTGGAGTATGGTTCAATTGATAATTTATTTGATGAAATTGACGGTCAAATAAATCAGTTTTTTGGCATTAATCCCGAAGTAATAATCAACCCTGCTGATGCAGTCAACGAAATTGGTGATGCAATTGATTCATTAAACTCCACTTTGACGAATCTCGAAAAAAATGGCTTTGGTAAAGTTTTCGCGTCTGTTCATGTACCTTTAATGCCGATTGTCGTGTCAACGGATTGGCTAGGTGGCAGCGTGGTATTTGACGCCAATTTTTCCTTTGCGAGTCGCGCTGAAGTGTTGCATACAAACATTATTTTTAATCGAAATAACCTTGAAGACAATACCGACGACATCAGTTACACACTCAACACCAATACGTTTAGAGTCAAAAACGATGACACCTTACTGGTGAGAGGAGCTGCAACCGCTGAGATTGCCCTGGGCTATAGTCGCCTTGCATTGTCAACAAAAGAGGGAAATTTATACGGTGGAATAAGGGGGAAATTTTATCGAGTAGGCTTAACGCAACTCAATGTTCGCCTTGGTGATGTGGAAAATTCCGAGGACCTGTTTAATGATATCGGCGACGAAGACTTTACGGATGACACCGGCTTCGGCCTCGACATCGGCTTGCTATGGAAAAGCCAACACTATCGCGCAGGTGCTACTTTAACAAACATTAATGAGCCGGAATTTGAGTACAATAATCTGAATAACACTGAAGATTATAATACTGCTGGCCCGATATTTCAGCGCCTATTGAGCAAACTCAATTATGTAATGGAATCGCAATTAAAATTGGAAGGTGCATTATTTTCACACAATCAACATTGGGTGCTTGGTGCTGGTTTTGACGCCAATGCGGTAAAGGACCCCTTTGGTGACGAATACCAGTGGGCAACTATCAGCGCGGCATATGCCTCGCCCGGATGGATTATTCCAGCCGTGCGTGCCGGGTATCGCGTCAATTTATCAGGCAGTGAATTAAGCTATCTAACCTTTGGCAGCACGTTATTTAAAGTCTTTAATATCGACCTCGCATATGGCCTGGAAGAAGTTGTCGTGGATGGCGATACTTTTCCCCGCAGCCTCATTGTAAACCTGGGACTGGAAATAACCATTTGACCTAAATATCACACTCAAACAACCAGTCAATAATTCGGCCTTGGCGCACCGCGCAGTGGCTGTATTTCTTTGCTGCTACCAATAGGCTTGGGTAAAGGGTTTAACAAACGAACACGGTTTGTTTGCGGATCAACCGTTTTACTGGGTAAAGATTGCAGATAGTAGGCAACAACTTCCGTCGCATCCACGATACCGCCATATCGATCTTTCAGTACTTTGATATTTTGGGCAATGATGCCGTTAATTTTATTCGAATTGTCTAGGTACCAATAACCAGCGACAGTATACATTCGGGCAGTATCAAGTAATTCGCCGTTAATACGCATATTCGATACCCTCACTCGGTACTCATTACTGGGGTCAAGTGTATAAGTGATACCGGAAAAACCAACTAGCCATCCCCCACCCCAGTTAGCGACCCACCGGCTAAGTACGTCGTCTGCGGATTTCTCCGCCGCTAAGTACAAATTATCCCCGGATATTTTTCCGCAGGCTATTTGTGGCCCAATAGGAATGTAGTGATAAATGTCTTCAAGGTGAATTGGGCCGGGTGCAATGTGCGTGCCGTAACGAAACCCACGAATTACACCAACATCCGCATTACATGCTAACCGGAATGCATCGGAAAGGAAATTGTGGGATGACCCCTCTATTACGGCTGGCTCTGTCGGAGCATCTGAAAAATTAGAACGGTGCAACGGTACTTTAGTATAACCAATAATGGTATCAATCGGAGTTCGTAGCAGAGCTGCATTAATAGGATTAACGTGCGGCACAAAACCTGGTCCTTTTATAAAAGGGTAGCGAGCTTTTTTTACCATGGCCTGGATTACCGGGTCCGCTTGATGGTCTCGAGTATTGATAAAATGAGGCTTCCACGCCCAATTACTAATCTTCTTATCGGTAACCGTTAGCGTTATCTCTCCCAGCATGGTGCCATCCTGACCTTCCTCAATTAACAAGGTACCATTTTTTGTTTGCAAAATCTCCCGGGTTTCCTCGTGCATATCAGAAGAGAGTATAATATCGATACCTGGGATTCGCTCTGCAATGTCAAGATTAGCGGCTAACCCTCGCTCTGAAATTAAAATAATAAGATCGACATTGTTTTTATTACGCAGCAGTGGTATCGCTTCTGCAAGCTCTTCTTCGCCGGGGCTTAAATAAAAACCATCCATTATAAATGGACTTACCGCTTGTGGACCCCGCTCAGCGGTGAGCCCGATAATCCCCACCTTAACATCACCAACTTGTTTAATAACGTGAGAAGGAAGAACCCGCTGACCCGCTTTTTCGGGGTAAGGCGAGAGAGGGAACTCGTAAAGCGTAACATAATAAAGGTTAGCGGCTAAGGCGTTCCAATTAGCTTTTGGCTTATTACCCGCAAACAACTCAATGAAACGCTCTGTACCATATAAAAAATCCCAGTTCCCCGGCGCAAAAACATCAATATCAAATTCATTCAGTATGTCGACAATCACCTGGCCACGAGAGAATAAAGCTTCCGCAGATCCTTGTATGGTATCCCCAGTGTTAATCAGCAGATTATTAGGTTGTGTAGCTCGAATTTTTTTTATGGCACTATAGAGATAAGCAAGCCCGCCCACTTGGTATTGTGTGGTTGCCTCGCCATATCGCATATTAGGCCGCGGCACAAGATGACCATGGATGTCTCCCATGTGAATCAGCGTAATAGTACCATTACCCGCCTGTAGTGATGGCAAAAAAACCAGGCACAACATCCCCCAACATATCCGTGTTAAAATATTCACAGACTGTTCTCGACACCTCAAGGCCGAACGTACGCCCATCCGAGGGTATGCTTTTCAACTATTTCGGCGACGCCCGAAGGCACATAACGAACTTCCTGTAGCATATCCGAGGGACGTAAATTGGCTGAGCGCATCGCGATTTCGCAAAGCACAATGCGCACCCCACTATAAACAGCTTCTTTTACTTTATCTGCGATGGGGGATGGTGCGTAATATTTTAGGGTTTGTACTCCAGCGCCAAATACTACCATTTCAATTTCGATATTCTCAGGCCCAAATGCTTTTTGGGCATTTTTAGCATTATTAAGTGCCAAATTGAGCTTATCCAGGCTGGCTTCGCTAACTTGTAAAAGCAGGCGGTAGCGCGGCGCCTCAACGCACCAAGCTGTATTAAGGAATAATATCAGGCATATACCTAGCGACCATTTTCGAATTTCCATTATTGTTCCTCTTTTAACACACACGAAATGGATTGACACTCGCCACCGTTCTAATTTACATTTACGACTTAATCTTGTCAGTGCCCGTACCGACAGGATCAAGGTAATAAATATTTTCTGTGCCAAGAACCTTGAGCAAGCCACTTGCGCGAAACACCGCATCATGATCGTGATTACGCAGCCACAGTTGCACCCGTGCTCCAGCATTCATACGACCTTGTACTTCGTGCATTAACACCTCCGCACCCGTGCTATCAGCCGAGTGAAGATTTTCACCTGAAATAATTAAATCACCTTCTCCACCGTCTTGCCTTCTTAGTTTTGTTAGCATTTTTTCCAGACGAAAAACAGAACCAAAAAATAAACTTCCGGAAACTTTCAGCACAGTAATATGGCCAAATTGTTTCGCTATGCTCACATTGGCGTGCCGTTGTTCACCCCTTAGCAATGATTGTTCTCGGTCAACAGCCTGTTGCGCTACCGAAGAAAAGTGATGACCACTGGTCGCAACCATTATAGCGCCAGGCAACGGTAATGCATCGTCGAATCGACGACAGTATTGCTGCGCGGCCTTACCTGTCAACAATTCTATTTCAGGTTTGGAAACGCTGCGCAAATAGGCGATAATCGATAACCCTATTCCGGCGAACACTGCATAGTCAACCCCACCATAGACCGTAGTCCCCAGAATAATCACGAAAATAATTCGAGACTCTCCTTTCATTTTGAATATTTTTTTTATGTCATTTTTTTTGATCAGCCCTGCACCAACCAACAACAATATGGCGGCCATAACCGTAATCGGCATCTGGGCGATTAGTGGAGTGGCAAAGATTACCAGGATTGCTAAAGTAATCACTGACACCAACGCAGACAATGGTGTTCTGCCGCCTGACTCAAAATTAGAAGCACTACGATTAAAGGAACTGCAACTGGGAAAGCAGGAGAGAAAACTACCCGCAAGATTTGAAACCCCTTGCCCTAAAACCTCCTGATTGATATCCACGTATTGACCCGACTTACTCGCCATGGCCCGTGCAATAACCGATGCCTGTATTAAACCTAAAAAGGCTATCACAAATGCGGCCGGTAATAGACCTTGGGCTGCTTCAGTAAAGTTCTCCGGACTGAAGTCTGGAGCAGAAAGCGGCAGCACGGACAATGACATGGTACCGAGTTTGTCCAAACCCACCCTGGCGGTACCAAAAAATAGCTCTAATACTGCTGAACATACCATTCCAGCGATGACCGCGACAATGAGAAACGGCAGTTTTGGGTAATAACGTTTGACAAATAAACCTGACAGCAAGGTGACCGTACCCACAAGCACAGCAAACCCATTGGCCCTTAATACACTATAAAAAATTTGAGGGATAACATTTTCAATCGGTTCCGCGATATTCATTAACACGCCCATGAAATTTCCCAATTGGGAGACGATAATAATAACACCCACACCCGTGATGAGCGCTACAGTCACTGTTTTTGAAAAATAATTAAACACGATACCGAGCCGTAAGATACCAAACGTCACTTGAATAATGCCGGCCATGAATGCCAGGGTAATCGCATATTGAATCCACTCGGGTGAACCGATACTGGCATACGGGGCAATAGTGAAAGCGACAAGTATGGAAAGAGCCGTATTGGGACCAGACATTGCGTGCCAGGATGAGCCAAACAAAGCGGCAAAAAGCACTGGAAAAATAGAGGTGTACAGACCATACTCGGGCGGCATCCCCGCTAATGACGCAAGCGCGATAGCCTGTGGTAACACTAATACCCCTGCCGTAATGCCAGCGAAGATGTCGGCTTTAACCACGTCACGATTAAGTATCGGCAACCAGAGCAAGAACGGCAATAGTGCATAAAGCCACTTCGCATGAGCTGTAACCATAACGCCTTAATGCGCCATGTTGGGCAGAAAAAAATCCATCACCCAACTCATTTTCGGATTCTTGGGACGATCCTGCAACCAAATATACATTGCAACATCCAGCGATTCTTGGTCCGAGAGACTGAAGCTAGCCCCCAATGGCATATTGCCTTTGATAAATTGTGCCAGCGTTTTAATACGTTGCATACCGGCCCCTTTATTGTAAGAATTTCTACCCCATAATGGCGGAAACATATAACCGTCGCCCTGCAAATGTTTTTTCCCTTTACCATCTTCACCATGGCAAATTTCGCAACGAGTTTCATATACGATTTTGCCTCGTTTGGAATCTAAATCTTGGGAGCGGTTAACAATGGGGAAACCACGCCCTGGCAATTTGATACCAACTGGCGCACCTTTTGAAAGCCACTGTGCGTAGGTGACCAACGCCTTCATTTCCGGCGAATCCAGTGTCGGCGCAATACCATCCATGCTATATAAAAAGCAATCCTGAATCCGTTCTTCAAACGTAACGACGGTACGTGTTTTGTGCCGGTACATCGGGTACATTCCGAACGCTGCCCACAAGGGTCCCGAATGCGGTTTACGTCCTTCCTGCAAATGACAACTGGAACAATTTAGCCCGTTGCCAGCATAACGTTTGGCATACTTAGCAGAATTGACAAAGATATTACGCCCCATTCTCACCATATCGCCGTATTTGTCATCAGGAATATCTGCGACCAGGGGCGGAGAAAAATATTCACCAGGACTAACAACATGCACTTGCGTTAACTGGGTTGGCAAACTCAACCGAGGATTCACCAAACTAGGCCTGACATCCAAGCTGCCCAAACTCTGCCCCAGCTCTTGCGCCATAACAAATACCGGGAAAAGCAAACACCCTCCGTATAACAACACCCGTTTTAAATAAATCGTGTTTATTTTCATCATTCAACGTTAACGGAGTACGACTGATTACTATAATAAGCGGCTACGTTTATCTTATCGCCATCAGTAAGTTGGTTCGCAATATTTTTCATCAATGACAAATGATCGTTATCCCGCCGTCCGGTTTGCCATTTATTAATTTGATCAATCATATATACCATAGGCTGACCAACCAAAGGTGGAAAAACAGCACCAAAACCCTGTCCGTTGGGTCCATGACAGGAAACACATGCCGGTAACCCGTATTCCGGTTTACCACGCAGCGCTAAATCTTCGCCGCGCTCCAGTGTCTCAAAATCATATGCTTTCGGTGTCGCCACAAAAGGCAACGCACTATAATATAAGGCAAGGTTATGCCGATCTTCAGGGCTGAGCGTTTTTGCCACTACATTCATTTCGTCGTTATGCCGGGTGCCCGGCGTAAACACGGTCAAATCACCATATGTTCGAGGTGTTTTAATATAATCACGTGCGATAGGATCAAGCACAACGCGGGTTCTCAAGGGCGCCCTCGCGTAGTCCTCCAATTGTTTTTTAATGTAATCAGGATGCAGACCTGCCAACCTGGGGATACCCATCACAAAATCACCTTCACCTTGACGGCCGTGGCATGTAATGCATGCGAGGGTATCCCTGCTGCCATTCGATGCAAGACGTTCACCCGCCAAACGGTATTGTTGATCAAGAGATGACGAAAAGGGAAAGAGCATTACAATCATCAAGGGAAGGAGAACCATCAGCCCTGCTAACAGGGCACTCCATGTTGATGCATTTTTCAACTTAGCGATTAAAAAATGCTTTATATAACTAACAAGCCACACGATGACATCCTTGTTCTCAAAACCATGGTACTAAAAACCATAAAACGATTTTCCATAATTATTACAGCAATGAGAAGCCACAAGCACCGTAGTTAAAACTCTAAGCTAAAACTCTAATAAGCTAACGCTCAACGGTAAATGCACGAAGCGCTAACCAGTCCAGTCCTTGTATACAAACGACTTCCTTAACTAGTATGTTGATATTTATTAAACCTTAAACCTATGTGTAACCCCAACGATTGAAGTCCGCCTAACGGTAGTGTTATAACAATAATATTGCGCATTGCCAACTACAAACGTAAAGAAAACTAACTTAACAAAATACAGCATTGTAAAAATTGCTTAATAAATTTTTACACATCGCCAAACCAAGCAAACCTTCGGTAAAAAATTTTCAAACAGCACATGGAAAACATTATAATTCGTTAATAATTATTTTATATTTAGATGTAAGTTTTTTTGTCGAACATTAATAACGATGATTGAAGTATGTTCTCTGCATATCCGATAACATAACATAAACCTCAAGCGATTATAGTATTCAGTAAAGTTGCCATCATTAGTTGAGTGAGTTCATGACTTATTTGGCTTTATTATCTTGACTTAAAGGGTGTCTTTAGAACACACTTATTAAACATAATTACTTATAGCGTCATACGTTGAATTTACATTTGAGATGTGTTGCCTGGAAATAAATAAAGGATACCTTTTAAGTTGGTTTTTCAATTAAAGCAAGTATCCATCAACAATCGAACTACTTAAGAAAACGAATAAAGCAACACGTAAACAATGATGAGAATAGCAACACATGTACGTACATATTACATCGTAATAGTCGTTCATCGTATGGCGAAAGAATATTTTCTGTTGGTTTCACGTTACGAAAGATAAAGGACTTGATGTGCTAGCACCCATCCGACAGATGGAACGCGACCAGGCGCCATTAGCGACAAAAAAGTAAAATACCAACTGACCGGTTGCGACCCGCGATAACACCGAATCCTACTTAATTGATAGACAGCAAAAAACCGTTGTGGGTGATGCTATAAAATATTTGTGAAGCATTATTAATGTTCCTAAAATTAATGTTCCTAAAATAAAGTAGCCGCCAGACAAAAGCATGTTTACTATTATTAGTAACCCGGATTATTAGTAACCCGAGCATTAATGAAGCACATTAATCAGGATGGAAATAAAACATCAATAGATTTTAAAGTATTAGACTAATGTCTCACAATGGTAGTAGCCTCCTCAGCAACAACAATTTAGTTAGGCAACAAAAAACCGTTGGTTATACCATCTATGACCAACCATTGAGCCGAACCACACAGACCGAATGAACCGGTTCAGCTAAAGCAGGCTTGGATGCCGCAAAAACGACAATGGACGTACGATCAAGATGAATTCGCAACTACAAACACACCATTCTGAACAGACCATACCATTAACTAGTTTTTGCCAACGGCACCAAGTAACGCACACCAGCACTCTGATACAGAGAATTCGCTGTACTGTTGCGCCTGCCCATCAGGCTAACGTTTTACGAAAAAAAACGAACAACCAATTAAACGACCGAAGCAATCGTAAGGAGGTGCATATGGCAAAAAACAGCTAAGTGAAAATGTAAATATTTACTGTACAGTAGAGCCGGGTGTTTCGGGAGATCGAACATGCCGAGATATTTTAATCGCAAGCGCAACTTGCACGACTAGCCAAAAAACCACCTCGGCATATATATAACGAAAAATTCGGACAAATGCTTTACGGCGATTATAGAGCATGTTTACACACTGTACTGTAAGTAGTGAGACTTAATGTACCACACAATATTATGGAATATTGCAACTTAAGGATAATGACTTATGTTAAACAATTCGCGTGTTACTATCTTGTTACACAACAAGCTACTCAACATTATGATTATGTTGCTTGCTGTGTTGGGATGCTTTGCTAATAATGCAATGGCGGCACTGGAATTTGATCCACAAACGGAGTATATAATTTCTGGAACAAGTCCAGTGAACATCACTTTAGGTGATTTTGACAGTGATGGTATAAACGATATCGCAGTGAGCTTGATCGATAGCGCAGGCGGCAGCATATCAATACTATTTGGTACTAGCTCAGGTGAGTTTACCACCCCCTTTCAAATGCCGACAAATGACGGGAATGGTACGAGTTACGTGCCCGAAGGCTTAGCTGGTGGAGACTTTAATGGCGATGGTCGTTTGGATCTAGCCGTTACCGCAGGTGGCTCGGGAAGCCCGGACGTGCACATTTACCTCGGTGATGTCGGCGGAGATTTTGGCTTTACTTTTTCGGCAACACTAATCAGTGGTGGCGCACCAGCGGCAACAGTAATCACTGCTGACTTCAACAAGGACGGCAACCTGGACCTTGCGGTAGCCAATAAAGTAGCGGCCACCGGCTCGGGTGTATCGGTATTTTCAGGTAATGGCGACGGCAGTTTCGCCGCTGTGCAAAATATTGCAGCCACGAATGCTGAGGAAACCACCGACATAGTCGCCGCTGATGTTGATAACGATAATGATGTCGATATCATATCTCCCAAACTAATTCTTTATAACGACGGTACCGGTCTTTTTACGCAAAGCAATGATCTGGAACGACAAGGCACTCCGACAAAAATTATCCTGGCCGATCTCAACCAGGATACCTGGGTCGACGTTGTATTAAGTGGCGAAGGCGGTATCGGTACTTATGTGAACAATAAAAACGGCACTCTGAGCTTTGTTGACCGGGGCTTTGTCACCGGACCCTTACGGGGTCATGCCGTGGACGACTTCGATAGCGATGGTAACGAAGACGTGGCTTTTGTTAAAGAAGACACCGATGAACTTCGGGTTTTTCTTGGCGATGGAACAGGTAATCTTGCTCGTGAGACACCACTGATTTTTGCATTAGGTGATGAACCAAAAGCCATTGCTAGTGGTGATTTTAATAACGACGGACTGCCCGACATAGCAGCACCAAATCGTAACACCGGATCACCAACAGTGTCTGTACTGCTGCAACCTACACCTCCAGGCGGTGGCCCAGGCAGGTTACAGTGGAGTCAAAATGCGTATGAAGCCGCAGAAAACAGTGGTACCATCGAGATTACCGTAAGCCGCGCGGGTGGCCAATCGGGGCTAACAAACGTGAATTACACCATCATAGATGGTACTGCTACGGTAGGCAGTGATTACAATGCAACGAGTGGCACAATTACTTTCCCTTCAAATACAACCAGCCAAACCATCAGCATTGACATTATCGATGACAATGATTTTGAAGGAAACGAAACCATTACATTGCTGCTGAGCAATCCCACGGGGAATGCGTCACTCGGCACCCCCACCGAAGCGGTATTAACCATCATTGATGACGATGCCACTCCTGGCGGTCGCTTACATTGGAGTGAAGCCACCTATAGTGTTGCAGAAAACGGTGCTACGGTGGATCTTGTTGTTACTCGCGCGGATGGTACCACCGGAGCAGTAACTGTCGATTATACCAGCGTGGATGGCACCGCGACCGCAGGCGTAGATTATACAACGATCAGTGGCACCCTGACATTTGCTGATGGCGAAACAACCCAAACGCTAACCGCAACGATTTTGGACGACGATATTTATGAAGGCGATGAAACAATCATCTTCGAACTATCAAACGTCACTGGCGGTGCGGTATTGAGCAGCCCTGCCCAAGCAATATTGAGCATTACTGAAAACGACCCGATACCACCGGAAGGCAGCCTTGAATGGAGCGCAACAGCCTTCAGCATCGCAGAAGATGCCAACACAGCAACGATTAGCATTAGCCGCAATAACGGCAGCCAAGGCGTAGTGAGTGTTGATTACGCCACGTCAGATGGCACCGCCACGGCAGGTACGGATTATGTTGCAGCAACCGGAACCGTTACCTTTGCCGATGGACAAACCAGCCAAAATGTGGTCATTGAACTTCTGGACGATACTGTTTATGAGGGCGATGAAACCATTAATTTAGCCCTTTCCAATGTGGTTGGAGGCGCTGCATTAGTCAAACCAGCAACAGCGGTACTCAACATTACAGAGAATGAACCGGTACCTAGCCAAGGTGGCTTACATTGGAGCGAAACAAGCTATAGTGTGGCGGAAAATGCCAACACAGTAACCGTTACGGTCACTCGTAGCGACGGTAGTTTCGGCGAAATAAGTGTCGACTACGCAACAACAGACGACACAGCGATTGCCGATACCGATTATAAATCCGTGAGTGGCACCTTAACCTTTAGTGACGGTGAAACCAGCAAAGACATCATTATTGAAATCATGGACGATACCGAGTTAGACGGCGATAAAATCTTTAGCCTTGAGCTCTCTAATGTCACTGGCAGTGCAGTACTTCTTACGCCTAGCCAAGTGCAATTAACCATTACCGATAATGAACAGGCCAACAAACCTGATCCAGACACTGGTGATGGTGGCGGCGATGGCGGAAGTTGTTTCATCGCAACAGCCGCATACGGTAGCTATCTGGCACCGGAAGTTCGTGTATTAAGAGAGTTTCGGGATCAGTATTTATTATCGAATACCGTTGGTCGAGGCTTGGTGGCTGCCTATTATGCGGCTTCACCACCAGTAGCAAACTTTATACAGGAACATCAATCGTTACGTACACTTACTCGCTGGTTATTAACACCTGTTATTTATAGCGTGAAGTACCCGGCAGTTGGACTTGCCCTTATGATGCTGTTGATATTCATAGCCTGGCAGAGCAAAAGCATTGTTAGACGAGCAAGTAGACTACATTAAGGGAAATGAAGATATGGTAGCGCCGCCAACCAACGGTTAGCGCAATCATAGTAAACAGGGAGGCCCATTCCGGGTCTCCCAATTTCTACGTAACCGATCATTACCGCGACCACTATGCGGTAATTTAAAACTTAAAACTCAGTTGCGCCGCACTATTAGTGCTATCGCTATCGGATATAAAAGCAAAGTCCAGTAATAAGCTGGATATTTCAAACCCCACCCCACCACTGATGATGCTCTCAGCGTCATCCACCAAATTTTGCTTAAAGCCCATGCGTAAAAAAAACCCCCTAAACACGCGCCACTCCCAACCAGCCGCAGCATACAACGTATCTGAGGCATAACCCACGCCCTTATTCTTGGTTAGATCCAGATCCAACTCAACGGCAGCTCGCCGCGATTGATAAGCGACGCCAATTCTCACTTGCGGACCCAGATTATACTCCACGTCACTATTACCAATTTTATTGTCGCTACGTAAAATATTTTTAATTACCAAGCCGGTTTTCAATACACCGTATTCCTTTGACAAGCCAATATCAAAATTTAGCACGGAATCCCGTTTGGCCCGTTCGTCATCCAATTTAAAACTGGCGTTAGCGATAGGTTCCCGGTACGCATAACTTTTAAGTAAATACAGTTTTGCGGCCATACCGAACATCACATTTTGCATACCGAACATTTTTATATCTGTTAACGTAGCAACCGAAACACCGGTTTCGAAAATTGATACCGCCTGATGATCAACACTATTGCCATTGGTATCTGACACTATTTTCGCTGTTTGAAAAGTGTAATCCACGACATGCACGGCGCCACCGAGCAGCGGTGTCGGTATTACCAGAACCAAGCTCCTGTATTCATAATTTTCATAAACTTTATTATCAATACGGTTAACGATCGCCTCACTATTAGCCGCACCTCCCGTTATTTTTTCAACACCATCTTTTACATCACTGGGGTCCATTTCAAATTGATTCGGACTTGGAATTGTCAAATACCAGCCGAATCCTTCTGGTTTTAACGCAGAAAGCGCCGGATTATAAAGTGAGGCATTTTTATAACTGTGCGCGACACCCACACCACCAAGGGCAACGCTACGAGCGTTCATTAATGGAAAAGGTACCGCATAGATATCAACAGCATAGATTGAACAAAGCAATGCCACTGCTGTTAACATTTTTGATAATGGCAACCCTAACCGCTCACTGTCTAAATCATGCGCCATTGATTTGCTAACAATATTCATTTATTGACATCACTTGTCGCTTAATAAATGTAAGATAGCATCCAGACCGGAGTGATTAAACACAATATCTGCTTGTTGCTGAACACTTGGTTTTGCGTGGTAAGCAATACCCAACCCCGCTTTATTCATCATTTCCAGGTCATTGGCACCATCCCCTACCGCAATGGTAGCCGAAAGAGGGATATTATTTTGATGTGCTATTTGTGTTAAATATGCAGCTTTAACACTGCCATCAACAATTTGCCCTAACACCACGCCAGTTAATCGGTTATCAATTATTTCCAATTGGTTAGCGAGCGAATAATCCAATTGCAAGCGGCTTTCCAGACGCTCAGTAAAATAAGTGAAACCTCCTGACACCAATGCTGTTTTAATACCCGCATTACGCAGTGACGTCATTAACACTTTTGCCCCTGAATTTAATCGCAAACGTTCATTGTAGACATTATGTAACACATCGGCACTCAGCCCTTTTAGCAGGCTAACACGCTGTTGTAAGGACGTGTTAAAATCAATTTCTCCTCGCATCGCCGCACGAGTAATAGCAGCAACATCAGGTTTAATTCCTAAAAAATCTGCGATTTCGTCAATGCATTCTATGGATATTAAGGTAGAATCCATATCAGTGATTAATAAACGCACTTGAGCAGGATCAAACCACTCTGGCAACATATTGATATCACAACTGATTTTCTGTCGCAAGGCACTTAACTCGTGTTTCGAGACTGGCTGATGATGCTTTAACAAATAAAATTGATTTTGTTGCGATAACTCCCCAGGCACAGCATCCAGTAGTTGTTTTTCCCGAGTATCGTTTAGATCAGTGGTATGAATAATTGTAAAGAGCATAAAACAATACGCCGTCCTGTTTGTTAATTGGCTTGCTACCAGCATTGAGGCAGCAACAGCAAAAAGAAAACCTTCAACACTACCTTTGTTTTGATATTACAATGTTTTGAGATTACAACGTTTTGAGATTACAACACTTCGCTTAACAACTGTTCAGTCATGCGTTTCGCCTGCCCCAAATAGCTTTCGCCAAACAAGTTCAAATGGTTAATCACATGATACAAGTTATACAAGATTTTACGAACATCGTACCCATCGTCTAATGGGTACGCTTCCTTATAAGCACAATAGAAATCCTGCGAAAACCCTCCAAACAATTCTGTCATTGCGATATCTGCTTCCCGATCACCATAATAAACAGCGGGATCAAATATAACGGGCGTATTTGGTGCCTCAATGGCATAGTTGCCCGACCATAAATCACCGTGCAATAACGATGGCCGCGGTTGATACGACTGAAAAAACACATCTATCTTAGCCAACAACAATTCAACTCGCGACAATAACGAAGCACAATGGCCTTGCTGGCTGGCAAGCTGAAATTGAAACCCTAATCGATGCTCACACCAAAATGCCGCCCAATCCTTACCTTGTCGGTTTATTTGTGGCGTGGAACCAATGGTGTTATCCCGATACCAGCCAAACAAACCGCTCTCAACACGATGCATTGCAGCCAACGCTGTCCCCAAGCGCGCCAGACCTGCATTCGGGTTTGCTACCCGAACACCATGCACCAGCAACAACTCCATCACCAGAAACGCCGTGCTTTTCGTCGCGCCCACACAAATGGGTTTCGGGGCACGAACTGTATTACTGTTAGCTATTTCGACCAGGCCATCAAACTCAGCCTCAAACATGCCGACTTTAGAGAGAAGATTGGTTTTTACAAAATAGCGACGTTCACCACTATCCGAAACGATGAATGCGGAATTAATACAACCGCCACCGATAACCTGCCAGTCAACAATGCTAAAGGTTTCACCGGTAGCATTAACAATTTGTTCGCTAATGGCTTGCCACATTCACTGCCTCGTGATTTTTGTGCTGTAATCAGTTCACCCTAAACCATCAGTCAACAAATTTCAAAACTCAGACTGTTGGTCGACATTAATAATATGGTCAATGGGCTTAGTGGCACTCTCTTAAACACCTACATTTAAACGCTGCGGGCATATATTCGCATTACCCTAAATTATAATTGAAGCTACTGCGAATTAATTCAGGATTACCGCATTCGTAACACACGCCATCAACGTCAATTATATGACATAAGTTAAATTAATTTCTAGCTATAAGAGATAAGCACCTGCTCGTTGGTTGTTTGAATTGTTATCCACAAAGGCGGTGGATAACTTTGTTAATAAATCGAGAAAATTGACCAATAAAGAGCGCCATAGCGAGTGTTTAATTAAATTGAGCAATAATTGACCTTATTTTTTATAAATAAAAATCAATAAGTTATACTGAGCTCAATTCTGAACATACCATAAATGCACCACGAGTACTGACGCATTGAAGCACTTATGCTTGTTGTGCATAAATATCAGGAAATAAAAAAGCCAGCATAAAAATGCTGGCCTTAAGCGTTACTGCATGGACTATCTATATAATTATTTGCATTATTAAAGCAATTGAATATAAGATTAACTTATAGGGTCAGTATAAAATCAACCAAGGCTTCAATATCTGCATCTTTGACGCGAGGAGAATAAGGCGGCATTGGTGCTCCCCCTGTAATTTTAGCCCAATTACCTTTTCCACCTTTTTTGACTTTAGTAATCAGCATCGCTTTTGCAGCACCATCGCTTTTGTACTTCGCGGCGACGTCATTCCATGACGGTCCTACTACTTTCTTTTCAATACTGTGACAAGCTAAGCAACCGCTTTTTTTGGCTAACGCCAGCGCATCCTCCTTGGCCATCCCCGCATTAACTTGGGTAGATAAGGCTAAAACCGCAATCATCGCGGGTAAACCCAACCATTTTACTTTCATTGTATATATCCTCATAAGTTTTTATAATCAACAGATTTTATAAACAAAAAACGATGAACTGAAAACACCCGCAGTAACAACACTCAAGAAGTATTATGGCACGACTCAAATACTCATTAACCACGGTGCCTTTCGAGCACTTGTTTTCTGTATGCCTTTTTTGTCTCTCATGACGTCGGAAATTAAATACACTAAAGACAAATCAAACATAATGTTTAAACTGCATTGCAACTTCCTGATTTGACTTTACCGATGTCGTAATCGGTATTGCAAACCATGTTGAAAACATAGTGCAAACCATGCAGCAAACCATAGAATAAGCCTGTTTCCAAGCGAACTAAAGCGATCTTTATGCCATTAGCCCAAAAGTATGTCAAGGAATTATTATCGCAGGTGAGAGGGCATCAGCTTTCGCTATCCGCATAATTACTCGCTACAAACGAGTAACATTGATAATATTTGCCCTAGTAAAGAGAGCAACAACGGTTGCTTACGGCTATCGCTCACGAAACTAATCGGTATTTATACGGGCAATTAGCCACTTAGTCATTATGATAATTCGTTAAATTGATTAGCGAGTATCGTGCATTAACTAATACATAGAATGCACACATTCAATACACTGCACTAGGCCACACATCATCAAGTTGCAGCGCCTCATTCATCCGAGCCAACAAAATATACTTAAACACCACAGGGTCTTTGCTCTGCGTAATCTCTCCTTCGCGCGGAAAATATAAATCCATTAATCGCGACAACCAAAAACGCAAGGCCGCTACACGCAGCATGAGCGGCCAAGCCCGACGTTCGATGGCACTAAGAGGACGCTCTGCATGGTAGTTCATTAACAATTGTTTTGCCTTATAAAAATCCAGTGAACCATCTTGCTGCACACACCAATCGTTGACAGCGACTGCAACATCGTATAGCAACATGTCGTTACAGGCATAATAAAAATCGATAACCCCTGTTAAGTTTTCACCCGAAAACAAAGCATTATCACGAAACAAATCGGCATGAATAACGCCTTGTGGTAAATCTGAAAAATGATATAACGACTGTCGGTGCAACTCTTCTTCAAGCACTCGCATGTCATTTTCAATTTCGGGCACCTGACTATCACCTTGGTCCTGACACGGCTTTTTGCATCGCTTTTTAAACATTAATGGCAATAAAGTTTTTGCTGCCGTATTACGCCACTGAAACCCACGGCTATTATTGCGCGCACCATCAAATCCTTCGCTGACACGATGCATTTTACCTAACACGGCACCAATGGCCTGACAATGCGCCACTGAAGTAACCTCCACACTGGAGCCCTGTAGTCGTTGAACCAGCGTGGCTGGCTTATTGTTCAGCTCTCGTGAATAATACCCGTCTTTAGCAGCGATGGGATGCGCGCAAGGAATACCATGCTCATTTAAAAATGCCATAAGATTGAGAAAATACGGTAACTCACTCAAGCTAAGCGCTTCGAACAAGGTCAATACATAATGCCCAGCACTACTTTCAACAAAATAATTAGTATTTTCTATACCGGCTGATATACCCTCAAACGCCACCAACGAACCAACGTCATAATTGGATAAAAAACACTCAAGCTGTGATTGCGTTACAGATGTGTACACTGACATGGAGGATTTAATATGAGAAAGTTAACATTGGATCTAAATCCTGCAAGTACTCGTGCTTGCAGGATTTAGGTTGGATTATAACGTTACTGGTGTGGCCAATTGACCCCCAGCCGCTATTTATAGGTCCAGCATAATTTTTTGTTCTTCTTCTGACGGCTCAAAACCACATTTTTCATAATGATTAAAGATGGCGTTTACCACTTCATCAGGATCATCCAACACCTGAAACAAATCAAGATCTTCTGCATCAATCATCTTTTCTTTGAGCGTTGCCTGTTTAAACCAGTCAATTAAACCACTCCAATAGGGGCTATGCACAAGAATAATGGGAATACGCCGTGTCTTACCCGTTTGTACCAGCGTTAAAATTTCGGCTAACTCATCCAACGTGCCAAAACCACCCGGCATAACAACATAAGCTGCTGCGTATTTAACAAACATAACCTTGCGGGAGAAAAAATGCCGAAAACTTAACGCAATATCCTGATAACCATTTCCCGATTGCTCATGGGGTAATTGAATATTCAAACCAATGCTTGGCGATTTACCACTATAGGCACCTTTATTCGCGGCCTCCATAATACCTGGCCCCCCACCGCTAACAACACTAAAACCGGCATCAGACAATTTACGGGCAATTTTTTCCGTTAACAAATAATACTCGTGATCGGGTGCTGTACGGGCTGAGCCAAAGATGCTCACGGAAGGGCGCACTTGGGCCATGCGCTCAAAACCCTCCACAAACTCTGCCATAATTTGAAAAATTTTCCAGGACTCACGGGTCAGCATTGTGTCATTAATGGGTAACATGCCTGGATGAGAAGATTTATCTTGGTCAGTCATAATTCGCTATATTCACCAATATTGTTACTATATGCGCTCACGAACACCCTTTTAATCGTTAATAAATACCGCTGCAAACAACATTGCGCGACAGTCACAATACCTCAATCCTTTAAAATCAGCTACATCACTCGCGCTGTTTCAAAAGTATCCGGTTTTAAGTATTAAATTAGACAGTCCCAATAAATAGTGATTTCAAGTATATTGTGAACGCAGATTACCCTAAAATCATCCGTTGGGCAGCATAAATCCAATTATTCCATCGCCTTAATGTTACGCCAAAATGCTCAATTGATGAGTTTAGAATTATCGTCCCAACAATCAATGGAACCAGAAAAGCAATATGCAAAAACCTAGCCCACTCATTCTAGTCGACGGATCCGCTTATTTGTATCGCGCTTTCCACGCCATGCCAAATCTCTCCAATTCCGAAGGCGAACACACTGGCGCCATATACGGTGTTATCAATATGCTACGTAAGTTGCTCAAAGATTTCGCCCCAAAACACATGGCTGTTATATTTGACGCCAAAGGTAAAACGTTTCGGGACGAGCTTTATCAAGCGTATAAAGCCAACCGAGCCCCAATGCCACAGGAACTACGCGAACAAATCCAGCCCTTACATGACATTATACAAGCAATGGGCATACCGTTATTGGTTATCGATGGTGTGGAAGCCGACGATGTTATCGGCACACTGGCATTGCAGGCATGCAAACATAAAATGAATACGCTCATCTCCACGGGCGACAAAGATATGGCACAACTGGTTAACGACCACGTTACCCTAATGGATACGATGAAAGATTCGGTGCTAACACGAGATACGGTCATTGAAAAATTCGGCGTACCCCCGGAAAGAATCATTGACTACCTGGCGTTAATGGGCGACAAGTCGGACAATATACCCGGCGTACCGAACGTTGGACCTAAAACGGCCGTAAAGTGGCTGAATCAATTTGGCTCGATGGATGGGGTCATAAAAAATGCTGGTGACATTAAGGGAAAAGCTGGCGAAAACCTCAGAAATGCAATAGACCAGCTATCATTATCTTACCAACTGGCCACGATTAAATGCGATGTCCCCCTTGATGTAACACCCAATGACTTAACCCTAAACACCCCCGATATTGCAGATCTTACGACGCTCTACAGCCGCATGGAATTTAAAACCTGGCTATCCGAAATTCTACCCGAACATCAACACACCGATAATGACACGAGTAATCAAACCGCAACACAAAAAAATTACCAGGCAATTTTAACAAAACAAGCCTTACAGCAATGGATAGAACAATTACAGCAAGCCGATCTATTTGCCTTTGATACCGAAACCACTGATTTGAATTATATGCAAGCGGAGGTGGTTGGCGTTTCATTTGCGATTAATCTCAATGAGGCAGCGTATGTGCCGTTTGCGCACGATTACGAAGGTGCCCCCGAGCAACTGGAACGTAATTATGTGTTAAATCAACTGAAACCCTTACTCGAAAACAGTAAACAGTTTAAAGTAGGACAACATTTAAAATACGACATTAATGTATTGGCCAATCACGACATTAAACTCACTGGCGTACAGCACGATACCATGCTGGAATCTTATGTATTGGACAGCACAGCCACGCGCCATGACATGAACTCCCTGGCTTTGAAATATTTAAACTGCAAAACCATTCAGTTTGAAGACGTTGCAGGCAAAGGCAAAAACCAGTTAACCTTCAATCAAGTCAGCCTTGAACAGGCCGTGCCTTACGCAGCTGAAGATGCCGATATCACGTTGCAGCTTCACCATACCTTATGGCCAAAAATACAGGCTGACAGCGAACTGAAATCACTCTACGAAAATATCGAAATTCCGCTAATACCCGTATTATCACGCATTGAACGCGATGGCGTTTATATTGATATCAACATGCTAGCCAAACAAAGCAAACAACTGGATGAAAGCATTACCAAGCTGGCACAACAAGCATTTGATATCGCTGGCGAGGAATTCAATTTATCCTCACCAAAACAAATTCAAACCATCTTGTTTGACAAACAAGGCTTACCTATACTGAAGAAAACCCCAAAAGGACAAGCCTCAACCGCAGAAGAAGTGTTGCAAGAGCTTGCGCTGGATTTCCCGCTACCTAAGCTGATATTGGAACATCGCAGCTTAAGCAAATTAAAGTCCACTTACACCGATAAACTCCCTTTACAGGTCAATGCAAAAACTAAGCGTATCCATACATCCTATCACCAGGCAACTGCAAGCACTGGCCGCCTGGCCTCTAAAGACCCTAATCTACAGAATATCCCCATACGGACCTCTGAGGGTCGACGCATACGCCAAGCGTTTGTCGCCCCATACGGCTGTAAAATAGTTGCAGCGGATTATTCGCAAATTGAGCTACGGATTATGGCGCACTTATCCGGTGATAAGGGTCTATTGCAGGCATTCGCTAATGATGAGGACATCCATTGCGCGACTGC
The DNA here is from genome assembly GCA_013152545.1 of Gammaproteobacteria bacterium. Classification (GTDB taxonomy): domain Bacteria; phylum Pseudomonadota; class Gammaproteobacteria; order SZUA-152; family SZUA-152; genus JAADGF01. The sequence goes on from JAADGF010000117.1 coordinate 29,768, forward strand.
GGCCGAGGTGTTTGGCAACAGCGTTGCCGATGTAAGCGACGAGGAACGCCGCCGCGCTAAAGCAATCAACTTCGGCTTAATTTATGGCATGTCGGCGTTTGGTTTAGGGAAACAATTAGGCATAAGCCGCACAGAAGCACAACAATATATCGACCTCTATTTCGAACGTTACCCCGGCGTCAAAACCTTTATGGACGAAACTCGAGAAAAAGCCCGTGAAACAGGCTTTGTTAAAACCGTATTTGGAAGACGTCTGTATTTACCCGACATAAAACACAGTAATTCGCAACGTCGCCAATACGCAGAACGCACGGCAATAAACGCACCCATGCAAGGCACAGCAGCAGATATCATTAAACTGGCCATGATAAAAACCGACCATTGGGTTCAAAATCAATCGGATGATATTAAAATGATTATGCAAGTTCACGACGAACTGGTATTTGAAATTCCCGAAGCCAAGGTAAAACAAGCATTGCAACATATTGAAAGCTGTATGATTTCGGTAGCCGCATTAAAAGTACCACTAAAAGTGGATATCGGCGTGGGCAATAACTGGGACGAAGCACATTAATCACTTAGGGTCTGTAAAGCAATAAGTTGGACAGATTGTACCGGATATCATTTCGTCTTCAAGGCTTCCGCCATCCATGGTCACGCCCCCCCTTACCTACTTCCAGATAGATAAAGCACGGAAATAGGCGCACCCCAAGGGCACTACTGGGCACGGTCTTCCAGGTCCAGGGCGCATACTCGTTGTCTATAAGCTTTTTCAAAACATCGAAGAACAAGGATAGACAAGCAAAATGTTCACGTTATTTCTTTACTGACCCTAATGCAGTATGTGCACAAAATTTATCAACATTAACAAAACAATAAATTTTTTTGTGCAATACTGAACTTTAACAAACGACATTCGTCTTACTACCTGAGTGGATAATACTACCACTTACCCGCTGCTCCTCCCTAAGCGGGTTGCTGTAGTGTTCAGCTATTCCCCATACTGGGCACTAAATGTTGCCCCGGCAAACACAACCCTAACTGTGTCCCGGGGCTTCTTCTTTATGGTTAATATTAAACCATTTATCAAGCATTAGAATGAGCCCGTCAACACCGGTTTTTTTCAACGCCGAAAACAACTGGACACTGATTGTGTTAACCGCTGCATCGCCAAATAATCTCCCGATATCCCGCCGCACTGACAACAATACTGACTGCGCTGCTCCCCGTTTAAACTTATCGCTTTTGGTTAACAAAATATGCACTGGTAACTGAGTTTCAGCACACCAACCCAATAATTGTTGATCAAATTCTTTAAGTGGATGACGACAGTCCATTAACAGTATTAAACCCCTAAGCGACTCGCGACTACGTAAGTATTCATCCAGCAAATTTCCCCATTGTTGTTTTACTCGCCGAGGTACTTTGGCATAGCCATAACCGGGTAGGTCCACAATCCGACGCTTTTCATCGAGTTCAAAATAATTCAGTAACTGTGTTCTACCGGGCGTTTTACTGGTACGAGCCAAACTTTGATTATTGGTCAACACATTGATTGCACTGGATTTTCCAGCATTAGAGCGACCTGCAAACGCCACCTCACCACCCTCATCATGAGGAAGCTGTGACAATTTTGCCGCACTAATAAAAAAACTTGCACGTAAATAATAATTTTTCATTATAAAAATTTAATGACTTTCGGGGAATAAAGCGCTTATAGTAATAAAGAATATTAATTCGTTTAAATAAAATAATGCCATGTATTGGCCATTTTTTTGATTCTACAATGGAATGTTACAAAAAAGCAGCCACACTTTCGGAGTCTGAATCGTAGCGATACGAAAGGGAAATCGAAACCATTGTTTCGATCTTTTAAGACAGATACTGGGCCATAAAACGAAAAAATCGACAAAAAATAAACCGATTCACCGTTTAACAGTATCGATTCCCCAACGCCACGCACGGAGGCAGGAGGCAAAACACCAGCAATAAACGCTTAAGGCGATGCAGGGCAATTGCCAAGTGATCTTCCCTAAATCCGACAGACTCTTAATTGCCGCTGTTATAAATAATAACAATAAATAGAATTAGCTGCCGCTAGTACAGGTATAAAATCGGAGCTGTATCACATGCGTCATATTAACTTTTTTTTTAACGACGGGGGCAAACGATGGCTGTTATTACTACTATTATTATTAACAAGCGTCGCGGTTAACGCTGCCGGCAATGCCAAAGCCGGCTCCAGCAAAGCAAGGGCCTGCCAAGTCTGTCATGGTAAAGGTGGTGTAAGCACAAACCCTGCCTACCCCAAACTAGCCGGTCAGCACGCTAAATATATCATCAAACAACTGAAAGCTTTTAAATCAGGAACACGTAAAGACCCTATTATGAACGGAATGGCATCGACACTCAGCGAGCAGGATATGAAAGATATTGCTGCTTTTTTTGAAAATAATAAATGAGCAAATAAATAATCATTTTATCAACTCGCCATATTGCCAGCAACGCAGGGCAGTCCATTGATGATCGATATGGCCAAGCAGGTAAATCATGAAATACAAAATCCAACATTTCATTGTCGTAAGTAGTTTGTTAATCACCCCTTTGGCGCCAGCGGCAAGCATTGGCGACGCCTCTGCAGGGAAAGTAAAATCTGAAAGTTGCCAGGGCTGCCATGGAATCGATGGCAACAGCCTTAGTCCTGAGTGGCCACACTTAGCGAATCAACATGCACCTTATCTCATCAAACAGGTTAAAAATTTCCAGCAAGGCAGCCGTATAAACGAAACCATGAATGCGATTGTAGACGGCCTTTCAGAACAGGATATTGCCGACATGGCAGCTTATTTTGCTGCTCAAAAAATACAGCCATCCAATCAATCGGCTGATTCAACAAAAATACAAGCCGGGCGGAAAATTTACAAAGGGGGAAATATCTACAGCGGTTTTCCTGCCTGTGCAAGCTGCCACGGCCCCAACGGTGTCGGTAATCGTCCTGCTAATTTCCCCAATTTAGCCGGTCAACAACAACAATATTTAATTAAGACATTAAACGATTTCAAAAGCGGCTCGCGCAACAACGATTATAATGAAATTATGCGTAAAATCGCCGCAAAAATGACCGCATCAGAAATAACATCCGTAGCGGTTTATATTACATCTTTACGACAATAATCACCAAGGCGGACAGCACACTTCCCGCTACATAACAGGCACTATGACTATGTTTACAAAAACTAAAACTATTTACGGCCTAAAGCGTAAAGATAATTGGCAAATGTGGACATATCGTGACTGGCACGGCGAAATAAATGATCAAGACTGACGACGGCATGTTCTAACAAATTCAGTGCAATATAAGGATGCTCCACACGTAGACGCTGATACATGGAGCGCGACAATTTAAGTAATTGTGTTTTTTTCACGGCCTCCAAACGCACCGAGCGGGGCCGACGATCAAAAAACGACATTTCCCCCATAATTTCACCTTCTTTAATACGACCCACATCCGTCGAGTTGCTTGTATCACGGTATAAAGCCACTTCACCACTAATCACCAGATACAATGCTTCGCCAACCTCGCCGATCTCGGCAATGATTTCATTACGCTCGCAACTCACCAGTTGGGTAAATTCCAAAAATATTTTCACCTCCTTAATAGTTAACGAATCGCACCACACCTGATCATCTAAAAATTGTATCAAATCCACCTTATTTTCTTTGTTTACTTTTTTATCCACCGCCATCGCTTACGCTCCTAACAAAACTGTTTTAATTACCCTAAACCCAACCGACTAAAATTTGGCACTATTTTAGAATCCATCTCACTATCCTGCTCAGGGAACACACTGCATAAAACTAACAGCAATTAGAAAAACGCAGCATACACTATGCACATAAACATTGCCGATTGCCCTTTTGGGTATTGACGACCCCGTTATTAGCCTGTTTTATAGAAACTAGACAGTTACGCGCTGTAGCATCAATAATGCGGGTACGCTATTTTTGGCGCAGAATGTCATCGGTTTCATTCATTGGTTCAAGACGATCCTAAAGTGACTAAATTATCGCACACTTACCCTTTTCAGTTGATGAATTTTCACACTGTTTAGTGTGTCAGTGTGGTAAGAATAAACTCCGATTGAACTGCAACAGCAAAGATGGAGTCTATTAAGCGGGTAATTTAGCCGAACCAAAAGAATTATGCTGAATATTTAGCTGATTTGGATTTAAAATACTGCAAATCAGCATACACGAGTGTTCTTGACGCAGTAATTGGGCAAACCGAAAAGGTAAGCTGCGTAGTTACGCTCAAACAGTGAATAAAAAAGGTGAAATCAGCGCCCAACGCGTCACATTTAACCAAGCATTACGTAAGCAGTACGCGGTATACTGGCTAGACTGAGCGCTGATGCTGGCAGGGTATGTCTCCCAACGGTTTACAATTAGCCGTTTGTAACAACCGCCCATTATTTTGGTGACAGCAGAACTGAATTTTGCACCAATTTTAACGGCGTTAATAACAAGGTAACAATTAACTAACAGATCAAATGACCTGTGTGAAATGAGGTGATTATATGAAAAAATGGGCAATGTTATTGTGCAGCTTATGCATTTTTCCCGGTTTGGTGTTGGCAGCAACCGATTATAAGGAAAAAATTCATTACGAACGCGTTCTGCCTGTGCAGCCCACCAGCACCGATGAAAAGGTTGAAGTGGTTGAAATGTTCTGGTATGGCTGCCCACACTGCAACAACCTGGAACCCCATGTTGAACGCTGGTTAAAGAAAAAACCAGCAAACGCTGAGTTTGTACGTATACCCGCCATTTTTCGGCCTGATTGGGGGCTACACGCCAGAGCTTATTACACCGCAGAAATTTTAGGGGTACTGGACAAAACCCACTTAGCGATGTTTGAGGCAATACACAAACAAAAACGTAAACTTGCGACAGACAAAGAAATTCAAGCCTTGTTTGCAGAACATGGCGTCGACGAAAAAGATTTTAAACGCGTATTCCGCTCTTTTGCTGTTGAAGCCAAAGTACGGCGTGCCAAAGACATGAGCCAACGCTATGGCATCAAAGGTGTACCAGCATTAATTGTTAATGGCAAATATCGCACCAGCAGCCAACTCGCTGGCGGTAATCCAAACATTTTTCGTGTGGTTAATTTTTTGGTCAATAAGGAAACAAAAGGGGAATAGACGCTGCCTCGCAGCAGCAAATCTGATCAACATCATCATGCTGCCGATGTATTACCATACACGCTCCCTGCGGCACTATGTTATTGCGATTTTTTTACCGCAATAGCGTTAAATACGTTATATTGCAGACAGCATGATGTCGTTAACGCTGTTTTAGGATTCAGGTATGAAGGCTGCAGAAGTATTTATTCAATGTCTCGAAAATGAAGGTACTGAATACATTTTCGGCGTACCAGGGGAAGAAATCCTGGATGTGATGGATGTAATTTTAGACTCCCCCATCCAATTTGTTACCACACGACACGAACAAGGTGCTGCGTTCATGGCCGATGTTTATGGACGCCTGACGGGCAAAGCAGGTGTATGCATGTCGACCCTTGGACCTGGCGCCATTAATTTGATGACCGGCGTAGCAGATGCCAACATGGATCATGCCCCGTTAGTGGCAATTTCTGGCCAGGCTGACACCCATCGTCTACACAAGGAATCTCACCAGGCATTGGATCTGGAAGAAATTTTCCGGCCCATTACAAAATATTCTTCACGCCTGCTGGCCACCGAAATCATCCCAGAGGTGACTCGTAAAGCCTTTAAAGTCGCTCAAACACAAAAAACCGGCGCTGCATTCATCGAATTTCCAGAAAATATTGCAAAATTACCCTGCTCAGAAGTACCACTGCCTGTCTCCCAACCCACAACACCAGAGCCACCTACAGAGCAGGTGAAAAAAGCCGCCCAACTCATATCCCAAGCCAAACAACCTATTATTCTGGCAGGTAATGGCGTGGTACGAAGCAACGCCAGCAGTGCCTTGGCCGACTTTGCCAAACAATTGAATATACCGCTAACCAATACATTTATGGCAAAAGGTATTATTCCCTTCAAACACCCCATGGCATTGGGCAGTGCCGGACTACAGTCCCAGGACTATGTTAATTTTGGCTTCACCAAAGCTGACGTGATTATATGTGTCGGCTACGATTTAGTGGAATATCATCCCTATTTATGGCACCCAAGCCGAGACCGGAAAATCATCCATATCGATACCCTACCAGCTGAAGTTGATGCAAGCTACCCGGTCAGTGTGGGCGTCGTCGGCGATATTCGACATGCCCTACAACGTATCGCTGAACTCAGCCAAGCCCATCAGGGCCACACCTTACGGCCATTGCGGGAAGCGCTTGAGGAAGAAATGCAGCAACACAGCCATGATCGATTTTTTCCCATGAAACCACAAAAGATCATTTGGGATTTACGCACCGCCTTGAAGCTTGAAGATATCGTTATTTGTGATGTCGGTGCCCATAAAATGTGGATGGCCAGAATGTTCCGCTGCGAACACCCAAACACATGTATTATATCCAATGGCTTCGCCAGCATGGGAATCGCCGTGCCAGGTGCAATCGCAGCAAAATTAGCCTATCCAGATCGAAACGTAGTGGCTGTCACTGGTGACGCCGGTTTTATGATGAATTCACAAGAAATTGAAACCGCGTTGCGACTGAACATCGCCATAGTAATACTCATCTGGAATGACTCAGCATATGGTTTAATCGAGTGGAAACAAATGAATCAATTTGGACGTCCAGCCCATGTCTCATTTAAAAACCCTGATTTTGTCAAATATGCACAATCCTTTGGTGCAAAAGGCTACAAAATAACCCATGCCGATGAATTAATGCCTGTAATATATCAAGCATTGGCCGATAATACTGTCAGCATTATTGATTGCCCGGTAGATTATAGTGAAAACTTAAAGCTTACAGAAAAATTAGGCGAAATGATAAGCCCCTTTTAACCTAACACATCAACTCAATTAACGATGAACACCGATGACACAGAACCTAAAAAAAATTTTAGAATATTTTGATCTTACCCAAAGGGTAATCTTCTGTCGTCCACTCTATAATCAACAAACAATCGAAAAATCGTTTGCCTTCGGTACCATCATCACCTCGCCACAACTCAATTGATATGCTAATCTTAATCGACAGCCGATATACGCGCCATCATCATGAGCAAATATGCTTGCGATTAAAGGATGTTTAACAGTGCAGTGTGAAAACAATAACATCGTTACAACAATGCCAGCAGCAACGGATTCTCTCTCCGATAATACTGCTCACCATGAGGACACCTGTTCAACCAAAGCCAATGGTAAGCGCATTCGATTACTGAGTTATAATATTCAAGTTGGCATCGGCTCCACTTCGTATGGTGAATATATCACCACAGCCTGGAAACACGTACTCCCTCATGCCCAAATTTATGAAAACTTAAACAAAATCGCCCGCGCCATCCGTGGTTTCGATATTGTTGCATTACAGGAAATGGATGCAGGCAGCATACGCAGCAGTTTTATTAATCAGGCTGAGTTTCTTGCAAAACACGCAGGCTTTCCCTTCTGGCACCACCAAACCAACCGTAAAATTGCCAAGCTAACCAAGCACAGCAACGGTATTTTAAGTAAATTCAAACCCAACGATATCGTGGACTATAAACTACCCGGCTTTATCCCAGGTCGAGGTGTCATGGTCGTGCGCTATGGCCATGGTGATAACCCACTTATTTTGCTAATTCTGCACCTCGCCCTCAGTAAGCGCACCCGTACCAAACAATTGGAATTCGTCAGCGAAATTGTCAATTGTTATAAACACGTTATTGTCATGGGTGACCTTAACTGCCAGCCCGAAAGCCCGGAGCTACGCTACCTTATCAATACCACGAACCTGTGTGAACCAATACACGGCTTAAAGACCTTTCCCAGTTGGCGGCCGGTGAAAAAAATCGATCATATTCTGGCCTCACCCAGTATTGAAATATACGATGTGCATGTCCTTGATCATCTGTTTTCAGACCATTTACCCATCGCAATGGAAATACAATTACCCTCAGAGCTTGAGTTGGCAGCCTGACATTTACCCCCTTGTCGGCGCACACCCGAACCGAAGCATTTCAATCTAACAGAGGGTCTCAACCTCACCCACCCTATGCCGCTAATAAGTCTATTAGGGGACGCTATTATGTGCACGCTCCTTAATCTAAATTAACCAGATAAACCTATTGCGAACGCTCATGGCCGCTAACGACTTGGAATGGAAAACAAAATATCTCTCCAGCCTGGATAAGCTGGAGAATATGGAAAAACACTGGAATGAAGTTGAAGAGTTGTTGCGCCTCGGAATCACGCGCGTTGCCCTCGCGGCACAAGGCGTCGACAGCAAATTAGATAAACAACTGAACAGCTTACGCAAGGCGATACGGTCCGGTAAAAATTATGAAGCACTCAGCACCATTGTTGATGATATTTCCAACTCGGTAAAACGCATTGATGAACAGCGCAAAAACGACACCGTTGATAGTCGCCCAAGCACCCTATTATTGCGTTTAATAAATGCATTATCATTACCTAACACAGATAAACACCGCCTCAAAACTATCCAAAAAAAGCTAAAAAAAGCCGATGACAGCCTTCCCCTGGATAATATTTTGCGGGAATTGGCAGAATTAATCAATGATGCACTCAAACCGGAAGACAGTACGAAGAATGATCCTAAAAATAGCTTGTTAAGCCGGTTATTCGATTTTAACACTGAACCAAAAATACCCAACACACTCCCACATACAATAGACAGTGAAACACCCATCACCAATCGCGGCAGCAATGCACCCCCGAAGCCAAACAACACAACAGTGTTATTCATAGAATTTATCACTTACCTAGCAAAAACCGGATTGCATGACCCTGAACTATTAAATCTAGAGCAAATTATTCGCCAACACGATGACCCGGACACAATGCATGAGCACGTGAAACAACTGGCTCAATTCATCTCACAGAAGATTAATCCAAACGAGACCACTCAAGCCATCACCTTTGGTGCCAACATGCTCCAACAAACCTTGGCAGCATTAAATCTGGCGGAAACCCAACCTCAGCGCACCAATGCACTACTCGCGAAACTGTCCAACGCACAACAAAAAACAGAACTAGACACTTTATGTGAGGAAATTGCAGCATTAACGGTACGTGTCTTGGTGCACCCAGCCTCAGAGGCCAACACAAACGTTAGCATTGACGAACAACCCGGCATTTGTAATTTTTCCCTGCAATTGCTTGACAGTCTGAATTTTCCAGTCGAATTACGGCATCAGGTTACCCAATTACGTGACCAGTTGATTCTTGGCGTGCCAATTATCGATACACCGAAAATACTCAACGGGATTGCCGATCTGGTCACCTTAACCCGTAGTAAACTCGAACAGGAAAAACAGGACTTACAGGATTTTTTGCATCAACTCACACAGAATCTACAAGATATTGACAAACACATTGCAGGTGCGCAATCCCAACGCGCTGCCGCTGTATTAAGCAATGAGCAGTTTGACAATACTTTTAACGCGCACGTTAAAGATATTCGCGCCTCGCTTGAAGATATATCGGACCCCAAGCAACTCAAACTGATTATTCGCGAGCGCGTTGACACAATACGTGACCACGTTGTGCATCACAGCGACAGTGAAATTGCACGACACAAACAATTAGAAGCAGAACTCACGAAGACCAACACCCGCCTGAAAGAGCTTGAAATGGAATCACAACAATTACGTCAACGGCTCATTGAAGAACACGCGCACGCTATTCGCGACCCATTGACTGGCATGTTCAACCGGCTAGCCTATGAAGAACGCATCACCCAGGAATACAGTCGCTGGAAACGCTACCAAACACCATTATCGTTGCTGATATTTGACATCGATCACTTCAAACGCATTAATGACACCTATGGCCATAAAGCAGGCGATAAAGCATTAAAATTAATATCCAAATGCCTGCAAAGTAATATCCGCGAATCGGACTTTATTGCCCGTTTCGGCGGCGAGGAATTCGTCGCTATTATGCCGGAAACCACCATAAAAGCGGCCATAGAAGCAGCAAATAAACTCCGTCAAACGATTGAAAATAATCAATTTCATTACGAAGGAAAGGACGTTAGAATAACCATATCCTGTGGTGCCGCCCAATTTCAAAAAAATGACAGTATCGATTCCACATTTCAGCGCGCTGATAAATCCCTGTACGTTTGCAAACACCAGGGCAGAAACTGTTGCCATAGCAGCGATATATAACGCTGAACCGCATGCCCTGCAAGCCAAAAGAAACCTTCCCGGGAGGATGCTGTCATGACCGGACGCCGCAGCGGTGCAAATCGAAACAACAAAAAAACTGCCCGTTCCCAAGGTACTCACCAAAACGGTCTTGCCACACCTGCGTCGATTCGTATCGACAAATGGTTATGGGCCGCCCGCTTTTTTAAAACGCGCTCCCTGGCAAGTGACGCCGTAAAAAGTGGCAAAATTTGTATTGATGATGAAAAAACCAAACCAAGCAAAGAAATCACCATCGGTAAAAAAATAAGCATAAAACGTTCACCGTATAACAAAACAGTCATAGTACGTGGTATCTCACACCGCCGAGGACCCGCAAGCATTGCCGAAACGCTTTACGAAGAAACCCTCGACAGCATCCAAAACCGACAGCACCTGGAGCAACTACGCCAGGCGCAACCCGCCTTACGGCATACAGGCCATGGCCGCCCCACCAAGCGAGAGCGACGGCAAATTATCGCCTTTACTGCTAAACCCGAAGAATAGGGTAGGCTTGCAACACCGCATCATCATCGCGCGAGCAGCGATGATGCTGAAAATAAAAATGATTAATGCTGTACTTTATAATTAGAAAAGCGACTTTATACTGGTGCAATGTATTAACTAGGAGGGAGTCTGTCCGAGAATGCACTCAGTAATACAGGCACAATCGTCGGGGGGCTTCAACCGATTAACCCAAGTTGATGTCACGCCACTGTAAAAATTGGTTACATTTAATGTGTGTTCGTAGTAAATTCAACGGACAAACAAGGTTTAAAGGCATCACATCTCAGATAAATGCAGTACTGTGACAACGTCCCATTTACATAAATACCGCAGCGAACCGGTTTGGCGACCTCAACGCCAAATCTACGGTACCGATTTGCTACCATCGTCAATCAGTACATGGTTATTCGACAACTCTTCTTTAACAAAACGGTTACAAGAACACTGTACACATTGTTTTGAAGTGAAAGTATTGCAACAAACCTGGGCTAAACCGATGTTAAATGAAGCTCAACGCTTGAAAATGCGCAAATCCTCATATGCGTTTGTACGGCAAGTACAGTTGTTATGTGACAACACCCCTGTTATTTTCGCACGAACTGTAATCCCGCCCCACACATTGCGCGGCAAGCAACGTCGATTGGCAAGATTGGGTAAAAAACCTTTAGGTGCGGTATTATTTGCCGATAAATCCATGCGACGAACTGAAATGGAAATTGCACACATCGAACCTGGACAGCAATTATATCGATTGGCCACCCGGCATCTTTCTCTGGCGGTACAGGTACTTTGGGCAAGGCGATCAGTGTTTTACTTAGATAAACATCCACTTTTGGTATGTGAAATATTTTTACCGGATATCGCATCACAGACAATACTGAACGCACAATACAATCGCTAACGTGTTAACCAATATTAATCCTAAATGAATCCGTTGAATCTACTGATTCATTTAGGATTAATGACCACTAGCCATTTAATATATATTTAAAAAATGACCACAAGAACCTCACAAGAACCGATTTTTTTACAACGATGGCTCAATTATGCGCTGTTAATGCGATTTGACAAACCCATCGGTTTCTTCCTGTTATTGTGGCCCACGCTCTGGGCCTTATGGATCGCCGGCAGCGGCTACCCTGATACCTTCGTCACCCTGGTGTTTGTAATAGGCGTCATCTTAATGCGGGCAGCTGGCTGTATTATTAATGACTATGCTGACCGTAACATCGACATCAAAGTAAGCCGCACTCAATTTAGACCACTGGCCACAGGTAAAATAAAACCAAAGCAGGCACTTGTACTGTGCAGCGTTATCTGCTTGCTTGCTTTTGTATTAGTGTTAACCATGAATTGGTTAACCGTATTATTATCATTTGTGGCAGTATTGCTCGCCATTATTTATCCCTTTATGAAACGATACACGTACATGCCACAAGCTTTTCTCGGTTTGGCATTTGGCTGGGCGGTACCCATGGCGTTCGCAGCGCAATCGGGCATACTCCCCCAATCAAGTTGGTTACTATTAACCGCAACCGTACTTTGGACCACCGCCTATGATTCCATGTATGCCATGGTGGACAAGGAAGACGATTTACGCATTGGCGTTAAATCCACCGTTATCCTGTTTGGCGAAGCAGACACGTTAATCATCGGTGCCATTCAGGTTATGTTTCTATTAACCATGGTCATTATTGGCACCAAACTGGAAATGAGTTGGTATTATTATGGTGGGTTGTTAGCCGCCGCTGGTTTTGCGACATACCAGCAATACTTGATTCGTGACCGCGACCCAGAACAATGCATGAAAGCCTTCCAAAACAATACTTGGCTAGGTGCCAGCATTTTTTTCGGCATCGTAATCAATTACCTGCCTTCCCAATAGAAGCTCCTGCGTTTTGTGTTCGAGCATGCCGCGATATTGGCGACAACGTCAGTGTCGATGTAATAAGCCTCATCCCACGTTACCAACGATAATCATCGAGCAGTTAACCCGCTCAACTGGGCGCTCACTCAGCATCTTGTTATACTGCGCATCATGGAACAAAAACACGATCGCAGCTATCACCGTTTGTTTTCTGAACCCGAATTACTGGAAGACTT
>JAADGF010000046.1:0-12240 GCA_013152545.1 Gammaproteobacteria bacterium
TATCAAAACAGGCTTGCGGATCAGTCAGTGATTTGCCTTTCAATACCTGTCGAATAAGCTGTGCTTGATCAAGCGTAAGAGAGGAGAGATTGGCGATGGTTCGTTTGACAATTTTTTTGCCTTCGCGAACAGATTCCCGCAACAAAATGGCGGGGGGTGATTTCCGGTTGGGAATGATATCGATGTACATGTCCAGAGTATATAACAATACCGCTACAATTCAAGCTTTATCAATCGCAATTACATGGGTACACTTTTCATGCTAAAACGACGATATTCAAGAAAATGCGGATAGATTACCGAGAGTTGCAGGCTAAATGACAGTAATTCTCATTCGAACCTCAGTTTAACGCGGCGCGTTTTTGCGAACGCAAAATAAGTGCCGCTTTAAATTGTCCACTGGAGCTATTTGTGTACGCCCGACATGGGCATAAACTGATGGGGTGTAAGTCCCCTGTAGGAGTACCTTCGTTGTTTCTCATCGGGTTACGAATCTACAGCGGGTCAGGAAACAGAAAAGTTATTGCTTAAGGCCATTCAGAATACAAAATAGGTGGAATGTTGATTCAAAAATAGCTTCTAATCGGGTAAGGGCCGGTTTCTCTCCGGCCCTCCCCACACCACCGTACATGCGGATCTGCATACGGCGGTTTGTTTAGAACACTCTCGCTGGTAGTGAAATGAAACCCAAAGCGCTTTAATAGAAAGCTGTCCTTTTGACTTTAACCATTGATTGGTCATGTCCATCTGCGTTGCCTTTGTCCTCGATAATCCTAAATTTCGCAGTTACCTCTGCCAAGAGCAAAAATTAGCACAAATTCTCCATCATTTTATTTCGATTCGACTGCAGGTTGGGGCGGGCAATACTTTTATCCGTTTTGATTCCGTTATGAGAGCAAATGCTTCCATCGCTTTGGTTAGTGTTTGCTCCCAGCATCTCTATGGACTCAACTGCGGCGCAGTACTTTTAAGTTCATTAAAGAAACTTACCATTTAGCGATATGTCTTTTGTACTTGTGCCGTTTGGCTATGGCTGCTGGTTATCACTATTTGTTGCTGGCGACCTGATTTCGTTAATCGTCCAACACTGCTTAAATAGCAACGGGCGACTCGTTATGGCTTTATAATGCTTTTCAGGATGGGCTAGACGTACAAACAAATTCCACCCATTATAAACCAGTGCGATAATTCGTGTAATGAATCGACAATTTTTTATATCTTGTGTGATGAAACCTCCCCATCCCCATTGATTCTTTATTTCATCAAACACATTTTCACAATCTGCCCTGTCTCGGTAATACTGTACTACGGTAACCAGTTCATCTTCTAAGCTCGTCACTAATACAGAATACTCGTAAAATTTCATATCTTCCGGCTCATCAACAAATGCAAGTTCTTTTTGTTGTTGCCCAGATGCCTGTTCCAATGCCATGATATTTTCATTCGATATTCGGTGACGAACAATCACGACGCGTCTTTTTTTTCCAGCTTTGCAATTGTAACTGATCCGGTTTGGCTTTCCATCCTTCGTTAAAATAGCTCTACTCACTCAGGCAATTTTTAAACGTCTTCGTCGAGGAAGCCGTTCCGTACGTTTAACTGCATCTGGATAGCCATTATGCCCCGCTATCAAGGTATGGCACTCATATCGTTGACGAAAAGGGTCTGTATCGTCTTTTCCGCGCTTGATAATGTCTTGTGATTGGCAATGCGGACAACGAACATTTTCTGGCCATCGTAATTGCCTGACGTGTCTGTAGCATTCTTCATTATCAATCAAATTCTTAATTTCTAGGCCAATAACTTTTATTGCCACTCAGAGCATCCTTGCTTTTAGCTATCTAATAAATGAGGGGGTATCTTAGCACGACCCTGGAATACATACTGAGCCTTACATTCAATACACGGTTAAACTTATCGCATTATATCCGGTCTTATTTATAGTTATCGAAATTAGCTAAAAATAATGATGCAACTTTTTTAGATGAGGTCTATGGGGGTGCGCTTACCGCTGCCAGGCAGTGTGGTATTTGTCGACTAATGTGGTGCGTTAATGACAGAGTTTATCGCCCGTTCCTAATCCAAGACTAAAACTGTTGCTCAATTCACGCGCAAGGAGCGTGCAAGGAGAGAGTAATGAAGGAAACGTTAGGTAATTTAAAACAGGTATTGAAAACGACGAACAACAGCATGCTGTCAAAAGCCAATGTTGTTGCCACTGGTATTGGATATAAGTATGTTCAAGGCAAAAAGACTAAAGAGCTTTGTATCATTTGTTCGGTTACTGAAAAAAAACCGGTTAGCCAACTTACCACAGCTGATAGCATTCCCAGCACTTTAAACGGATTGGCGACTGATGTGGTGCAATCGGGTGTAATTCGTGCTCAGCAATTTAACGGCAGATATCGCCCGGCACCCGGTGGTGTTAGCATTGGCCATGCTGATATTACCGCTGGAACACTGGGTTGCTTGGTTAAAAAAAATGGCGGGTTGTTTATTCTCTCGAATAACCATGTTCTGGCTAACAGTAATGCGGCACAACGTGGTGATGCCATCTTACAACCTGGGCCCATTGATGGTGGTACATTACCGGCTGACCTAATTGCACACTTAGAAGATTTCGTTAAAATTGATTTTGGCAATGATAATGATGGCGGCGGGGGAGGTGGCGACTCCGGTTGTGGTATTGCCAATTCAGTCGCCAGTTTTCTTAATGGTACTGCTGGTATCATGGGAAGCCACGCGCGCCTCAAGGCGATTTCAACCCAGGTGGTGGAAAATCTGGTCGATGCCGCTATCGCAAAGCCAGTGGATCGGCAGGATGTTGATCATAAAATTTTGGAAATTGGTGCTATACAAGGTACAACAACGGGTGAACTCGGCTTAGCCATTAAAAAAAGCGGCCGGACGACAGAGTTCACTACGGGGGAAATATTGCAAATCGAAGCGACGGTTAACGTGCAATATGGGCCTGGTAAGGTTGCACGATTCACGGATCAGTTAGTGGCTGGCGGTATGAGCCAGGGTGGTGACAGTGGTTCAGCGGTCTTAAGCAAAAACGATCAATTGGTAGGATTGTTGTTTGCAGGTAGCGAAAATAGCACTATTATTAATCGTATCGAAAATGTTTTTTCAACATTAGGTGTGAGTTTGTAGCAATGCGCATTAGCACTAGTAGTGCACTTCTGATACTTATAATAATGGATTGTGGATTCAGTGAGGCGAATATGGTATCTGGCTCAATACAGGATGTAAAGAAAAAATATGTTCAATCGCTGATGGCAATAGAAGGCGTGCGCTCCATTGGTATTGGAAAAAATCCTCAGGGAGAGATGGTCATCATGATCGGTTTGGATAAACCACGTTCTGCGATACCAGCCGAATTGCCCACTGAGCTTGACGGATATCCAGTAATTATTCAGACTGTTGGTGATATCAAGGCACAATAATTTAGGGTAATTTAATGGGTAACAGCGATTAATTGCCAATCGGTAGGTGGTCAGTGCCTATTCTTAAGCATAATAGCGACAATTGTTTTACAAAAATCATTAGAACGATAGCGGAAAACGGTGTTTTTCCGCTGTTTCAACGACTCCGGTGTTCTAACTACGGTCAGTAATTGTGTCTGCCTATAAATCTCCCGCACAGAAACTATTAAGCATCTGGAACGTACTGACTTCATTTCCCGGCGGAATCCCGTTATTTAGTTTTTTAATCAAACGGCTGGTTCCCTATTCCGGTAGCATTGGTGCAACGGTGCTAGTCATCAAGCCGGGCTACGCCCGGGTGCGTTTACGTGACAAAAGGGCCGTACGAAATCATCTTAACTCAATTCATGCAGTTGCTTTGACTAATCTGGGTGAGTTAGCCAGTGGCTTGGCTCTCACTGCTGGGTTACCTGATACGGTGCGGGGTATTGTTCTTGAAATATCAACGGAATATTTCAAGAAAGCGCGTGGCACACTCATTGCGGATTGTCAGTGCGCCATTCCTGGTATCGATGCTAAAATGGACTACTATGTGCAGGCTAATATTCACAATCAAGAACATCAGATCGTTGCCAGTGTTCGCGTAAAGTGGCGGTTGGAACGGATTATTGTTTCATAAAAACGATTTCATAAAAACGATGTCATGAAAACGATTCCATGAAAATGGATAATCAATACTCTCCGCTGATTCGCCAGCTTGGGATTGAACTGCCCATTATTGGCGGCCCCATGTATCCCTGTAGTAACCCGGAACTGGTTGCTGCGGTGTCAGAAGCTGGGGGGATTGGCGTGGTTCAGCCTATTTCATTGACGTATGTGCATGGTTATGATTTTCGTGAGGGTTTACGCCATATTCGTCAGTTTACTAATAAACCGATAGGTTTGAATGCCCTCATTGAGCGATCGTCAAAAAAGTATCATCAGAGCATGGTGCGCTGGGTGGAAATTGCATTGGAAGAGGGGATTCGTTTTTTTGTAACCTCGTTGGGTAAACCTAACTGGGTTGTTAGGCGGGTACAGAAGGTGGGTGGCGTGGTTTATCACGATGTCACCGAGCGTAAATGGGCGCTTAAAGCTGTCGATGCTGGCGTGGATGGTTTAATTGCGGTAAACAATCGTGCTGGGGGCCATGCAGGTAGAAAAACTCATCAAATGTTGTTTCAAGAATTGCACGACTTAAATCTTCCCCTGATTTGCGCTGGTGGCGTCAGTACCGCAGATCAATTCAGGGATGTGCTGGAGCTAGGGTATCATGGTGTTCAAATGGGAACGCGGTTTATTGCTACTGATGAGTGTAGCGCCAGTACTGCTTATAAACAGGCGATTATTGCGGCTGGCGAGTCCGATATTGTGTTAAGTGAGCGTATCACCGGGATTCCTGTCGCGTTGATTCAAACCCCCTATGTGCGGCGTATTGGAACAAGAGCAGGATTCATTGCCCGCTGGATGTTAAAAGGCGGTGTCACAAAAACAATAATGCGTACTCTCTATGCGTTAACGTCACTCTGGAAATTAAAGAGAGCGTTATTGCATGCAACGGGTAAGATGGAGTTTTGGCAAGCGGGGAAAAGTGTCGGCGATATTAATACAATACAATCTGTGAAGGAAATTATGGCGGGTTTTAAACGCGTTTTTGATAAATTCAGTTAAGAATGTCTGATTAAAAGGTTTAATATCGATAATGGCCTTGCATTTGTGGACAAACAGCGAGGTGTGGTCGGTTTATACATGAATCCGCAAGAACAGGCTGCTGTTTTCAGTATTGATGAAAACGAGATGAAAACGAAACGTCAACCGACCCTTCTGGCGATCCAATATAATACAGTGCTGTTCCGCCATCGCATCGCCTGAGGGTCTGTAAAGAAAATAACGTTACGTCTTCGGTATTACGGAAAAGCTTACAGACAACCGAGTATGTGCCCTGGATATGAAGTGCCCTTGGGGTGCTCCATTTCCGCGCCTTGCCTATATGGAAGTCGGTAAGAGGAGGCGTGAGCCATGGATGGCGGAAGCCTTGAAGACGAAACGATATCCGGCGCAATCTGTCCAACTTATTTTTTATAGACCCTTAAGCCACAACGAGCACAACTAAAATATCATGTTATAATCTCTCTCGATTCGATTAAATGTTGTTGACTAAAATAATAGAAGAAGATTTAAAATGTTCAGATTGCTCAGTATTGTTGGTGTTTGTTTTATATTAATCGGTTATCCCGGGTTCGTTCTCTCGAATGATGTGATACATCATAAACTGGATGTGCAAATAGAGCCGTTTACGGCAACGTTAACAGTAGAAGATACGATTACCTTTCCATCTCCTGCGTCGGCCGACAGGTTGCTACCCTTTGTATTACACCGCAATTTAAAAATCGGTACGACATCAAATATTATCCAGACTCATGATGAGCAGACTTTTCCGGCAGTGCCGCAAAATGCAGCAGTGCCGCTTAAACGCTATAGTATTCAAATCAGTAAAGGCCAACGTAAAATTTCACTGAAATACAGTGGTAAAATTGCCCATAATACGCAGCCGTCCAGTGAAGAATACGCGCGCTTTAATGGAACGCCGGGTTTAATTGATGCGCAGGGGGTTTTCTTGGCGCGTTCAACCGCTTGGTTTCCCCGTTTTGCTCAGGATGGTTTGTTAAGCTTTCGTTTAAAAGTGCAGTTGCCGGAAACCTGGGATGTTGTTAGCCAGGGTGTAAGAACAGAACATACTGTTGTTAACAGCCAGCGTAATGTGGTGTGGACTGAAACATTACCGCAGGATGATATTTATTTAATTGCGGGGCAATATAAAGCGTATTCGCAAGGTATTGGTGCCACCACAGCAATGGTATTTATGCGTGAAGCAGATGATGCCTTGGCGCAACAGTACCTTGATGTCACGGGGCAATATATTGCGATGTATAGTCGTTTAATTGGACCCTATCCCTACAATAAGTTTGCATTAGTGGAGAATTTTTGGGAAACCGGTTATGGCATGCCGTCCTTTACATTGCTTGGGCCTAAAGTGATGCGTTTTCCTTTCATTATGCATTCGTCCTACCCGCACGAAATATTGCATAATTGGTGGGGTAATGGTGTTTTTGTGGATTACGATAATGGCAACTGGGCGGAAGGTTTAACCGCATATTTAGCAGATCATTTAATTAAAGAGCAACGAGGGCAGGGCGCGCAACATCGGCGTAGCGTGTTGCAAAAGTACACAGATTTTGTTAGTGCGGGTCAGGATTTTCCGTTAACCGATTTTATTTCACGTCATAGCTCAGCAACAGAAGCTGTTGGATATGGAAAAACATTAATGTTTTTCCATATGTTAAGACAAGCGTTTGGTGACGTCGATTTTACAAAATCTTTAGCACATTTTTATCGACGTTTTAACGGCAAAGTTGCCGGGTTTAATGATATTCAAACGGTTATGAGTAATGTGCTTGAAAAAAATTTGCAGCCAGTGTTTGAGCAATGGGTGGCAAGGACGGGTGCACCCACATTAAACTTGTTGGCAGCCAGTGTGAGTCAGAATGACAGTGGCCATCAGTTAAGCTTTACCATCGAGCAAACTCAAATGGGTGAACCCTATCGTTTGTCCATCCCTGTTGCCGTACACCTTCAGGGTCGAGCCGATGCGCACCAGGCTGCGGTGTTCATGACAAAAAGACAACAAAAATTTTCATTTACCTTATCTGAAAAACCTTATCGACTGGATGTAGATCCTGAATTTGATATCTTTCGTCGTCTTCATGCGGCGGAGATTCCTGCTGCACTGTCGCAGGGGTTTGGTGCCGAACAGGTTTTGGTGTTGTTGCCCTCGAAAGCGGACAGTGTCAGTCAGGCCGCTTATCGTTCACTGGCAGAACGTTGGCAGCGTTCCCAGGCAGGTGATTGGCGCATTAAATTGGATTCAGATATTGAGTCATTGCCTAAGGATAAGACGGTTTGGTTGTTAGGTTGGCGCAACCGGTTTCAGTCTGTTATGGATGAAGCATTAAAATCCCAAAATGTGGATGTTTCAGTGAATAAGGTTCGCATTGCCGAAAGAGAATTTGAGCAAAACAAACATTCAGTTTTGTTGGCCGTGCGTAACCCAAAAAACACCAACCAGACCTTCTTATGGTTAGGTGCTGGACACTCTAAGGCAATTCCTGGGTTAAGTCGTAAATTACCCCATTATCGAAAATACAGTTACCTAGTATTTGATGGTGATGAGCCGAATAATATTGATAAGGGTCAATGGTCAACCGTTAATTCGCCCATGACTATCCTGTTTAAGCAGAATAATGGCGCGAAGAAAGTTCGTGGTGCGCACTATGCCGCCAGGCGCGCATTGGCGCAACTTCCCCCCGCCGCTTTTTCACAGACGGCTCTACCTCTTCCACCTGAACACCTGGCCAGTGTTGAATTGGAAGGTCGTAGTACGAGTATCGGCATCATTGGGCTGGATAAGGGTGTCGCTTATCTTGCTGAGTAGTTCAAATTGCGGTGCTTCAACAAGAATATACCCGAAATCTTAAACGTTTTGGGTATATCATCACTCGTTTAGATTTGTGTGCCGAGTAATGCTTTGATAATTCGTTCAGAAACCTTGCCGTCCAGCCGCCCCAATAACCGTTCTGCATAGGCTTTGCGCTGGGTTTCGAATTCACCGGGGTCATCGATTTGTTGTTTTACAATGTCTAGCAAACGATTGTAGTGTGAGGCGTGCACTGCGATGTCGGCATAACGTAAAATATCCTGGTCCATACGTTTCTTATAACGAAAAGCTAAAGGCCCTCGGTAAGTCCAGCGTAATTTTAAAAAATCACACCATACTACGGGTTTGTTTAAGGCGGCAAATTCAAAAAGTGCGGTGGATGCATCGCTTATTAACAAATCGGCCGTTGCAAAAAAGGGCAATAAGGAATACTCACTGCTATCAGCAACGTATACATTGGGTGCTGTTTTCCAGCGTGCGAGTTTACGGCGCTGCTGGTGATATGTTTTTTTGGTAATAGTGAAGAAGTGGGGTTTGACAATTAAATTGAAGTCTGAAAATTGTTGCGGCC
Organism: Gammaproteobacteria bacterium; assembly: GCA_013152545.1. Lineage (GTDB taxonomy): Bacteria > Pseudomonadota > Gammaproteobacteria > SZUA-152 > SZUA-152 > JAADGF01. Next base: position 8,534 of record JAADGF010000046.1, read on the forward strand.
AGTTGTCTGAAAATAACGCGATGGAACTGGGATAAAAAGTGGGCGCATAAAGCAAGGTGGGCTTGTTGATATCCAAACCCAAGGTTTTTAAGTCTAATGCAGGCGTCATTATGTCTGCGTTAAAAATGGGGTCAAGTTTTGAAAAACCAACATCAATATAGTTGCCGGGCGGATAATGTTTTTTTAGCTGCTCTAACTGATAAGTGCCTTCCGCAAATCGAATATCAAACCGGCAGGCGTTTATATTATGTCCGGCAGACTTAATGCCAGCACCATGATTCACCATCGCTGTTTTTATGCTTGCGGGAAGATCATCAAGGTACTTGTAGGTGTTACCAAAGATGATCCACGTTGGTTGATGTTGTTCGTAAAGCCGTCGTCCATCTTGTAAGGTGGATACCCAATGTACGGGTAGTTGCTCCTTTTTTACAACGTTTTTCAATACCTCGGTCATTGCTTTACCATCTATATCGGTATAAATCGTAAATTTCACATCGACATCGTGGTGAGTTAATTCTCGGTAAATCGGTAAAAATTGCGGTAAGTAGTATAAATGCGGAACATCGAAAAAAATCTGTGGTTTCATGGTTGTTTAATAGCGGTTATAAAAAGCTGATTTATGGCCAATGCAGGTTGTGTAATACCAGGCCCTTACTTAGCTGAGCATCATGCATGTTAGTAACATCAAATTGTGCGAGTCTTGGTTATCGCGAAATACGGTTTAAACGTTTTTATCAAGCTTATCCGTCGATTTTGATTGGTGTAACGGTTGTTGGTGTCTTGACTATCTGTTTTGATATAACCCATCTTGATAGCCTGTAGTGATAAACACGCAAGTGAGGTTAGCGTAGCATAACCCGATACTTTTTCAATCCCAACCGGTCTTCTTCGACTTACCACTCAATTGCCTCGTGCTTTAATAAGCTATGCAGGTCTACCGAGTGTTAATCCTCAGTGTTTAAATATCACTAAAGTTGTCTGTGTTTAACGTCGATGTAGGTGGTTATCAAAGGATTAATTTAACCTAAAACTATTTGTTGGAGGGCATGTAAGGCGCTAAAAAAAGCGCCCAACGGATGGTTTTAGGTTTAATGACATATTTGTGCCGGAGTATAGGGAAAATTACCTTAATGTTGCTAAAGCGACACACCAAATCGTTAGTCCGAGCTATTTTAATCGTACTATTGCTACTGTTTGCAGCATCTGCTTTTTTGTGGCTACCAAATAACACCACTAACGGGTATCAGGAACAACGTGTTGATGCGCTATCACCAAGTCGTGCAGCATTCCCTTTTGTTATTTTACTGAGTGGTATTGGAGGCATTCTGAGTTTGTTTTCATTGTTGCTGATGTGGCGAGGTGATTCCAGAGGTGAGGTCGTCAGCCCTGCTAACGATGATCGGTTACAGGCAATACACGAAATTATTTTCCAACGGGGTGTAACAATCGAGCATAAAATGCGAACACTATTGGAGTGTAGCTGCAAGATGCTGGGTATGGACACTGTACTCGTAGAACGTCTCAACCCGGGCGGGAAATCCACTACGGTTATGACTATCATAACGCCCTACAATAATACTGTACAAAAAGGTATTGTGTTACCGGTCGAAAAAACCTTGTGCCATACTACGTTGTCGTCACAATGTCCTCTTGTGATCAATAACATTGCTGCATCGGAATATAAAAATCACCCACTAGTGGGGTTGTTGGGTATTCAGTGCTATATCGGTACAGGTGTTCGCGTGCAGCAACAGGATTTTGGTATTATCAGTTTTTCCAAACGTAAGCCCATTAAGTTTAACGTTAGTGAGAGTGATTTTACACTGATTAAGTTTGTGGCGGCTTGGATAGGGATGGCAATGGAGAATCAGTTAAAGGAGCAGTCTCTAGAAACGGCCGCTGCGAATGCGGAGGCCTCTAATCGGGCAAAAAGTGCATTTTTAGCGAGCATGAGCCACGAAATCAGGACACCCTTAACAGCAATTTTGGGTTACTCAGATATGTTAAGGGATACAGACCAGAGTGCCGAAGACGTTGCGCACGAAATTGATTCGATTATACGTAGTGGTATGCATTTGCAACGCATTATCAACGATATTCTGGATTTGTCAAAAATAGAGGCAGGGCAGCTATCTGTTGAACATATGGATGTGGAGTTTATTTCCCTGATAGTGGATATGGAATCCATGTTTGCAGACCGTGCCCGAAAACAAGGAATAACATTTGATGTTGAATATGATTTTCCAATCCCCATGGAAATTGTCACTGACCCAACGCGTTTAAAACAAATTTTGTTTAACCTGTGTAGCAATGCTGTTAAGTTTACCGAGTCAGGTGGCGTTAAGGTTAAAATTCGTTTTGTTAAAAGTAAACAGCAATTAATATTTAGCATATCCGATACTGGAATCGGTATGGATGAGAGGGAAATCAGCCGGTTGTTTAAACCATTTTCTCAGGCTAACACCTCCACTACCCGTAAATTTGGTGGTACCGGATTGGGTTTGTGTATTGCCAAACAACTGGCGAAAAACCTTGGTGGCGATGTTGTTGTTAACAGCGTGAAGGGACAAGGCAGCACTTTTGAAGTATCAACTGCGGTGGGTGACACGATTGCAACGCGTTGGTTTTACAGCCGCGCAGAGATGTTCGACGAAGGTGTAACGGAAAATACTGGCAAATCGTTATTTTCTATTGCCGGGCATGTGTTGTTGGTTGAGGCCAATGCTAATATTAAAACCTTGATCAATAACTGTTTACATAATGCGGGTGCTACTGTTGATGTCGTCGGTGACGGGTTATCAGCCGTACAACAGGCAATGTCCCGCGATTATGACGTGGTGCTAACGGCGACCAAATTACCGGCGCTGAATGGTCTTCAGCTTACTAAGACGCTTCGTAGTCAAGGCTATAATAAGCCAATTATTGGTATGTTTTTGCATAACGAGCCATCCGAGTTGAAAAAATATGTCAGTGCTGGCGCCAATGACTGTATAATGCAACCGATCGATATTCAGCAATTTTATACCGTACTTTCAAAATACCTCAAATCAACCCATAACCCTCATCTCGGTGTTGCGGTTTAGTCATTTCGTGTAGGTTTCTGTTTAATTTTCAACAAATCCTGTAGCTGCGGTGTTGCTGGGGTGGGCATTATTACGCAGTTTGGAAGCCCCTAACCGCCTTGATGTCAGGAATTCGTCAACTGGCACGAAATGATCTTACGCACCGCATTGTGCTGAAGGGCCGTAATGAGTTCACGTATCTGGCGAAAAACTTTAATCAGGTGACCGATGACCTGGCACAGCAGCGTTCCGAGTTGCTGGATGCCCGCTCGGAACTGGAATGTAAAGTGGTGGTACGTAAGAGCTTTATGAGGCCAATCAAAAGCTGCATCACATCGATCAGGTACGGCGGCACTTTTTTTGCAGATATCAGCCATGAACTGCGTACGGCATTAACCGTGATACGTGGGGAAGCGGAAGTGACACTTCGGGGTAAAGATAAAGCTGTTTTAGCGTCAATGGCGCCGCATCGCGTCTCAAACAATTATTGCTGATTATCATCATCGATAATGCTTGCCGTTATTTAAAACCTAAAGGTAGTACTATCATTGTTTCATTGAACCTAGAATCCTCAGTTGACCGCTCCATTCTGATACTAAGTTATTGATATGAATAGCATTGAAATCAATTTATTGCATCACCTGC
>JAADGF010000046.1:12302-20409 GCA_013152545.1 Gammaproteobacteria bacterium
TTGGAATAGAATCACTATTCCGCGTCGTTACGCCTTGTCCTACACCGCCGCAAACGCACACTTCACCCCGTCCAACTGAGGATTCTAGGTTGAAAGTTTGTAATGGTTTTGCTGTGGTGAGCGTAATTGATCAGGGTATCGGCGTTTCTGTAGCTTGAGAAAGAGTAGCATAGTGAGGCAGTTTCACCCATTGAATAGTAAAATCAACCAGAAACTGCAGAAAGTAAAGTGTCGTCGGGGTAGTAAAAAGCCCTAATGACTTGTGAGGGCTCATTAGGACTCTATATACAAGATGGTGGAGGCGGCGGGAATCGAACCCGCGTCCGCAAATCCTCCGCCTTCGGCTCTACATGCTTATCCGCGTCTATTTATTTAACAGTAAACTACCCGACGGGCAGGGAAGACTTACTGCGATTCTGGAAAGTTTTAACGAATCCACCCCAGACGTGCTTCATCGCGATCCTGTGAGAGTCGACCCCAGTGAACTGAGTGCACAAGCACACATCAGGCTGAGGGCACTAAGACTGGTGTTTAAGCAGCTAGTGCGTAGTTGTCGTCGTTGGCAACTAAATGGTTTGCAGATGGATTTACGAGGTAATCTGCACCTCGGCATGCACCTCGGGTTTTGTGACCCACGTCGAAGCCAGGTCGCCCCCAAATATTAATTATAGGACAGTTTATCGCTTTCGGTAGTTCAATGCTATGGTTTGTTTCATGATACTTAAGTTGTTTAAAGGGGTTTTACAATGGCTCCTAGCGTTTGAACATACGTTGCTTTTCGCGCTGCCAATCCCGGTCTTTTTCGGTGGCGCGTTTGTCATGTTTTTGTTTTCCCTTGGCGAGACCGATTCCGGTTTTGGCTTTGCCCCGTATCCAATACATGGAGAGCGGAACGATTGTGTAGCCTTTACGTTCCACTGCACCAATTAATTTGTTCAGTTCTTTTTTATGTAACAATAGCTTACGTGTTCGAGTCGGGTCAGGATTGATGTGCGTGGAGGCTGTTTGCAAAGGGCTGATATGCGCCCCTAACAGCCAAGCTTCCCCGCCTTTAATGATGACGTGGCTATCACTCAGTTGCAATTTCCCTGCGCGCATTGCTTTAACTTCCCAACCCTCTAATACCACACCCGTTTCAAAGCGTTCTTCGATAAAGTAGTCATGATGCGCTTTTTTATTTCGCGCAATGGTGTTGTCTTTCTCTTTGTGCTTTTTTGCCGACATGGGCGCATTATAGGGATTGCTTACGGTTTGTCACTGTCTTGTTTGGTTTTTTTTGGGTATTTTCGTCAAAATACCATGAGGTTAGCGCTGATCACTGCACCAATGTGTAAATGATATACGGTTTTAGTCGTTTTTTACGAGAAGAGGATGAGAGGCGGCTGGTAAAAGCGAGTGGAAGTTGTTTTTCTGTTGCTGATCAATACAGACTCCTAAGTGCCAATATTTTAATCGTTTGCTGTAATTTTAAGCGATTTTAGCGCTGGATTCGACAATGTTATCCGAGGATGCCTGTCCGAGAATAGTCGCCGTCGCGGGGGAACGTCATGAGTACCACTTATTTTTTTGCGCCTGGAAAACTAATTTATCCCGGTTGTTAATATCCAGCTGACGATAAATAACACATGGATCTCCCCTGCCTTTGAGCGCAATACAGAAGCTGTATTCCAGTGTCGTCCCAAGAATAAGCCCCTACGGTTTGTCAATTCGATTTAATACACTCGCTGCACATCTATGCTTCTGTTTTTGATAAATATTGCCAGGATAGCGCTAATGATCAGTTGCCAGTGTTCAGTCAGTGCTTGCTCCTTCCTCAGTGTGGTCACAAACATGGCAACTGAGTATATATTCATATTAATATGGCGAAGTCAGTACAAGTGGGTGGTTTTTAATCGTAAAATATTATTAGTAAATGTGATATTGGTACTGTATTTAATTTTAAACTCAAGTAGTATTTAGCTAAAGTAGGGATGGACGTTAAGTTGCTTGAGTTAAATTACCTAAGTAGTCCTGCGGATAGTGAATGTATTGAGGAATTGTGGATTAATAATGAAGTATCAACATATTAAGATATATGGCGGATTTTGCTTACTCATTGCTTTGCCTATTTTTTTAACCGCTTGTGGTAGTGAAGATAGTAAACCATCACAGCCGATAACGCTCCCCGATCCAGATCCACTCGAATGCTCGTCTCATCAGGGGTTTTTTCAAAGCGATGTTTGGCCTATTTTAAAATCACGCTGTTTTGTTTGTCATGAAATTGATAATGTCAGCAGTGACTTAAATCTGGTCGATGAAACATTCAATGACTTCAATCTCCTTAACTTTAATTCCTTTCGAGCGGTGGCTGCAAAGCGTGATGGCAATGAACGTTCTCTGATACTAAGCAAGCCAACTAATAGTAACGGTGACCACAATGGCGGGGCACTGTTTGACGAAAACGCTTCAGAATTTGGTGTTTTTCAGGAAATGGTCGATAAGCTTGACCGTTGTGTTGATACGAAAAAAAATCTTGCTGGGTTAGTGCATGATACACCTTACCAGCAGTTGCGAAAAACCACATTGGCATTGTCAGGCCGTTTGCCAACACTTGATGAAGAGCAAGCTGTTGATGCGGCCAGTGGTGATATTGCATTACAACAAACCGCATTTAATAATATTATTGATCAACTGTTTACTGAGGAGCCGTTTTATGCACGATTAAAGCATATATTTAATGATTTGCTGTTATTAGATGCATTTCCAGGAACTCGGGCACTAAGTCGGTTTGATTTATCGAATTTTCCCAATGATAATTATTTTACAGCGGATGCGCTTGATGAACAGGGTTATAGTTCAGAGGATCGAAATCAAATTCGGCAAGATGCTAACTACGGTCTGTCACAAGCGCCGCTGGCGTTAATCGCCCATGTGGTGAAAAACGACCGACCCTTTACTGAAATATTAACCGCCGACTATTTGTTAGTAAATCCGTATACTGCAACTTTATTTAGTGCCGATGTGAATGATGCATCATTTAGTTTTAAATACGGCGATGCGGCAACATTGCATGACCGTAATAATTTTAAAGAGGCGAAGCTGCAAGGAATGGTTAATGACTCTCTGGTCAATTACCCTCATGCTGGATTACTGACTACTTTGACTTATCTAACCCGGTATCCATCCACTAACACCAACAGGAATCGCGCCCGGTCACGTTATACCTTTCTTTATTTTCTGGATACCAATGTCGAAGGTTTGGCGGATCGTGCTGGATTGAATCTGGATAATGTCATTGGTGATTTTCCAACTTACGAGGACCCGCAATGCCGGGTGTGTCATGACACCGTTGATCCTATCGCCGGATTGTTTAAAAACTGGAACAACCGTGGTCGTTATATAGGGGATAATAAGAACTGGTTTAGTGAGCGTAATCCACAACAAATGTTGGTGCCGGGCTATACAATAGACGTTGCAGATCAACTGCCAGAGTCTGACAGCGATGCTGCCATGCGTTGGCTGGCAAACCGGATAGCACAAGACAGCCGGTTTTCTCTTTCAATGGTAAAAACAGTCTTCACTGGTTTTACCGGGCAGAAATCGCCGCAAGATCCCCAGTTTCTTGAAACATTAAGAGCAGAGTTTGTTGACAGTAACTTTAATTTGAAAGTGTTAATTAAAAAAATAGTGAGCAGCGTCTATTTTACCGCCGCTAACCTTGGTGATGACGAAGATCCGGCTGACTTTACCAATATCGGAATGGGGCATCTGCTAACACCAGAACAATTACACCGGAAAATCAGCGCCGTCACTGGGGGATATAGCTGGCGCTCCCCATCCAATCGGGATTTACGCGATCTTACGACATATAATCTGCTATATGGTGGCATTGACTCAGATACCGTAACTGAACGCACTACCGCACCAACATCCTTGATGGTTGGAGTTCAGCAGCGCATTGCGTTGCAGGCGAGTTGCAATGCTGTGGTGCTGGATTTTGATAAAGTGAGAACTAGCCGATCATTATTCCCTGGCGCAGAAATTACCGATACTCCTGAGACAGCACTTGGTGCAATTCGAATCAGGCAAAATATCCAGCATTTGTATAAACAACTATTGGGCGAGGAAGTTGCTATTGATGCGCCAGAAATTAATCAAACCTTTCAGCTGTTTGTTGATGTACGCGATATAACGCCAGTAGGTGAAATACCCACTGATTGCCGCAATGGTTTGCCATCGGGTCATCCGGTAAGAATTGACAACAATAAAACCGTTAGACCCTGGATGGCTGTGGTGGCTCATCTAATGTCAGATTATAGGTTTTTCTATGAATAAATTGTCGATCAGTAAAAAATGAGGATACGAGTATTATGATTGAGATAATGCCAATAACGGTGTGGAGTGTATCAGGCAATGAAGCGTAGAGATTTTTTAAAGACGGTCGGATTGCTGGGTGTTGGTAGTGCATTGCCGCTGCTTCCTTCCCTTAAGCTATACGCTGCTCACGATGGGTATACTGGCCCGTTATGGATAACCATTGATGCCAGAGGGGGGTGGGACCCAACGAGTTTTTGTGATCCTAAAGGTTACGAAAATGCCACGGACCCTAATCGGATCAACAATTACTCCAGCGCTAATATCGAACAGGTTGGAAATTTTTCCATCGCACCACCGCCGGATAGCTTTGCAGCAAATACCGAGTTGTTTACAACCAAGGCGTTTTTTCAAAAATATTTTCAAAAATTATTAGTTGTTAACGGGATTGATTCTCAAACAAACTCCCATAGCGACGGGCAACGTCACAACTGGAGTGGAGAGTTGGGGAGAAAGGGATTCCCCAATTTTGGCGCCCTAGTGGCTGGTGTATTAGCCGGTGGCAAAGCATTGCCTTTCATTACCAATGGTGGTTATTCTGATGGCGGTGGTTTGACAACACCGGTTCGTATTGATAGCCGGAGCTTAAACACGTTATTTGAAATTGCTTACCCAAACCGTAGCCAGAATGCTGGTAGCTCTTCCAGCCGCAATTATTTTTCAGACGATATTCTGCAACTCATTGATCAATCCAGTGCGGCACGTCTTGATGCGGTTTATGAGGCACAGCAATTGACACGAATAAAATCTGCCATCGAAAAACTGCGCGCTGCCAGAGGGTCGTCAGCCCATATGACGGATCTGGCGGATAATCTGGAACAAATACCAGAAAAGTCTGTAGCCGATTTTAACGGCAGGAGGCGGGCCCACAGCTTATATCGGCAGGGGCGTATTGCGCTGGCGGCCTACGAAACTGGCGTAACCGCCTCAGCCCACGTTGCAATAGGTGGATTTGACACTCATAGTAATCATGATCAAAATCATTACCCGCGTTTAATGGATTTTTTGCAGGGTATCGATGGTATCCTGCAAGAGGCCAAAGAGCGGGGTTTAGAAGATCGTATCGTCGTTGTCATGGGTTCCGATTTTGGACGGACTAATAAGTACAACGATGGTGATGGTAAAGATCACTGGCCCGTGACCAGCATGATGTTCATGGGCAACAGTAAACAGGTGATTTCGGGTAACCGTGTCGTGGGCCAAACTACCGACGAACATAAAGCCATTAACGTTGACCCTATTTCATTAGTGGCGGATGTTAATGATAATAATCCGCAATCGGTACGAATAACACCCGCTTACATTCATCGTGCACTGCGCAAATTGGCTGGAGTGGAGGCCTCAACACAGGCATTGGGTTTTGGCCTCAAGGGCAGTGATATTGATTTGTTTAGCTAATGAGCTAATGTAAGGGATGCGCTAGGTTTCTTAGGGTCGGTAAAAAAATAAGTTGTACAAATTGAGCCGGATATTTAGAGCCGAGGCGGTCATCCTGACTCGCCTTTTTTCAACCACTTTTCAACCACAAATCATGATGTTTGATGGTGGTAGGTAAGGGCTTGTTTTTCTTTTTTGGAACTGAAATCTTGCTTAGATAATTATCTGAACGCACGTAATTATAGGCAATCTTGAAGCTTTCTTCCAGCGTGCGAATTTTGTTTGGTTTATCTAACTTGAAATCGTCGTTTGCTTTCGATATTAAGGGTCGATTCAGTCGTTCGTGATTCATTATTCGGCTTTTATGCCGATTGAACATGCCGTAGATGGATTTACAATGTTCCCGGGATATATTGTGTTCGTCAATACCCTCGTCGTACAGGCCAAATAACTCACTTTCATAATAGCGCAGTTTTAAAACGGCGTGATTGGGTGACGAATCAGTGTCAGGTATATTGTTGAACAGATTATATCGAATAATATACCAGGACTCTGCTCGGTCATTATCGCCTAGTGCTTCTGCAAGCGTCAGACTGATGGGGGAGTTTCCGTTGCATAATTGTAATATCCCTTGTGCTGCAAGTGATACCAAGGTTGCTCTTTCGTTAGAGTTTCGCATTAACAAGTATGAATTCGATTTGAGAATATCAAAATCAAATGAAGTCAACCAGTCATCAACTCTTTTTTCAAATAGTTTGATTAACGATGAAGCGATGCCAGTTGCGGTGCCTTCACGATTGATAACAAAGTTGTCCACTCGGCACGTAGTTGTAAATGGTGGATAACGAGAGTCCTCGCGTCGCTTTACGAGAATGTCGTTAACCGCACGTTTAAGTGCATCGGCGTTCGTGTGGGTATCAGTTAGCGTTTTTTGCAGTAACCCTATGTAATAGTATTCAGTGACCAGTGCCTCACCGTTGAGTTTTTTGCCATGTATATCAAACCCTAATGCTTCCAATACGTAGAGAAACACTTCACTCACTTGTAAATTGAAATTATAGCCAATACAAGGTTTGCCGGTTTGGGACAGATACAGACCTTTACAATACTGTCGCTCCCTGAATAATAATTGAAACAGGACTCGATCGTAATTCTTAATATAATGCAACTTCATCACTCTTTATTCCACACGTATCTGGTTAACTTAATGCTGGTTTAAAATCCCAATGACTCACTTGAGGCTTGGCAATAGACTGGTCTGGCCACCAGAACTGATTGCATTGGTTAAAATTTAATCTATCATTACAAGATAAAAAAAGTCAATTATATATTTATTAGGGATAAATGATAGGTTCTTTCGTCCCCTTTCTTGGTGGTTATTGTTTAAAAAAATACTATACTTGTTTGATTTTTCTATTATTAATAGAAATTACAAGCGGCCGTACTCTATAAATAATTTTTATGAATAACATTGATTAATAGAAAAGTTATTGATTTAAAGTGTGGTGGGATGCTGGGTTTTTAATCCCTCGAGGTTATATTCCCCGCCGCTTGCGGCGTAAAATGTATGGATGAACAAATATATACATAAAAGTCACAATATTACGGTATTGATCTACCATTTAGTTTTTCCTGCCAAATATAGGCAGGCAGTTTTTGATGAACATGTGGATAAGGTACTAAAAGATATTTGTCTGGAAATCGAGAAAAGATACGAAATCAAGTTTCTAGAAATAGGCACTGACAAAGATTATGTTCATTTTTTAGTGCAATCAGTTCCGACATATAGTGTAACCAAGTTAGTAACAATGATAAAAAGTCTCACAGCTAGAGAGGTGTTCAGGCAGTGCCCTCAGGTGAAAAAACAATTGTGGGGTGGTGAGTTTTGGTCAGATGGTTATTTTGCTAGCATGGTAGGGAAACATGGAAATGAAACAATGATTGGGAAGTATGTAAAAAACCAGGGAAGAGAATACCAAAAATTACATTCGAGTCATCAATTGGCTCTATTCTAGACGTTGCCACCAAATACCCCGTCCGCTTGCGGCGGGGTTTTTTATTCCTTCAGTACAGCTAAGAGTTTTTCCAGAAATCAAGTGGGAATGGGACGTAGGATTAAATCTTGGCGGTTCAGCATCTGAAAAACTCGAATATAATGCAGATTATGTCAAAAAGGAAAGAAAGTTAAAGCAACGGCGTTGGGCTATCACTGGGCAAGTTGACTGTACCTATGACGGGAAAAAGCATCAATTAAAGGGTGAGTTTGAAAAATATACAGAAAGTACACTAGGTGGCGTTAACAATTAAGCCAGCCAAATTACTGAGCAGACCAAAAACAACATGGCTTGATAATTTCGCTTTAGTCTTTCATAACGTG
>JAADGF010000049.1 GCA_013152545.1 Gammaproteobacteria bacterium
TGCTGGGGTGGTAAAGGTTTGGTTGCCACTGACGCCTGTTAGTGTTGCAGTATCGGTGCCGCTGATTTGGAAATGATACAAGGTTTCAGGGCTCAGGCCAGCCAGTACCAGGCTGTGATTGGTGGTTAATGTCGCATCATTGATTAAGTTGCCATAAGTGTTGTCCAAGCCATACTCGATGATGGAGTCCGTTGGTTTATCAGTTGTCCAGGTGATGGATGCAAGAGTGTCGTTGGCATTGACGTTAATATTACTGATGATGGGTGGATTTTCAGGAATATTATTTTCTATGGGGGTGACATTTACTGTTCCAAAGCTCGCGTCAACGTGATGTGCCAGCAATAGTAGGGAGCCATTCTGTGGGTCCGATGTGCTTTCTTGTGACTCCAAGTCCCACGACGCCGGTTCCGGAGTGCCTTGTTCCCACACTTTAAGGCGATACCAGCTACCTTGGCCGTTGGGGGTTTCAACCCGCATTTTATAAAGATAGGTTGTGCCAATCGTCAGTTTTTTACCGCTATTATCGGCATCAATAATACTGCCGTCGCCTCCGAGCATTCGCAGTTTATCCGTGCCAGGACCCGTAGGTTCATAGCGATACCACCCTAACGCACCCATAGGCCACCAACCCCAACGGGGTTGACTGGTATCCCAGGCATAGTGACCAGGCCAGCGCAACAGTAAGCCAATGCCCGGTCTGCTGGCATTTTCGTCTACTGCATGGATTGTAATGGGCACTACTATTTCGTAATCGCTCCAGTTTAGATCACCAATGGCAATGAGTCGGTCATAACCTATCTCTGACGTTCGGATCGTAGTTCCTTCAAGCGACCATTTGCCATCAACCACTTGAGCGACGTCTTGAATATTGCTGACTGTATTCCAGTTTATCGAATACGGTAATGGCCAGTTGTTGTTTGTGTTGAAGGTAAGGTTGATTGTTGTTAGTGAACTATTACCGAGGGTATCTTCGGCGAGAATGTCAATGGTATTGGCGCCCGAGTTGAGAGTTGTGTAATCGATCTCTATATTGAAATCGCCAAATCGTTGCAGTCGCCGATTATCGGGACCTAAGGTTAATGGTAAAAAAGCGGCGCCGTTAAGTGAATATTGCAATGAATTTATGCCGTCTGGGTCGTTCACATTGCCCAGAATGTTTACCCAGCGCTGCGGTACACCCAAAAGACCGAAAGATTGATTGCTCCCATACCAAGCGTCGATGGTTGGGCCGGCTCCGATGCCAGCCGCAAGCGTTGCGAATTGCTGATCCTGCGATTGGTGGATATTGCCAAGACTATCTTGTACAACGATTTTTAAATGATAAAGGCTTTGTGGTGATAGTCCACTGATTGTGATGTTATGGTCTGATAGATAATCGGGAATTGTGACGCTGCCCAACTCATAGCTATTCGTTGTGCCATATTGAACAGTGGCAGAACTAAGCTCATCTGTTGAGAATTGAACAAAGAGACTGCTGTCTGTGGCGCTAATGTTTTGATTATACACATTCGGGGCAGTATTATCCGTTATTGAACCACTGTCTTGCGGGTCTATTGGCGCTGCCGTGTTGAAAAAATAATCGAATAAAGCCGTGAATGCGGGTGGATTGGCGCCAGAATTGCCAGCAAATAACCCAACCTTTGACACCACCATAGACCTATTAAATGTTGCTACCGGAGTCCAGGTTATATTGTCATTTGAATATGAATAATGCCAAGTGTTTGACAAACGGGATACTTTGAGATAATGAGGGCTGGTTGGGTTAACGCTGTTATTAATGATAACCTGAGGAACATTGTTAACAAAGTTTGCAGCAAAAAGATACGCATTGCTTCCGTCTGTATAAATGTCAAAGCGTATAAAATTGGCGGCATCACTTTCGATCAGCATTCCTTGGATTTGGTACTGTTGCGCAGGAATCGAATCAAATTTGGTAACCAATTCGAAATCGGCGTCGGTAATATCCTGCATTAGGCGTGGAGCAAAATTTCCAGCGTTCCAGACATCATGCGATTGTCCTGCCGCTACTTGGATGCTTAGGCGGCTGGAGTCGATGCTGAATTTAGAGTCGGCGTGAGGATCGACGATAGACCAAATTGATGTGTTAATATTATTTGAATGAAAATCATCCGAAGAAGGAGCTGACATGGCGTTTCCGTTTCCAATGGCAAGCAAAACCAATAGTGATAAAAAAGCGCAAAAATTGTAACATGAATTCATAAAATATGCTCGATACAAGTGAAAATTTTAATAACAATAATTTTGGCCAAGATATATAATGCGCGTGGCACGCAATAATTAAACTAATTTAAGTATGCTCACTTTCAAGATAGAGCAACATCTTGACAAGACGTCCAGCCTTTATTCTCGAATGTATTGTGTAATACAAACGCTGTATGGCTCCCGGTCTACAATTGTGTTTCGGGGATTGACTTAATCTGTTAATGTTGATTTAAGCAATTTTCATGCCTATTATATTTTTTATTTATAATCAATAAGTTATATGTTTCCTTGAAATTAAATTTAGAAATTGTAAAAATCACCGACACAAATGATATCCAATTATTTATTCAAACGATGACAACCATAGGTCGCCAAATCACAACGGGCGCGGCATGGATGGTGCTTTTCAAAATACTGGAACGAAGCATAGGACTAGTTAGTACGATAATTCTCGCACGTCTTTTGCTTCCTCAAGATTTTGGATTGATTGCGATGGCCATGTCCATAATTGCCGCATGTGAATTACTCTATGCCTTCAGTTTTGATTTAGCACTGATTCAAAAACAACAAGCAACTCAAGCGCATTATGATACGGCATGGAGTTTTAACGTGGTTTTCGGGGTGGTGAGTGCTGTGGTACTTGTGGCAATAGCGCCGTTGGCAAGTGCTTTCTATGAAGAGCAACGATTGGAATTGGTGATCTATTTTTTAGCGGTTGGAATGTTGATTACTTCGCTGCAAAATATTGGGGTAGTCGATTTTCGAAAAAAAATGGAATTTAACAAAGAGTTTAAATGGTTGTTGAGTAAGAAAATCGTTGCTTTTATTGTAACGGTGTCGTTAGCATTTACCTTGAAAAGTTATTGGGCATTGATTGTGGGGATGTTATCTGGAAAGTTAACAGCAACAATTTTAAGCTATTACATGCATCCGTATCGACCCCGAATATCATTTGCGGCTAGCAGAGAGTTATTTGGTTTTTCAACGTGGTTGCTATTCAATAATATTTTGTTTTTTCTGAAATTACGTGCCGCAGATTTTGTTATTGGTCGTATTGCAGGTAGTAAAGCGCTAGGTTTTTTCAGCATTAGTTACGAAATCTCGAATTTGCCAACCACTGAGTTAATTGCGCCGATAAATAGGGCGGTGTTCCCCGGTTATGCCACAATGTCGAAAGATTTACAGCAACTGCGTCAGGGATTTATAAATGTGTTAGCGATTATTATGTTTTTTGCGCTACCGATTGGTGTGGCTGTTTCGCTCACTTCGGTTTTATTTGTTCCGATTTTGTTAGGCGAAAAATGGCTGGATATAATCCCGGTAATTCAAGTGTTGGCTTTTTTTGGGGTGGTTTCGGCTATGCAAACGAATATTGGGTCTGTGTTCCTTGCATTAGGAAAACCGAAAATCATTACTTACATGGCATTGTTATATGTTGTTATTCTAATTCCGAGCTTGATCTACGCGGTGCAAAGCTGGGGAATATTAGGCGCAGCCTGGACTTATTTAGCGGTTTCAATTTTGACAATGCCATTAAGTTACCATCTGGTGCTCAAGGCGACTCATTCAAGCTGGGTTTCGATATGTTCGATATTTTGGAGGCCGGCTATTGCGTCTATTATCATGTATTTTTGCATCGCAAATTACCTATCATTATTTGGTGCTCAATCTGGAATGTTAGTTAGTCTGTTTGGCCTGCTTTCCAGCATGATAATTGGTGCTGCGTTATATGTTATAGTGACGCTGTTATTTTGGACGCTGTTTGGTAAACCATGTGGCTCGGAAAGTATTGTGTTGGAACGGTTAAGCAGCATGCGTATAAAAATGATCAGCCAATTAGCGCATCGAATAATGTAAACTTTCTAGGCTTCGTTAGCTGCTCCTTTGATTGCTGCAATGATGATGTCAACACGGCTGTTTGCCTTGATGTTGAATAAACCAAAGGTAATCTGAGTCGCTGCTACCGGCTTTGATTTAACGCATCCGTTGAATCGTCGTGAGAGTGACGAGTCAACGGATGTGTCAGGTTTAATAATGCAGGATTTTTATGAATAAAATACCAACCGTCAGCATAGGACTCCCTGTTTTTAACGGAGCTACGTATCTGCCTGAAGCATTGGAATCGTTACTTGCACAACGTTATGAGAGTTTTGAGTTACTCATTTCTGATAACGCTTCTAGTGATGAAACACAATCCATTTGTGAGTCGTTCGCTAGGCGGGATGCACGTATAAAATACCTCCGCCAAGCGGAAAACCTGGGTGCTGCAAAAAATTATAATTTATTGGTGGATGCAGCTAAAGGTCGGTATTTTAAGTGGGCAGCCCACGATGATTTGTGTAAGCCAGAATATTTGAAAGCATGCGTGGCGATACTTGAGCAAAACCCCGATGTTATATTGGCTTATTCGCAAACGGAGATTATCGATGGCGAGGGTCAGCATATGCATTATTTTGATGATGGTTTGCACTTGATGTCGGATAGTGTTGTGGCTCGGTATCAACAGTTTCATGAACGATTTCGCTCGCCAGGTGAATGTAATGCGGTGTTTGGCGTTATGCGAATTGATGAATTACGGGAAACAGCACGTATTGGTAATTATCCCGCGTCCGATAAAGTCCTATTGGCTGAGTTAGCATTGCGCGGAAAATTTTATGAAGTCGAGGCTAGAATGTTCTTGCGTCGCGATCACGAGAGTACATCGCTGCGTGCTAATCCGGATTATGCGGAAAGAGCACAGTGGTTCGATCCCACTAAACGGGAGAAAATTGTGATGCCGACATGGCGTTGGTGGCGAGAATATTATGCGGCGATAACACGCAGCCCCATTGCTTTAATGCAGAGGATTGCCTGTTACCATGAGACGAACAAATGGTCCTTGTTTGCACGTAAGGAATTAGTTAATGATATTAAAAAAGCACTAAAAACATTATTGATTCGATCCAGTGTCGGCGGTAAGCTATTGCAATATTATCGTAATTTGCGCGGTGTCTCGTAGGGTTTGTTGGTGTTTTTTTATCACTGCTGATAGCTTGGGCGATGCATTTTTAGGTACAACAGTGAAGATAAAATACCAACAGACCGGTCTCGGTTAGGTTTAAGGCCGTTATGACAAAGTGCTGATATATTGCTCAAGGGTTTTTACTCGTTCGCTCCAGCTATTTTGTTTGGCCACTTCACACCTTTCAAGTCGATTTGATTCTTTTTCTTCCTTCAATGCCGTTATAATAGCCTCTTCCCAGTGTGTGGCATGGTTGTTAACAATTTGAACTACCTGGGAAAACTCTCTTACAGCAGGAATATCTGCGCTAATAACGGGGTTGCCACTGGCGAGATATTCGTGCAGTTTGAGGGGGTATACCGCTTGCGTCCATAGCTTGTCACTTGTGCGGTAAGCCATCAGGTTTATGTCCATATTGGTGGCATATTTTGGCAATTCTTTCGGTAATTTTTCGCCTAACAAATGAACGTTGGGCGCTTTGCGTAGTGCCACCAAACTTTTACTTGTTACTTCGTCGAGATTGGCTATTCCGCCCACCAAAACGAATTGCCAGGAATGGTTTTTTTGTGCAAGTTGTGCAATTAATGGTAAATCGACTTTTCGGTTAATATTTCCGATATAGCCGATACGAGGGTGGGGTATTGATGATAGGTCATTGGGTTCATGCCCTTTGCTGTTGTCAGGGTCGCTGAACAGTGTGTAATCGACGCCGTTGGGTAAAAAGATAACATCACGACGAGTGGTTTTTTTGTTTAAGTCGTCAACAATCGCTTGAGAGCTACCGAAGCTAAAACTAGCATGTCGCAATAAGGCATTTTCATTTTCTGTCAATCGTTCATTCCATCCTGGCGTAAGTCTAAATAGATCGTAAGCGTGATAAATAATAAAGTCCGGTTTGAGTTGTTTTACCTGTGGCCAATAATGAGGATGAAACACATATGCCAGAATTTTTTGCGAATTGAACTGCTGTAATTTGCGCCGCCATCTTCTGGCACCAAGTCGAACCACGAATTGATCCCAAAAGGGTTTTGTAGGCCAGCTCAATAAATATTTTGGTGAGCTATCTAACAATATATTATCGGTGGCGGCATAGGCTCCAAGAAAAGGCGCTTGCCTAAATGGTTCCTCGTTAGTTTGCCAGCGATTCCAAAGGCCATTGCTATAAATGATGTGATGATTTTTTCCGAGCCGAGATAGTATTTGCTGGCGATTCATCCAGGGACCATTCCATGGGTTTGGTGCGAATGAGATAATCTGCATGTGTTTTTAATCGATGTCCAATGAGCGAGTTTAAGGTGTACGTAGGCATCATTATAATAAACATTGCCGAATGCGCGCTACTGCATCATTAATTCCCGTTGGTTTGATGTTAAACTCGAATGGTGCCTCGTCAAGTAATTTCTTTATTGCGTTGTGAAAATCTCCGGCAACGAAACTGCTGTAACTTAATAAAGTGCATTTCCCTTTTTTCTTCAGCCAGCTTGTTAAATCATGTATTTCAGGCCAATTTTTACGCTCTAGGTAGAGAACAGGTGTATTTGAGCATGCCGCTTCTACAAAACTACCATACCCAGGCTTGGTAATCAGCAGATCACTGGAGCGTACCAAATCGATAAACGGGAGGTTAAATTGCTGGATACTCATTATGTCTGGATGGCTAGCGTTCCATGTGTCCGGCACCAGCAGTATTGTATTGGGGAATCGTGGCCAGTTCGCAAACGGAATATCCAAGTCCATTCCACCGACTGAGATCAGAATTATGTCTGTATCATTTGGCCGATTTGCTTGCGATAGAATTTTTTGGCGGCAGTTTTCCCCAAGCTGGGCGATTGGGCCGATGGAAAGCATATGATGCAAGCTAGGCATTGACATGCTCGGTTTCGGCGCTAAAAAGTATTTGCTTGAGTTATAGCCGTTTTTAATTTGTGCAAGGATATTTTTTGCACCTATTTTGCCATCGAAAAAATATTTAAAAATATCCGCCCAATTGAGGGAGCATAACCCAATGGCGGGAATGTTCGCTTTATTTGCGCCAGCTAACGCTAAATACGACACGTTAGAAAGTACAAGGTCTGCTTTTAGCCCACTGAGTACAGACGCTTCAGTGGTCACTTTCGATTCCCAATCGCGATGAAATTCTCTATAGGCTTGTAGTGATTGCTCTAAATCGATATTCAGCGCATCCATTTGAATCATGCCAACATCCATTTTTTGGTGAATAATGCTGACATCCTTACCAAATTTTTCGAATAATTTGTGTTTCGGTACTGACGTTCTTAGGGTGATTTTTAAGTTCGGGACATGGTGTTTTAATTCTTGTATAATCGGTGCCGTTTGGCCCATGTGTCCAAATCCATGGTAGGAAAGAGCGACGACTAAGTGCGGTGACATAAATTCACATCCGTTTGCTGCATAATTTCATTTTTTTGTTGATCGGGTTGACTTCTGTCGGTATGTCGATTGTTGCGCCAATTGTTGCCGCCAAGTTTTTTACAATAAGCAGTGACTAAAGATTGTTAAATTTCATTGATCAATGTTAACCTATTGAAAATAAAATGAATATAAGTATAGTGTAAAAACGTGTGCGCAGTTACGTCAATTTCCATAATTTCATGCGCCATATGTTGTTGCCTACAATAGGCAATGCGGGAGTTTTTGAATGTGAATTCCAAAACCTGGATGCCAGTGTAAGTGTTGCCTCAATAAATTAAATGTAGTGCAAGCTATTATAATGAAAGGTAAAGCAGTCAAAAATGCAAGCGCTTGGACTTGCGAACTCAGTGCAATGTGTGGATAATTCTTTTTTATCAGCTTGACTGAACCCCATTCCATCAGAAACAGAATAATACAATTTACATATTTGTTGTCATATGCAGACACATTAATATGTCATTTTAAAATTATCCGATGGACGTTTTAGAATTTGCGCGGTTTGTCTGATTATAAAACCATTCAATAATCATAAGGATTTCACCATGAAAGTAGCAATTCTCGCTGGTGGCTACGGCACACGGCTTGCCGAAGAAACAGAAATCAGACCAAAACCCATGGTCGAAATTGGCGGTAAACCCATTTTGTGGCATCTTATGATGCACTACTACCATTACGGCTATAAAGATTTTGTAATCGCATTGGGTTATAAAGGTGATTACATCAAACGTTGGATGAAAGACTATTCTGTTCTGAATGGTCATATGGTCGTAAAAATACGTTCTGGCGAAATTTCCGCACAAGAAAGACAATTGCCTGACTGGACCGTTGAACTTGTCGAAACCGGACCGAAGACGCTAACCGGCGGACGAATCAAACGTCTGCAACCCTGGGTTGGTAATGAGACGTTTATGCTTACCTGGGGCGACGGTGTTTCCGATGTTGATTTAAATAAATTGCTAGCGTTTCACCGATCACACGGTAAGCTGGCAACAATGACTGCGGTTCGACCGCAAGCAAGATACGGTCACCTTGAATTTGATGGTGATCGAGTGATGGAGTTTAATGAAAAACCCCAAACTAGCGAAGGCTGGATTAACGGCGCTTTTTTCGTGTTGGAACCCAAAATCTTCGATTATATAGAGGGTGATGACATCATGTGGGAGCAACAGCCGCTAGAACGATTAGCGGCAGATGGCCAACTAATGGCGTACCGACATACATCATTTTGGCAATGTATGGACACTTTGCGTGAAAAGCATTTGCTGGAAAAAATGTGGCAAAAGGGCAATCCGCCGTGGAAAACGTGGGAATAAAATTATGAAGGTACTGGTAACAGGCAATAATGGTTACATTGGTGTTCTATTGGTTCCAATGCTACAACAACAAGGGCATGAGGTTGTTGGCCTTGATACAAACTATTTTGTGGAGTGTCTTTATGATGGCGAATTGCCGAAAATTCGTACTATAGCGAAGGACCTTCGGGATGTAGTGCTTACGGATCTGGATGGCATAGAAGCCATTATTCACTTGGCTGGTTTATCGAATGACCCATTAGGAGATTACAAGCCGGGATTAACCGAAGAAATTAATGATGTAGCTTCCGTAAAGTTGGGCCAGCTTGCGAAAAAAGCGGGTGTCGAACGGTTTATTTTTGCTTCTTCTTGTAGTAATTATGGTGCAGCGGGTGATAATTTTTTAACGGAGGAAGCGGGCTTCAACCCTGTTACACCTTATGGGATTTCGAAGGTCAAAGTCGAAGAGGGCTTAATGTTGTTAGCGGACAATAATTTTTGTCCGACCTATTTACGTGCTTCAACCGCCTATGGTGTTTCCCCATTGTTAAGGTTTGATTTGGTCGTTAATAATCTGACCGCCTGGGCCTACACTTCGGGTTTAGTCTACTTGAAAAGTGATGGGTCACCATGGCGACCGATAGTGCATGTGGAAGATATTTGTCGTGCTTATGTCGCGGCTTTGCATGCGCCCAAAGAAACGGTTTATAACGAAGCATTTAATGTCGGCACCACGACTGAAAATTACCAAATACGTGAACTTGCCGATATGGTTCAAGAAATCGTGCCCAATAGCCGAATCGAATATGCTGAAGATGCTGGCCCCGATAAGCGCTGTTATCGGGTAAATTGTAATAAAATTGCCACAGTATTACACGAATTCAAACCACAATGGACGGCACGGCGTGGCATAGAAGAGCTTTACGAAACTTATCAAAGAGTCGGTTTGACAGTGGATGATTTTGAAGGTGAAAGATACAAGCGTATTGCCCATATCAAAAAATTAGTGGATCAAGGTAAGTTGGACAATCATCTTCGTTGGAAATAACATCCGTTATCCAGTATCCGTTATCCAATAGTTGTTATTATTGAATCTGCACACTATATAGGACATCATTAATGAGTAGTGATCACACCTGCCGATCATGTGGATCGGCGCACTTGGACTCTTTTTTAAATTTAGGTGTTACACCATTAGCAGATGGTTTACTGCGCGAAGAACATTTGGAAATGCAAGAACCCACTTATCCGTTGGAAGTGACTTTTTGCAAAGACTGTGGCTTGATGCAGATTCTGGAGACCGTTTCAGCTGAAAAACTTTTTTGTGATGATTATCCTTATTACTCGTCGTTCTCTGAGTATTTGCTTAAGCATTCGAGAGAAAATGTATTGGATTTAATTCAACGGCGAGGATTAAACGACAGTAGTTTCGTGGTCGAACTGGCGAGTAATGATGGTTATCTGTTAAAAAATTATATTGAGCAAGGTGTTTCAGTTTTGGGTATCGACCCCGCTGAAGGCCCTGCTAAAGCAGCTGAAGAGATTGGGGTGCCGACACTAAATACCTTTTTTACTAAGGAACTTGCGGTTCGATTAAAAGCAGAAGGTAAAAGTGCAGATGTTATTCACGGTAACAATGTTTTGGCGCATGTACCGGATACCAACGGATTTGTTGAAGGCATTGGTCTTTTATTAAAGGATGATGGTGTCGCTGTTATGGAAGTTCCTTATGCGAAAGACCTTATTGACCACATTGAATTTGACACCATTTATCATGAGCATCTTTGTTACTTTACTGTTACTGCATTAGATAACTTATTCCGGCGGCATTCCTTGTATCTTAACGACATAAAAAGGCTCTCTATCCATGGCGGATCATTGCGTTTATATGTTGAGAAATATGAAAATGTCAGTGATACTGTAAAAGAATTGTTAGCCTTAGAAAAAAAAGAAGGGCTTGATCGTATCAATTATTACCGGGATTTTTCTCTTAGGGTTGAAAGCTTTAAGAATGAGCTATTGAGTTTGTTGACAGATCTAAAAGCAAAAGGTCATTCAATCGCCGCTTATGGTGCTGCCGCCAAAGGTAGTACGATGATCAATTACGTTGGGATTGGCACGGATTTAGTGGATTTCGTGGTGGATAAAAACATACACAAACAAGGCCGCTATATGCCGGGTAAGCACATACCTATCTACGATCCTAAAAAGCTGATGGAAGATAAACCGGATTATGTGTTGATATTACCGTGGAACTTTGC
Source organism: Gammaproteobacteria bacterium (assembly GCA_013152545.1). Classification (GTDB taxonomy): domain Bacteria; phylum Pseudomonadota; class Gammaproteobacteria; order SZUA-152; family SZUA-152; genus JAADGF01. The sequence goes on from JAADGF010000049.1 coordinate 11,211, forward strand.
AGATGAAATATTGCAGCAGCAACAAGCGTTTCGGGATGCCGGTGGTAAATTTATAGTGCCAATACCGGTGCCAAAAATTGTTTAATCCAATACATATTTATTGATTCTTAATAGGCAGTGAAATGACTAATAATCGCGAATGCCCCAGCTGTGGTGCCGGTGGGATGGAATTGTTCTTTGAGCAACGTTCAGTACCGACGAATAGTTGTATTTTAATGGCGACTCCAGAGGAGGCCAAATCATACCCACGAGGCAATATCGACTTGTGTTTTTGTCCGCAGTGCGGATTTATTTCCAATATGGCATTTGATGCTAAATTAACGGAATACTCAGGACGATACGAAGAAACCCAAGGGTTTTCTGGTACATTTAACAAATTTCATAAGAATTTAGCAGACAGATTAATCAAAAAATATGACTTGCATGGCAAAGATGTCATAGAAATCGGTTGCGGAAAAGGTGAGTTTATCACTATGTTAAGTGAGCTTGGTGACAATCACGGCGTTGGTTTTGATCCTGGTTATCGTGAAGACCGTAATATCAGTAAAGCGGCAAAAAACGTGAAATTCATAACCGATTTTTATTCTGAAAAATACACAGATTACAAAGCGGATTTTGTGTGTTGTAAAATGACGCTAGAGCACATACATCCGACGCACAGTTTTATGGATACTGTTCGCCGCTCCATCGGTGAGCGGCCTGATACTATCGTATTTTTTCAGATTCCAGAAGCAACCCGAATATTAAAAGAAGTAGCACTAGAGGATATTTATTACGAACACTGTTCTTATTTTACGCCTGGTTCGCTGGCACGTTTATTCAGACGCAGTGGTTTTAATGTTCTCAGTTTGGAAACTGAATATGGTGATCAATATTTAACAATTGAAGCGATGCCAGGTGCGGATGATGATCAAGCCCCCTTGCCGGAAGAAAACGATCTTAAGAAAGTAAGGGAATATGTGGCGACATTCCCTCAACGATTTGCCGAAAAGCAAAATCAATGGTTACAGCGACTTGCTGAGTATAAATCACAAAAGAAAAAAGTTGTACTTTGGGGCTCCGGTTCCAAAGGGGTTTCTTTTCTGACAATGTTTGATCACGACAACAGTGTGGAATATGCGGTAGATATTAATCCTCATCGGCAGGGCTATTATATGTCTGGTACAGGTCAAAAAATCATAGCGCCAAGTGTCCTCGCCGAGTACAAGCCAGACGTTGTTTTAGTGATGAATCAAATCTATTGCGACGAGATAGGACGTGATCTACAAAAAATGGGGCTGTCGCCCGATATCGTTGCACTTTAACACTATAATAAAAAGAGGTTATTGGTAGTGAATACGACTGACACTTGCCCAGCATGTAAATCCAATAGCATCAAGCGCACGATCGAAATAAATGATATGCCCGTGTATTGTAACGTATTGTGGGATAGTCATGCACAATCTATGGCGGTTAATAAGGGAGCTATTCATTTAGGGTACTGCCGCGATTGTGGTCATGTGTATAACATGGCATTTGATGAAGCATTGATGGACTATACTGAGGACTATGAGAATTCTTTGCATTTTTCCCCCAAGTTTAACGAATATGCTGATGCATTAGCGCAGCGTCTAGTCGATAAATACAATGTCAATGAAAGACAAATTGTAGAAATTGGCTGTGGGAAAGGTGATTTTTTAAAAATATTATGTGATCGAGGCAACAACAAAGGGCATGGTTTTGATAAAAGTTATGATCCGGTTCGCAGTAACGAGCCGATTCCGCATAATATAACGTTTTATCAAGAATTTTTTAGTGACACACATTCATACCTTGATCCCGATTTAATTTGTTGCAGGCATGTACTTGAACACATTGAAGATCCCCTCGCTTTTCTTGTAAACCTGCGAAATATCATTGGTGACAGTGACCCTGTTGTGTATTTTGAAGTTCCCAATGTGCTTTTTACGTTAAAGGATATGGGTATTTGGGATTTGATTTATGAACATTGCGGATATTTTAGCGAAAGCTCTTTAGTCAATGCATTTCAGTCTGCTGGATTTGAAATCAACGCAGTTGGCGAATCGTTTGGTGGACAATTTTTGTATGTTGAGGCAAAACCGGCAAAAGAGGGGAGCAAAAATGTCTCGCAATTGCATTATGATTTAGGCGAAATCGACCAATATGTGAATGCGTTTGAAATTAATTATAACGATAGGGTGGTTCACTGGAGTACTGCAATCGAAAATTCTCTGACAGCAGGACACCAAGCGGTTGTTTGGGGGGCGGGCTCAAAAGGCGTCACGTTTCTTAATGTGATTAATCCCCGCGACACCATTCATTATGTCGTCGATCTTAATCCACATAAATGCGAAAAATACGTTCCGGGTACGGGGCAACAGGTAAAATCCCCCGAATTCCTTGCGAAGCATAAACCAGATAAAATAATTATTATGAATCCAATTTATGAAAAGGAAATAACAACATTAGTGAGAAGTATGGGTATAGATGCAGAGATAGAGTGCGTAGTAAGTAACTGCTCAGCCTGATTTTATAAATGTTCAGTAACGACTCGTAAGCTGAGTCGTTACATTGCATATTAATCAGTTTAGGGATAAAGAGAAGATAAGCAACGGAATGGGTACGTAACTGTTTGATATAGCGGCCCCTGTTCGAGACTCCCGATAAAAAGAATGATTGCAGTTCATGAAAAAAACTGATTTTTTGATAGTGGGTGGTGGCATCATCGGGTTGAATTTGGCCCAACAAATTAAAAAGCATTTTTCTGATAGTAAAGTAACGTTAATTGAAAAAGAAAAGGACTGTGGACTGCATGCCAGTGGTCGAAATAGCGGAGTATTACATGCCGGTTTTTATTATACCGCTGATAGCCTTAAAGCTCGTTTTACACGTGAGGGTAACAAATTACTGACGGACTATTGTGTTGCAAACAAGTTAAGCATTAATCGTTGTGGGAAAATAGTTGTCGCCCAAAATGAGAAGGAATTAGCGCAGCTTAATGAGTTAAAGCTGCGAGGCGATAAAAACAACGTTTTACTGGACTACATTACGGAAAAGCAAGCGAAAGAGATTGAACCACGGGCTAAAACGTTTGAAAAAGCATTGTTTTCACCAACGACCTCATCGGTAGACCCCGCTGAAGTTGTTAGCTGCATGTTAAAGGATGTACTTAATGCAGGCGTGAGCGTTTTGACCGGTACAGCATTTCTTCGAAGGGAAAAACACACTGTACTGACTAATCAGGGGCAATTTGCAGCGGGATATGTGATAAATGCTGCTGGTTTGTATGCGGATAAAATAGCACTGGCTTACGGTTTTTCTAAAAACTATAGAATTTTACCATTCAAAGGTCTTTATCTCTACAGTGCCGAACTACCCGGGTCAATGCGGACTAATATTTATCCGGTGCCTGATCTGCGAAACCCTTTCTTAGGAGTACATTTTACTCAAACGGTAAGTCACAAAACTAAAATTGGTCCTACGGCCATCCCCGCGTTTTGGCGAGAGCAATACAATGGATTAAGAGGTTTAAATGTCAGCGAGTTGGTTGAGATTGTGTCACGAGAATTTGGTTTGTTTACCCAAAATAAATTTGGGTTCCGCAAACTTGCCATTGAAGAATTGCGCAAATATTACAAACCTCATATTGTAAAATTAGCCTCGAACCTTGTTGAGGGGATTAAGATTGACGATTATAAGCATTGGGGAACTCCAGGAATAAGGGCGCAACTCGTCAATATAAAAGAAAAAAAATTGGAGATGGATTTCATTCATGAAGGTGATAACCGATCATTTCATGTGTTAAATGCAGTATCGCCAGCTTTCACATGCTCTATCCCTTTTACAGAGTATTTGGTTCGCGAAATTCAATCGTTGATAAAATGAATGGGGTCGATGTCACATTTTGTGTATTCATCAAACGCTATGGGTATATACCCATAGCGTTTGGAGTTTAGGTTTAAGTGAGCATCATATTTTCTTCATGGCCAGGCGAAATGACGCGTAATAGTCATTCTATTGCAAGGAATTTCAACGCAGCCATGGCGTAAATAGGGCGTGTCATTAGACCTAAATCTCAATCGCTACGGGTATAGATAGGCTGCGCACGTTGCAAATCAGCGGCGGAGTTCTTTTTACCGTCCGCTGAATTTGCCTTATGTGCCTTTGGTTTAATGAAGCTGATATTCAGCAATAATTTGATTTAAGGCTTTATTAAATTCATTAGGCTTAACTTGTGCTACAAAATGACCAACACCGGGGATAAGGTTAACGCTTTTGTGTAATGCTTTTTCTTCTCCAGTTGGTGCTCCATTAATATTACGGAGTTTCTTTGAATACATATCGAGTGTAGAGGGAACATTTTTTGCGTTCCATCTGAATATTTCATACATTGCACTGATGCCCATGCTCGGACGTGCATTAGCCATCTGATTTATAATTGAGGTTATTAATTTTGGATCAGCCTTAGGTGTAAACATTGATCGAACCAATTGCTCAGATGTGCCTTTAAAATCATCTTCAAATGGTTTTACAAACTCGCTAATTTTTGCCTCTGATTTTGGATATTTAAAGGGCGTATAGAATGTGTCAACGCCAACAACAGCTATGACCTTGTTGCCAAGTATTTTGGCTGCTTCAATTACTACAGGGCCGCCCATCGAATGCCCGACTAAAACAATATTCTTCCCCTTTATTTCATTCACTACTGCTACAACATCCTCACCAAATGCTGCCATTGTATATTCTTGGCGATTGCTACCAGATAAGCCATGTCCCGCTAAATCTAGCCATGCAACTTTATATTTTTGAGAAAAATACTCTATCTGTGGCCTCCAGAACTCATGGTTACATGTCCAACAGTGAACAAAAATGATCGTCATATCACCTTGGCCACGAACACCGTAAGTGATAGCACTGCCATCTGTAGAGGTTACTGTTGATATATTTTCATTTCGTAAGTTTTTGGCAGGACTGCATCCTGTAACAACGATAATGATGGATACAGCAACGAATGCTAATAATGCTTTGTTATACATTTTCATTATTTCTCCTTGTTTGTTGCTGGATAACTACCTTTTACCTTTAGCGCATAACGCCTACATCAGCGGCATAAAAAAATGGCGCGTATTTTTGAGATAACAAAAACCGGGACGCTTTTATTTGTCCGTTGGGTGTTTTTTTAGGTTTTTGAATAGCACTACGATGCTTACTGATGTGCGTGTTTGTCAATAAAAATATTTATTATTTTTCACGCAAATTCTCTTGCAAGCCACCTTGTCACTCAAAATATCTTCAATTAGGTCGCACACTCCAATAGACTCATCGACGGATTGGCAAGGATGGTGGCCAATGAAAGTGTACATTACTGGAAAAGAATACTTGAATTATAGGGGTCAGCTCGCGTCAGATTTTTTGCGATGGGCAAACAGTACGGCATTTTGAGGAAAGCTTATCGATAAGGTGGTCATCAAATTTTTTATTATCGATTTGTGCAATGTCAGGGAAGCTCATTTAAGAAATTTAGCTTAAATGAAGCCCGGTGGATGGTGTAGAATATTAAATCGAACACATCAACTGAATCTCTACTGCCAACGCCGATAGATGGGATCTAACGATTTTTGGATATTTTGGTCGCTACCCCCACCGTAGGGGGTAGGAAAGGGCGTTGCCGTTTACTCGCTAACGGAACACTGTTAACGGAACATTAAGAATACCCCAAAAAAAATCGTTTATCTTCAGTATCATCGTCGTTTGCGTTGCGGTATCAACGAATATGTTAGCCTAAATATTAGCTCGAAAACTAAAATCTTAATAAATCGACATGAGTCCTACGTTCGTACATTTACATTTACACACTGAATACTCCTTAGCCAATGGCATTGTGAGAGTGAAGCCTTTGGTTAAATCGATTGCGGCAGAAAATATGCCGGCCGTGGCGGTAACCGATCAATGTAATTTATTTTCCATGGTTAAGTTTTACCGTGCTGCAATCGCAGCTGGTGTGAAACCGATTATTGGGGTTGATGTTTGGTTAGCCAACGATAGTGACAACGGTCATCCTTATCCTGTGGTATTGCTGTGTAAAAATAATGAAGGGTATCAAAATCTTACAAAGCTTGTTTCGCGTAGTTACACAGAAGGTCAGCAGCGCGGTATCCCAATACTGCAACGGCAATGGTTGCAGGGGCAGACGGCGGGGCTTATTGCGTTATCGGGTGGTGCGCAAGGGGATGTGGGGCAGGCGCTGCTGGCAAATGACGAAATCGCGACGAAAAAACATTTGCAGTGGTGGCAGGGATTATTTCCTGATCGTTATTATTTACAGTTGCAACGCACTGGCAAACCCCAGGAAGAGAACTATATTCATGCTGCGGTGACATTAGCGTTGCAGACTGATACGCCGGTTGTTGCCAGTAATTCTGTACATTTTATGTCCAGGGGTGATTTTGATGCACATGAAGTCAGAGTTTGCATCCACGAAGGGCGTACCTTGGACGATGTGCGCCGCCCCAAAAATTTTACGCCACAGCAATATTTGCGCACACCAGCGGAAATGGCAGAACTGTTTAAGGATATTCCTGAAGCACTTCAAAATACAGTGGAAATTGCCCGGCGCTGTAATGTGGAATTGTCGCTGGGTAAAAATTATTTACCTGATTTTCCCATTCCAGCGGGAATGACCGAGGGCAGTTTTTTTCGTCAACAAGCCAAAGAGGGATTGGAAAAACGATTAGCGGTTCTTTTCGATACGAATGCCCCTGGCTTTAATGAGCAACGCAAGCCTTATGACGATCGTCTGGACATTGAACTGGACGTTATCATTAATATGGGGTTTCCCGGTTATTTCTTTATTGTTGCAGATTTTATCAAATGGGCTAAAAATAATGGTATTCCCGTTGGTCCCGGTCGTGGTTCCGGCGCTGGTTCTTTAGTGGCTTATGCGTTGACCATTACTGATTTGGACCCGTTAAAGTATGAATTATTATTCGAACGTTTTTTGAATCCTGAGCGCGTTTCCATGCCTGACTTTGATGTGGATTTTTGCATGGAAGGCCGCGATCGTGTTATCGATTACGTTGCTGATCACTATGGTCGGGATAAAGTGTCGCAAATTATCACCTATGGTTCTATGGCTGCAAAGGCGGTGGTGCGGGATGTGGGGCGTGTCTTGGGCCATCCTTACGGATTTGTGGATCAAATCGCAAAATTGATTCCGTTTGAATTGGGTATTACATTAAAAAAAGCCCTGGAACAAGAAGCGACCTTAAAAGAACGCTACGAAAATGAAGAAGACGTGCAGGAACTCATCGACATGGCGCGCTCTCTGGAAGGTTTGTCGCGCAATGCGGGTAAACATGCCGGTGGTGTCGTCATTGCACCGTCGAAGTTAACCGATTTTTCACCCCTTTATTGTGAACAGGGTGGTGGTAGTCTGGTAACCCAGTTTGACAAAGATGATGTTGAGTCGGTGGGGTTGGTTAAGTTTGACTTTTTGGGTTTAAGGACGCTTACTATTATTGACTGGGCGGTGCGTGCCATTAACCGCCAGAAAGTGATTCAGAAACAACCCGCAATCGATATAAATGTCATCCCCATTGATGATGAAGCAACGTTTTCGCTACTAAAGCAGTGTGCGACGACAGCGGTGTTCCAATTGGAATCCCGTGGCATGAAAGACCTCATCAAACGCTTGCAGCCGGATAGCTTTGAAGAAATTATTGCGCTGGTTGCATTGTTTCGCCCGGGGCCGCTGCAATCGGGCATGGTCGACGATTTTATTAACCGTAAACATGGCCGGGCAAAAGTAGAGTATCCGCATCCTGACCTAGTGCCTATACTAAAGCCTACCTATGGGGTGATTTTGTATCAGGAGCAAGTGATGCAAATCGCACAGGTGCTTGCTGGTTATACGTTGGGTGGCGCTGATTTATTACGTCGCGCAATGGGGAAAAAGAAGCCTGAAGAAATGGCTAAGCAGCGGGAGATTTTTACCAAAGGTGCTGTGGAGCGCGGCGTCGATGAGACGGTCGCAACACACATTTTTGACCTGATGGAAAAATTTGCCGGATATGGTTTTAATAAATCCCATTCTGCCGCTTATGCGTTAGTATCCTACCAGACTGCTTGGTTGAAGGCGCATTATCCTGCCGCTTTTATGGCCGCTGTGTTATCGGCGGATATGGACAATACCGATAAGGTTGTTTTCTTAATTGAGGAATGCCGCGAGATGGGGCTGAAGGTGATTCCCCCGGATGTGAATGCGTGTGAGTACCAATTTGCCGCGACGGATGATAACACCATATTATATGGTTTAGGCGCAATCAAAGGCGTGGGTGAAGGTGCGATTGAAAATATACGCGAGAATTTCCACAAAGATGGACTTTTTAAGGATTTATTTGAGTTTTGTCAGCGTATTGATCTGAAAAAGACGAATCGCCGGATGTTGGAGGCGTCAATCAGAGCGGGTGCCATGGATACGTTTGGCCAAAACCGTGCGGTATTAATGGCATCACTGACAACGGCGTTGCAAGTGGCCGAGCAGCACTTACGCAACAGTGTCAGTGGCCAGGAAGACATGTTTGGTACGCTTAGTGCTGCAACAAATGACAATACGGTGCAGAGCCGCTATGTGGAGGTCGCCGATTGGGATGATGAAACCCGGTTAAACGGTGAAAAAGAAACCCTGGGTTTATACCTAACCGGCCATCCCATTGAGCGCTATGAAAACGAATTAAAGGGCATTATCTCTTCGAAAATTGTTGATTTAAATCCCACATCGAATCAGACTATGATTGTGGCAGGTCTTATCGTCGCGATGCGCACGATGAATACGCGGCGAGGTGATAAAATGGCATTTATCACCATTGACGATCGAACTGGCCGTGTGGAATTAGCTGTTTTCGCCGATACCTTTCAACAGTACCGAGACCAACTGGCAAAAGACAGGCTGGTTGTTGTCGAAGGCGAAGTGAGCATTGACGATTATAGTGGCGGTATCAAAATGAGCGCGCAAAAACTCTACGATATAAGTCGGGCAAGGGAAACATTTGCCGCCCGGTTAATGGTGTCAGTGGATTATGAAAAGGCGGGTAATGGCTTTGTGAATGAACTGGTTCAAGTTTTGTCACCGTTTCGTCAGGGCCAATGCCCCGTTTATTTAAATTACAGTGGTCAGCAAGCCAGCGCAAGAATAAAATTGGGCAAAGACTGGTGTGTGCAACCTACCGATGAATTGATTCACCGTTTGCATGAGCTTGCCGGTGAACCGAACGTAAGGGTGGAATATTAAGGGCGCCAGTGGAACTCCCTCTCTACGGACTGGGAGCAGTAAAATAATATTCAATAATTATTGAAAACAAACGATTGTACACTGACTATGAACCTGAACTTTTTGGAATTCGAACAACCGATCGCTGAACTTGAGGCAAAAATTGAAGAACTGCGCTTTGTCAGTAGCGACACTGAAATTAATATATCCGAGGAGATAGCCCGCCTACAGGAAAAGAGCCAGCAATTAACCGAAACAATTTTCTCCAAATTATCACCATCCCAAATAGCACAGTTAGCGCGGCACCCTCAGCGGCCTTATACATTGGATTATATCAAAAATATATTTACCGATTTTGAGGAGTTGTGTGGTGATCGAAATTTTGCTGATGACCCAGCCATTGTTGGCGGTATCGCCCGGCTGGACGGTAAGCCGGTAATGGTAATTGGCCAACAAAAAGGGCGTGATACCAATGAGAAAGTTCGGCGTAATTTTGGTATGCCGCGCCCGGAAGGTTACCGCAAATCGATGCGTTTAATGAAAACCGCCGAGCGTTTTAAATTGCCCATTTTTACGTTTATTGATACTCCTGGTGCTTATCCGGGTATTGACGCTGAAGAGCGAGGCCAGAGCGAGGCGATTGCGCGCAGTTTATTTGTTATGGTGCAATTGAAAACGCCAATTATGTGTACCGTGATTGGGGAGGGTGGTTCTGGTGGAGCACTCGCTATCGGCGTGGGCGACAGGACAGCAATGTTGCAATATAGCACGTATTCTGTTATTTCTCCTGAGGGTTGCTCATCGATATTGTGGAAGAGCACGGACAACGTTGCAGATGCCGCCAACGCAATGGGAATAACATCCGGTCGATTAAAAGAATTAGGTCTGATCGATGATGTTATCAGTGAGCCGCTTGGTGGTGCGCATCGTGACCTGGAGGCGGTCTCTAACAGTATTAAAAGCACCTTATTAGAAAGCATGGCGCTGTTCGAAAGTACTTCGTTGGAAAAATTGTTGGAGCAACGTTACGAGCGGCTGATGCAATACGGAAACTATTCTGATACGTAAAGTAGAGTCGTTGAGTGTGTCCGTCCAGGTTTTAAGCCTGCTGATGTTTTATGCAGCAGGGTGACTTAACAAGTCGTCTTCTTACTCAGTTGCAACTGCACCATGGCGTGCAACGCTACTGGGTGGCTTTCAGCGGTGGGATTGATTCCCAAGTATTATTGCATGTGCTGGCACAACGTCGATACCAGCTTGAGTCAGCTGTTGATGTGCATGCGGTGTATGTGAATCATTCATTAAATCCTCTATCAGACGATTGGGCGTTGCATTGTCAGCAAATTTGTGAAAAATTTAAAATCCCATTTCAGTGCATTGATGTGAATGCGACGCCATTACCCGGCGAGAGTCCTGAAGCCAAAGCTCGGCAGGTACGTTACGATGCATTAATGGCCGTGGTACGGGAGGGCGACTGTTTATTAACAGCACACCACCAGGATGATCAATTGGAAACGCTGCTGTTACAGTTGATGCGTGGTAGTGGACCTAAAGGTTTAGCGGCCATGCCAATGATGGCAAAATTTGGTGAGGGTTGTCATTTGCGCCCCCTGCTTACCAGTAGTCGAAAAGAAATTCATGCTTATGCGTTGCGGCATAAACTGAAATGGATAGAAGATGACAGCAATCAAAATGTGAAATTTGATCGTAATTTTTTACGCCATGAAATTATTCCAACCTTAAAACAACGCTGGCCTTCCTTGTTACGCACCGCAAACCGAACTGCAACGCTTTGTGCTGAAGCGTCGATGTTACTGGAGAATGAAGCACAACGTAATCTCATTGGCTTAATAACCCAGGCACCGAATGGGCTTGATATAACGGGGTTACGCCGCTTGAGCGCAGCGCAAAGACGTAATGTGTTACGCTCTTGGATACACTCAAGGGGGTTTTTGTTGCCAAGCCAAGCGCAGCTAAATAGTGTTATTGTGAATGTTATTGACGCCGCGAGTGATGCCATGCCAATGGTGCGTTGGCAGTCTTGTGAGATCAGGCGTTATCGGCACACGTTGTATATCATGCCGCCACTTAGTACACACAATAGCCGTTTGGTGCTTAACTGGAGTACTCATAGTGTGCTTACGATTGACGGTGTTGGTGAGATAAGTTCCCGATCAGCATCAGCTAATGGCATTGCTACCAAGTACATCACTGCCGACAATGCGACAATACGCTTTCGTCAAGGTGGAGAAAAAATAAAACCGCTTGGTTGCCATCATCATCGCCCCCTAAAAAAATTATTGCAGGAGTTGGGCGTTCCTCCTTGGGTGCGGGAGCGCATTCCACTGCTATATATCAATGGTAACCTTGCAGCGGTAGGTCAGTTTTTCATCGATGAGGCGTTTAAAACCAGCGCTGGAGAGGCGGGGATTACCATAAACTGGCAGCCTGTTGAACACCTCGCTATTGCCAGAGGGTAACCCTAAATCTCAATCGTTATGGGTATATTATATATATTGGTCATCAGTATTGGGTTGTGGGCGTAAGGTAAAATAAAAAGTTGCACCCTCGTTGGTTTTGCTTTTAGCCCAAATTCGTCCGTGATGTCGTTCAATAATACGCTTTACCGTTGCCAGACCAATTCCTGTGCCTTCGTAGCTGTCCTTGGTGTGTAGCCGTTGAAAAACACCAAAAATTTTATCCACAAATTTCATGTCAAAACCAATACCATTGTCGCGCACATAATATATTTTCTCACCGACATGGCGTGTCAACCCCACTTCAATTTTTGGTTCCGGGTTTTGGCGCGAAAATTTGTAAGCATTCAGTAGCAGGTTGTCCAACAATAAAGTCAGTAGATGCAAGTCTCCGTCAGCTTTCATGTCTTCATGTATTACCCATGAGACGCGGTGACTTTTTTCCTGGCTAGAGTTTTGTATACGCTCAGCAATACCATGTGCTAAGTCACTGAAGTCGATTTCTTTTCGGTTTAGCTTGCCTTGAGTTACTCGTGATAGCGTTAGAATGTCGTCGATGAGGTTCGCCATGTGTTTTCCAGCGGCAATAATTCGAGCCAGGTAGTCTTGTTCCTCTTGGTCAAGTTTATGTTTTGTATCGTCGACTAATATTTGAGAAAATCCTGTTATTGCACGTAGTGGCGAGCGTAAATCATGGGCAATACTGTAGCTAAATGTTTCAAGCTGTTTGTTTTTTTCTTCCAGGTCACGTGTGCGTTCAGATACGGTGATTTCCAATTGATCTTTTTCGTTACGTAAATCAAATTCAAGTTGCCTTAGAAGGTGCAAGTAAGCGGCGAGTAAAAATGTAATTGCATTGATGCCAATGAATACAAGCCAAATTTCCAGGGTTGGTGCTGTGTTGAAATAACCTACAGCGGGTGTTGCTTTTGCGGACCAATGCCGATGATTAACGCTGAGTGTGTCTGAAAATTCCAGTTTGGAAGCGCTGAATACATGGTCGTTTTTCCAGTCACTGTCGAGTGGTGATTGCGTGCGGGAGCGATGCTGATACAGAAATCGCTCTGATTGCGTTGCCGTTTCATCATAAAGAGTAAGATGGATGCCGGCAGGTTGCAGGTAGGCGAGTGATGACTCCACCAGAGCGGGTATATCAAACACAATAACGACCAGCCCTTCTATATTCGTGCGGCGTTGCTCAATTGTTTGTATATTGGTGTTTTTCGTGTAAACGGGTAGGTAAGTGAGAAATCCCCAGGTCTCCGTATTGCCTTGTATCAGGTTGATGCGCCCAGTTGAGCTTGGTCTATTGTTGTCGCGTGCATATGCAAGAGCAGTTTTGCGTTTGGCGTTGCCCGCAAGGTCAAAGCCTAATGCTTGTCGATTGTTTATATAGGGTTCGATATAAAAAACGGGATAATATTCTTGCTGTAAATCGGCGGCTATAATTTGGCCGTTAAGCTGTTGGGTAAATTTAAAACCCGGAAAATCCTGTGCCGCTATTGCTTCATACTGCTTACGCTGATTTGCGGGTATCCGAGGTACCCATTCGAGTGCTCGGATATAGCTGGTATTTTTCAGGATAAATTTTACAAAAGTGGAAAACTCCTGCCGAGTTACTTGTTCCGAACTGGCAAATAGGCTGACGACGGCTCGCCCTGCCATGGTGCTGTTTTCAATGATGTGCTCAAGCGCTTGAATACGGTCCTTCGCCGCGCTTTGAAATTCTACAATTGTGTTGTTAATGTGCTGTTGCTGCAACAGGTAGGATACGGTGAATGCCAGAATAACACCGGATACTATTAGGAGTACGACGTAATGAAAGCGTTTCACTTTAAGTGTGGTTTATCAGTTTGGGTTAATGTTGCCTTATACCCAAAGCATTTAAAATTTCGGGTAAATGACACGCCCTAATCGGGCAAAGCAATGGTAAGCCGAGTCGTTACCGTATAATTTAGAATGCTAGGTTATACGGGTTACTATACGCTTTTAGTTTTAGTTTTGGGTTTATAGTTGCGTTTTGCAGCCTCAAAGGACCTTGATCCCCAGGTGGCGGCCAGTTCAGCATTGTCCATTATTTCGTCCGGCGCGAGAAAATAGGACATCGTCACTGTCTTATTGCCCTTTTTGTATTCGAATGCGGGTAATGATTTTTCATTAAAATATTTTTCGATGGTTTTATCTGTTTTTAGGTAAAGTTGATCATCAGCTACCAAGGCAAACATGAGGCCTTGATGATACAAGCCATAACCACCAAACATTTGCCTTGATGTAATGGTGCCAAGATCACGGAAAACTACCTCTAAATAATTGACGAATTCGGACATTTTAAGTGATTTCCAATCAGTAATAAATATGTTTTGCGAACCGATGATGAAGATACCCTTGTGGCGATGGGGTGGGCGATGTTGAATACTGATTATTAATTTGACAGCGTGAAGTAGTAAACATTGCTAGAAACCAGCCTGGAATATTGTCAAATCCTTTCTGTTCAGTCAATTTCATACCGGCGGCAAGATAAAACCTTTTGCATGCGGGTCTTCCTTGTATCATTAAACGTAAGGCCCCCTGCGTTCATATAAAGGGTTAGGGTGTGTATAATATCACCCCTGGTCGAGTGGTGAAACAAGCTATGTCACGACAAATTAGGTCGAGGCTATGTGAGTTTTTTGCTAGATTTTTTATTGGGATGAAAAAGACAAGGCTGTCATGATTAAATATTCGCTTGATTTTGCTGGAAATATACTACAAACACCAGCAGAGGGTAACTGAGGGTAATTAATGTCACGAAAATCTATTCATGGCGAATGGTCAAATCGGTGGATTTTTATATTGGCCGCGACCGGTTCCGCTGTTGGTCTGGGGAATATCTGGAAATTCCCATATATTACGGGCGAGTATGGTGGTGGTGCTTTTGTATTGGTCTATCTGCTATGCATTGCGGTGATAGGAATTCCTATCATGATGTCAGAAGTTTTATTGGGGCGTCGAGGTAAACAAAGTCCAATTAATACTATGAGAGCGCTGGCGAAATCGGAAGGTGCTAGCCGCTATTGGCAATTATTGGGGTGGAGTGGGGTTGTTGCCGGTTTTCTTATTTTATCTTATTACAGTGTCATTGCCGGTTGGGCATTAGCCTATGTGTTAGAAGCCGCATCGGGTGCATTTACTGCTCAATCGGCAGATAATATTGGCCATTTATTTTCAGGAATGCTTGCTAATCCCTGGGTTTTATTGTTTTGGCACAGTATTTTTATGTTGTTAACCATTGTTGTGGTGGCGCGTGGTGTGAGGCAAGGTTTGGAAAAAGCCATACGTTTTTTGATGCCTGCTTTATTTGTTTTACTTATCCTGATGGTAGGCTATGCAATGAGTACTGGTGAATTCATGCAGGGTGTTAAGTTTTTGTTTAACCCCGATTTTAGCAAGCTTTCCTGGGCTGGTGTTTTAACGGCGATGGGGCATGCTTTCTTTACCTTAAGTTTGGGGATGGGAGCGATTATGATTTATGGTTCATATATGCCGCATGACGCATCCATTGCCAAAACATCGATATTAGTTGCTGTTGCGGATACATTAGTGGCTTTGTTAGCGGGGCTAGCGATTTTTCCGATTGTGTTTGCCTATGGCCTGGAACCTGGTGCCGGGCCAAGTTTAATTTTTATGACACTACCGATTGCTTTTGGGCAAATGCCCGGCGGTATTTTATTTGGCACGTTGTTTTTTGTGTTGCTGGTGTTTGCGGCATGGTCTTCTGCCATTTCGCTCATTGAACCTGCCGTGGCATGGTTGGTTGAAAATCGTAATTTTACCCGCATAAAGGCGGCGCTTATTACCGGTATTAGCACTTGGTTACTCGGCATCATTACGGTGTTTTCTTTCAATGACTGGCGTTTCAGTTTTTATTTTGCAGGCGAAAAAAAGACCAATGGCATGTTTGATGTCATTGATATTTTAACCGCTAATATTATGTTGCCCTTAGGAGGGTTGTTTATTGCAATATTTGCAGCCTGGGTTATGCGTCAACAAACATCGATGGATGAGTTAGGGATGGGGCAAGGTGCTCGGTACCAGTTGTGGAAATTTTTGGTGCGTTTTGTGACTCCTGTGGGTGTTACAATGATTTTTTTGAAAGCAATTGGTGTGTTGTAGCGGTTGTGTTTGCGTTGCGTGCTATGTTGAATAGGCTTTTTAAGCGATTTTTGGTGTTATAGTGAGATATTGTAGCGCTATTTTTATAATGTAATTTGTCTTGATTGAATAAGGCTTAAGGTTTTTTAGTGATGCCGACAATAAATAAAAGTGCATTAGTTCCCTATAATACCCATGAAATGTATGAAGTGGTGGATGATGTCGAACATTATGCGCAGTTTTTACCGTGGTGTGGTTCTTCCTCTGTGCTAAGCCGCAATGAAGACGAAGTAAAAGCATGTATCGAAATTGCTCATCGCGGTATTCACAAGTCGTTTACCACGCGCAATCGCCTGCAAAAAAATAAAATTATTGAAATGAGTTTAGTCGATGGGCCTTTTAAGCGTCTTCATGGTTTTTGGATATTTAAAAGCCTTGGTGATGATGGTTGTAAGGTCTCACTTGATCTGGAATATGAATTTTCCAATAAAATCTTGAGTATTGCGATTGGCCCTGTGTTTGGCCAAATCGCAAATAGCATGGTGGATGCATTTTGCAAAAGGGCTGATGAACTTTATGCTGGAGAATAACGATAAGCAGCGACAAGTAGCTGTTGAGGTTGCTTATGCCACACCGGCAACACAGGTGATTATACCGCTTGATGTTGCCGAGGGCACTACCGCTGAACAAGCGATAATACAGTCAGGCATTATTGATCAATTTCCTGAGATCGACTTGTCGCACAATAAAATTGGCATTTTCAGCAAAATCACTAAAAAAGAAACCTTGTTGAGAGAAAAAGATCGTGTTGAAATCTACCGACCCTTGATAGCAGACCCGAAAGCGGTGCGTAAACAGCGTGCAGCAGAAGGCAAAAAAATGAAAAAAGGCAAGAGTTAACACTGACTGGCTTGTCATGTAATAAAAAGAGTAATGACCATGTGGTTTTTGAGTGGTGCTTTTTGTTTACCTGGAGCTGGCAGTGTCGTTTGTTTAAAACCCCGTGGCACTACAACGGGGTTTTTTTCTGTGCAATCGCAATCACGGACACGGCTGCAAGCTTAACTTTCTATTGTTACTTGGGACGCCTGTGGGCCTTTCGGGCCATTTTCTAACTGAAAACTGACTGATTGACCTTCAGATAAGGTACGAAACCCGTTACTAACAATTGCGGAAAAATGGACGAACACATCTGCGCTGCCGTCCGATGGTGTGATAAATCCGAAACCTTTAGATTCGTTAAACCACTTAACAGTACCTGTAACCATGTAAATAACCTCGATATAATTAAAAGAATAGACGTTTAATTGCAAATTATGCCGGGCAATTCACAGGAGAAAACTTAGGAAGGTACTTCTGAAAAGTGCTGAAATAATCCACAATAAAAATAAAGATTACACCAATATTTCCAGAAATTCCACTAACTATTGAAATTTAAACGCTAAATGCCCGGGTCGTTATGAGAATTTGTTATTAAATAATATGGAATTAGGTGATTTAGGCGGTTGTTATTAAGCTGACTGGTTTTTTGCTTACAGCACCAGCTATGTGCTTAGTCTTTCTGTATTGTTTCCGGTGCCATGAAATGAAAACGTCAACCGACTGTGTGATATCCATGAGTGGTTACTGTATTTAAAACATCGCAGCAGTGCATATAAATACCGCTTCTTCATTGGATTTTCTCAGAGCGGTATATGCTCGTTTATTGTGTATCTGGTTTAACTTTGAAGCAACATCGCTGGTGAAGATATCACCAAATTTGGATGATCGTATGCTGCGTCCCCGTAGATAGATTTCACCGATGCTATTTTCATAGGGTTTGATGCAGTCATTTCGTATAATGCGGGTTATTTGGCCGGTATGAACCCCTACGCCGTCGATGGTATACATTATTAAATCTTTGCTGGTGTCAAATTTAACATTCAATTGGTTAATTTTGGATAATAGTTGGTGTGAATCCCATTCCTGAACCGGCACATGAAATAGTTTCAAGTTGGCAGCACCGATTTGTGTTTGACCATAAACCAAAATACCGAGCGCTTTTTTGGTTAATCGGTTTAACTCTCCGGTGACACTTAAACCGATATCCCATTGAAAATCGGCAACAGCACGTCGAGTCTTTTCGCCGGGAACGCCGTCGACAGGGCCCGGGTCATAACCTTTGTACAATAGTTTTTTTTGGGCGAGGTATACGGTATTGTCCGTTGCATACAACAACGAACCGTATAATAGGCTAATCATTGCAAGCAAAACAGTAGCACGGTTTATCACCACACAGTCCTTGTTTTTGTGTAACGACTCAGCTTGCCTTTGGTTTGCCTGAAGACTGCGCAAAAAATGGCATTAAAATTTGCATCGGTAAACGCCGTGCTTTTCCTTCGCTCTCAAACAAATCAAAAGCGAGTCGAACAGTTGCTGAATATTTAAAAAATTCGGCTGAGTTGTTGCGTTTTTTGTATTGGTTGGTATGGTCAGGCACTCTACTTGATCATGCGGCAATAATGACTGAGACGACGGTAAATAGCAAGATGAGGTGGTGGTGGGTTGCGCTTGAAATTCATGATTTAAGTGTCGGTAGTTGTCGATAGCGTTTGTCCTTAAATTACCGACAACATCTTATTACTTTAATCTCTATTGTCCTCAATTAATAATCAGTTGAATCTACTGCGAACGCTTATCGCACAGAATCTCAAAGACTTTTTTAGCATTAAACATCACAGCGCTTCAGGAGGTGTATCCTTAAGTTTCTCTAATTTAAAATGCCCAGCATGGCTTGTTTTAGGTCATCGTCGGCGGGATCATTTCCTAACCACACTTTTAATAGTGCGTTATAGAACCCAGTGCTTTTAATACTGCCAAGTAATTTTTTATTGTGATAAACAACGGTACCCTGGGTTGGAATATAATCAAGATCAAGCACATCATTTTTTTGAATGTTATCAAACAAGGCATTGAAGCGTTCTAACTCAGGTTTTAGTTTTTGGTACTCTGCATTGTCATGGTTGTCTTTGAATCCGTCGGTCCAACTGCTGGCCAGCTTTTCTTTGGAGACCTCGTCATACAGAAAATACATACTGACGCGTTTTGGGGTATCAAGCGCCATTATTGCACTGGGATCATGACTTTTTTTGCTGAGATACAATGACCCGATATAAATATCGAAAAAGAACTTGGTGCGTATGCCAGCGCCATTTAATATCAAGGGTGTTGGTATGTGTTCAGTCGTTATTGTCTCAGCAATGGATATACCCGCGATTTCCCGCGCTGAAAGTATTTGCGAACTCAGTGTGGTGAGTGTCATTACCAATAATGAGACGAAAAGAGTAATGTTTTTCATTGCAGTTCCCGGGTTGGTTTGTTTTTTAAACAACGCAAGGCGTGTTGCTGTTAACACGTTTTAGCTAATCAGTAAAATCCAACCGATCCTGGATATCTTGTAATCCGGCGTGAGCACAAGCTTCGTCTTGTTTGCCACCGGGGGCGCCGCTGACGCCAATGGCTCCAATCACGGAACCGGCTGCGGTAATCGGCAATGCGCCATCTAATACCAGTATTCCTTCGACTTGATTTATTTCATTCATAATATTTTTACGATTAACGCGAAATTCGGCAGTGCTGACACCAGATAAAATCACCGCATTTGCTTTTCGTTGAGCAATTTGCAGGGTAAATTGACTGGCATAGACATCCCGTACCAGTGCCTGTGGAATGCCGCTTCTGTCGACGACTACCACCGAGACTTGAAAACCGCTTTTACGGCAGGCTTTCAGTGTTTTTTCCACAATCTCAAGGGCCAGTTCCGGTAACAGTATATTAACGTTAATAAGCTCTTTGGCTTGGCCGGCCGTATTAAGAAATAAGAAGAATAAAACGGCAACTACCTTATGCAAACGCTTCGAAATCGGCAACATGACTTTCACTCCGGTCCTACTGGTTATCAGGATTTAATGAACAGGTTGTTTTATACAATATACTCTTATCGTGTTTAGATTGTAAAAGCGTGCCTCCCCGTTTTTTTCATGGCGTCATAACGTTGCAGATGCCCTGAGCAT
Organism: Gammaproteobacteria bacterium; assembly: GCA_013152545.1. Lineage (GTDB taxonomy): Bacteria > Pseudomonadota > Gammaproteobacteria > SZUA-152 > SZUA-152 > JAADGF01. Next base: position 31,139 of record JAADGF010000049.1, read on the forward strand.
TTATTCTATCATCTCAGCTGGCGTGTGGCGATGCTTATCCGATGGTGTGGTTTCAGGGATGTCCACTACAATGTGAAGTAACCGGAATGTGAAAGAACAGAGCTTGGAAGGGGGGATGCAACGATGCGACGTTTTTTTCGATTACATGGGTAGGTGCATCGAACTTCATTATTGCGTGTTTGAGCAGTTATACCTGAATCTCAATTGTTATGGGTCTATTTACGGTTGAATCATGTTGCTCAATTGTGTCGCCTTGTTGGGGTTGTCAATAAATGAGTTTCGAGTGCCTTGTATTTTTTCTATAATATTGTTACGGCGTTTTTCGTCATAGCTGGGTGGGTCTTCCGCGTGCCAGCCGATTAACATTGTGATGGATTGTTGGTTAAGGGGTAATCCGTATTCCCAATGCATATAAAAAAGTGATCGGGCGATGTTACCTCTGGCTATAATGCGGGGTTCAATGGTTTTTGTTCTAACATCATGTTCGAAGTCGCATTCAAAAAATTCGCGAAACTCACCCGGAATTTCACCAAAACTAAAGTTCTTGCGCGCTCTTTCGATCATCGTGAGCATTGGGTAAAGGTTATGCAAATCTGCTTCGATGCGATTAAATCTCAGGCTGTTTTTTCGGCAATTATCCAGTGAATCGCACCCCAGATAGTCAATAATCCATTCGACAGGGTACACTTTTCCCATTGTTAGCTTCCCCGTCTTATTGGTAAAACGTTCGCCACAGTAAAGCGTGTAATGTGTGTTTGGGTATAATCGGCTCCAGAATACTTTTTCAGCATCTCCAATATTAAGTAACAACGTTTGATCGGCGTTGCAGGGCGTAAAAAAACCAACAATGATTAAAATCCAGCTTTGCTTTTTCATAATGAATAGTCTGTTTTCTTGCCCAATATACCCGTAACGATTGGGGTTTAGGTTTAAGTGTGCGTCATATTGTCTTCATGGCCAAGCCAAATAACGCCATTCTATTGCAAGGAATTTCAACGCAGCCATGAAGCAAATAAGGCATGCAATTAGACCTAAATCCCAATCGTTACGGGTATATATGTTTTAACGATAGTGTATGCTCAACCTGAAAATTAACGTGAGTTACTTCGAGCTAATAACCCCAGGTTCTTGTTTACTGGGGGTGAAAAAAATATCATCAAAATATCGTCATTCATTAAGACTATGTACTAATATCAGCGCTGTGCAACATATTAGGCGCAGAAACGCACTTGTTTTAATTTGTGGTTGCTTGTCAGCATGATCATGCCACCATCACCATGTCATTACATATACGCATTGCTATCATAAGTGATCAATTACCGATATTGAATGCCGAGGAATTACTTTCGTATAATCAAACATTAATAGACATTAAGATATATTGACATCTTAAAAGACACCAGCGCTTCACGCAAATTTATTTAGTGGCAAGTCGTTACTGCTCAGAGTACTGCTTTGCGTATCAATATTTGCTTAGACTATCCGTTGTGTTCTGGTGCTGATTCAGGTGCTAAGAGGGATAGTAGTCACGAGCCACATGTGCGGGATTCTGCCTGGAAGGGGAAGGCTACCGGTATTGCCTGTAATTTCGAGTTGCCTGTAATTGAGTGCCATTACTTAATAAGCCGGTGGCGCCTGCTTATTTCATCGGCAACCTAAATTGTGGTAATTGTTTTGTGTTTAGTAACCGGGTGACTTTAAAGGTTATTTTGTTGTTCTGGTAATGGGCTTGGTTGGTAATTTGGTTGGTAATGTGCGACCACTAACTCATCATTTTAACATGACCTTTGACGCAAAATGTAGATATTGTCACACGAGTTTTCGTTTTTGCAACAAGACAATATTCATGCATATGAATATTGTACAGAATCTGAAAATGTCTTCCGGTGTTTCTGTATCAAAATCAGTCAATTAACGAAACAATGTCGTATTGAAAAGTATTCGTGTGTAATGCATGTTGTAGCTGTGGTGTTGGTTGATTGACAGGAGAGGGCCGTGTTTGTTGATAGAGTTTCGGCGTGGGTAAGGTTTGATTTGTATCGACAATATTGGCTGTTAAAGGACAGAGTACTGTGGACGATACATCGAATATTAACTGTTTATTAAAATTATCGTTGTGAGGTTATCATTGTGGAAAAAAAACGTTTTGGTCAAGCCATCGGAACGCACCTGGGTAAACCTATTTATGAAAGCATTACTCAATCGGATATACATTATTTTTTCGATCGTGTGGCTGAATGTGACCGTGATGGTTGTCCCTTGGATCAATTGAATAAAGATGAGTTGATGTTCGCGCCAGGTTTGATCTATAAGCAGTCCTGAGTTGTTGTTATTCCCGGGCTGCACGTCCGTGTGTGCTTTTATTGGCAAGAAAATATAGCCTTCTAGCTATTGGTTTCGGTGAGGCAATGTAAGGAACAGCCCTCTTAGGAACGTGCACGTTCCTTATCTTTTCCCAACAGTAACTCTTGCGTTTAGTTTTTTTGAGCCTGCTGAAACAGGCGGCAGCAATGCTGTTGTAGTTGGTCAATTAGAAAAGTGAGGACGCTGGCCATCCGGCGAGCGTCCCAGTCTCGAAAAGCTGCGTTGAAGTTCCTCGCAATAGTACGCGTCATTTCGTCTTTCATAAAGAACCTGCTTTTTATATTTGGGTTTGTTGTATCATCGTCATTGGAGCATCAGTCTTCCGCAAAAAGTTCAACCCCTTGTTTTTTTGGCAGAGACCTCTGTTGTCGGTTATTTTTGAGCGTTGATGAACCATGTTATAACATTGAAGAATAATAATATTCCGAATACACATAAATAATAACGATAATACCGTCATGACCCAAGCGCTAATTCAAGGTAAATACCAAATACTTTCGTTGCTTGGACGTGGTGGTATGGGGTCCGTGTATCATGTGATGCACGAAGGCTTAAAGCGGCAAGATGCCTTAAAAAAGTTGCATGAACAATACGCAGAAGATCCTGAGTTTGTTGAACGATTTATGCGCGAAGCGCGTGCAATGGCGCGCCTTGATCATCCTCATATTATTCGCATATACGATGTGTTTGCTGACGGCGATGCCAACTATATTGCAATGGAATACTTTGCCGGGGGATCGCTGGTAAAGCAACTTGAAGAACGTGAACACATTGATCAAGACGCCGTTATTTTCATTGTAAAACAACTGGCCAGTGCGTTGGCATACGCGCATACACAGGGCGTCGTACATCGGGACATAAAACCCGACAATGTGCTCGTTACGTCAGACAACACTGTAAAAATCACCGATTTTGGCATTGCGGCTGTCGCCGATGAACTCACGCTAACCTCCACAGGCCAGATGGTAGGTAGTCCTCGTTACATGTCACCAGAGCAGGCCAAGGGGAGTGCCACGGATCAACGCAGCGATTTGTTTTCATTGGGCATTGTTTTTTATGAAATGCTCACTGGTGAAATGGTGTTTGAAGGTGATTCGAGTATTGCGATCATTGGCAAGCTGGCTTAATTCAGAAGAAGAACTGCCACTTGCGTTTCCAGTGCATATTTCAGAACCGCTTCAACGTATTATTCGAAAATTGCTACAGCGCAACGTGGCTGATCGCTTTCAAAACGCTGATGAACTGTTGCATGCATTGACCGCATTGGCTAACTTGAAAATAGCAGAGCCAATAATACCGCTGCAATCCCCTGTCACATCTCAGTCAGTAACGGTCGTGCAGGCAAATTCATCCACGTTGCTGGGTAAGTCAGCATACATAAAGCCATCTAAATTAAATCGCGCATTAATAGCCACTGCATTAATATCCGGATTAGTGGCAATGGTTTTAATGTCAGTGTATTTTCTGATGCGCAATAACGACATTGAGCAGGCACGGGTGTCACCGCTCGGTGTGTTGAGTCAAGAGAAACACGATGAAACACAACAACCCGTTGAGAATATCTCATATTTACTGCCGAGCCTCATCCCCCAGCAACAGTAACACACCCAATTACCCAAGATAAAAGTACAGCGTCCACTCAACAGTCAAATCAAGCTGAAAACTCGGTGCATACCGCAGGTGCTCAGTTGCTTACTCAAATTAACGCGGATTTAAAGAAACTTGACGACGCCATTGAGTCAATAAAAAAATCTAAACGTGCCGCGACAGCAGCGGCAGCAAAAACCAATGCAGCGAAAGCCTATAAAAAAGCCCAACAAAAGTGGTTGACCTTAAACGAAACACGCGATAAGGCGGTCAAGGCAAAAAACAACCACCATTTGGCGCAATCACAGCAACACATCAACGATGCGCTGGTATTGTCCCAGCAAACCAAGCTCGCCTTTAACGAAGCCAGGAAAAATGCCGTTAAAAACAAATTATTAATCGAGATTAAAGCCGATAAAAGCCGACTGGAAGCGCTTAAGGAACGCCTAAATACGGCAAAAGACAAGGCAATTGCAGCAGGGGCCGCCACCACCGCTAAAGCACTATTTCAGCTCGCAACCGCAGAAGAAATTCAAGCAGAACAATACCGTATCAATGCCGAGCAACAACTCACACAGGGCCGTGTTGGTTCAGCGCAGCAAGCCCTTAAACAGGCATATAAGCAATATCAATCCGCAAAACGCAGCTACGAAGACGCGTTAAACACCACGAAATTAACCCAACAACCGATGGCAGACGAATTCGACATATTGCAAGGTAAGTTGCATGAACTGAGTGTTGCCTACGAGCAAAAAGACATGCCGACACTTCAGTTACTATCACAACTGTCAGATAAACAGTTGACGTTAGTGAAAAGAATATTCGATCGCTATACAGAAATTGACATATCGATTAAAAATATTCGCTTACGCAAGGGGCTTGCCACCGCAACATTAGTGATAGAACAGTTAGTTAAAAATGACGGACGCATCATCATCCCCGCCGATAATTGGAAAACCACGGCGCTTGAAGTAAAAAAGCAAGCGGATGGCTGGAGTAAAATACAGTGGCTGCCGCAATGATTTGATAAAGTAATGCTTGGCTTCAGTATAAATTGAACTAACTTTACATTAGAGTAACGTTAATGTTAATAGGGTAAGGTTCGTCGGGCTTTATTATTAGATTGATATCAATTCATTCAATGAACACTCATTGCAAGAGTAAGTACATTGCGAATCAACATGACACCCCCACTAAGCGCTTTGTAAGTTTGTTTTTCGCACGATAGCAACTGTGATGAGTGGTAAGCATAACACCAATAGTGTGACGGTGATTAATAACAGACCCAGCTCACTATAATCGGCTGGGGTGCTTATTGTGCCGGATACAGGGTTTTTAACTTCGCGGGTGATGGTATAAATTTGGTTCATGTATTTTGTGCCCAATTGGCTTGCCGATAAGGCTAGGTTGGTGAATGATGCGAATACAGCGAAGAATGTGGCTTTTAAATGGGCGGGTGCGGAGTTTGCAATCCAGGCTAACATTGGAATCATAGCGATTTGCCCTAGGGGGGATTCCAATGCAGTATCCATTAACGCAATAAAACGGGCGTCGACAACGCCGCCAGTTTGTGCCGCCGTCCATTCATGTAAGCCGTAAAACATGCCAACGATCGGGAGTGCCAGCACAGTGCTGGCAATGGTAAGGAATACGATGATGTCAGCAATGGATTTTTCCGCCATAAATCGCCGAAATATCAAAATACCCATTAATGTCAACGAGCTGGCAATTAAAGCGAGCACTGACAGGAATTGCTGGTCAAAGCCCAGTTCGTCAATCATCCACCATGTGGAACCCGGTCCCGGTGTGGGGGTGGCCCGATAAATAAAAATAATAATTGCTGTACCGACGATGGTGCGACGGGTGTCTGCATCCAGTTCCTTTACCAATCGCGACATAAGAAATAAAATAATGCTCAGTGAACCAAAAAAAATAATTTCCTGGTTATAGGGGGCGTTATTAAGGCCCACTCCCAGGGTGAAAACAACAAAGATCAGGCTACCCCCTAAGATCCACCAATTGGGGCTTGGGCTTTCTTCCTGAGTATTGATCATGTTCCAAGCCGTTTTCAGAGTGTGCCCCTGATGGTGTAAACGCTTAACATCGCGCCATTTCAAATAGCCTCCCAGCCCCACGCCAATGAGCGAGATGACCGGTATCGCTAATGCCAGTTGATAAATGTCGGTATAGATCCGGATTTTTTGTATTTCTTCCATGGCGGCAACACCACTGAACATATAAACATTGAGCAACGCCACTAAAATGCCGCCGCTGATGATGGCAACGCGCCCCAGGGTTTGCATGGTGGTGTGCATCAGGCGCTTGGTTTTTTTGTGATACGTTTGACCTGTGTGGTCATACTTCGGTACGGCTTCAATTGTCATGGCATCGGCAACCACATCTTGCACTACATAACCAATGGGAGCTAATAGCACGCTAATGACAAACCAGGTTTCAACGGTCATGATTTGCCGCATGGCTTCGGTATGCGATAGTAAGCCAATCATAATGAGCAAGCTGGCAGTAATGAGCGCAGCGCCAACAAAAACCAAAACTGATTTAAAGCGCCAGATAAGATCAACAAGGTGACCCAATGGCATTTTCAATGCCCAGGGAATACCGGCCCAAAACCCAAGGGCGGCGAGAAATTCTGCTGACAGACCCAGGTATTCTTTGACAAAGAATGTGCCAACAATTCCGGTTAAACCTGAAATGCCAGCCGCTACATATACCATCAGTGGGGGCAGATACGATAAACGCATTTCCCGCCCTAGCTCAAGAATGTTGCGGTCTATCCATGCCGAAATGATTAAAAAAATATTCATATGACTGATACATTCGTTGCCGCACTCATTGTGCGTTAATGGTCTAAATGGAGTAACCCGCGATGTTACCAGAAAGATCGGGTTGGCCCAATTGGCTCTATTGCGAAATCTATTTTCAGTGGGCGTTTTGGGCGAAAATTGACCGAGCCATGAGTGCTTGTATTGTTAGCAATGCGCTGGCTTGGCAATATGACTATAGTCCATAATAATGGTGCTGCCGTATTAATTGAGCCCCCTATATCGTTTTAGTACAGCTAGCTCAAAGCGTTTCATTCCTTGGATGTGCATCGTGAAGGGTGCACTGTGGCGAAAGTTAAGCTATTCTAGCGACTGTGATTAATCAATATTAATAAGTGGTGAAAAAATAATGTTAGATTTTATTTTAGAATATGGTTTTTTTCTTGCGAAAACAGCCACTATTGTGATTGCCATTGTCGCTGTGATTTTAGTGATTGTTGGTGTCACAAGCCGGAAACAGGCTCACGCCAAAGACAGTATCGAAATTACAAAATTAAATCAAAAATACGATGACATGGCGATGATGTTGAATGCCAATATTTTGCAAAAAAATGCGTTAAAAAAATTAAAAAAACAGCAAAAGCAAAAGGAAAAACAAAAAGACGCTGTTGCTGAGAAAAAGCGCATTTACGTATTAAATTTTCACGGTGATATTCGGGCCTCAGCGGTATCGTCTTTAAGAGAGGAAATTACTGCAATACTGACGGTGGCGACGAAAGATGATGAGGTTTTTATTCGTCTGGAAAGTGGCGGTGGCATTGTGCATGGCTACGGTTTAGCAGCATCACAACTCATGCGTATTCGGGAAAAAAATATTCCACTGACTGCGGCGGTCGATAAGGTTGCAGCCAGTGGGGGCTATATGATGGCCTGTGTTGCCAATCGTATCATTGCGGCACCCTTCGCCATTATCGGTTCTATTGGTGTGATCGCGCAAATTCCGAATTTCCATAAAGTGCTTAAAAAACACGACATCGATTTTGAGCAATTTACGGCTGGGGAATTTAAAAGAACCGTGACCATGTTTGGTGAAAACAGCCAGGAGGCCAGGTCAAAATTTAAAGAGGAAATTGAGGATACACACGTATTATTTAAGGACTTTATCGTAAAACACCGGCCGGACGTGGATATTGCCAAAGTTTCTACCGGGGAGCATTGGCCGGGCATTAGAGCATTAGAAAACAACTTGGTTGATACACTGCAAACCAGTGATGACTATTTATTGGAAAATAGCAAACACGCTGACTTATACGAAGTGAGTTATACCACTAAAAAATCCATACTGGAGAAATTGGGGTTTCAAATCCAACAAATAATGGACCGGGTGCAATTCGGGTAATGGTGGATGTGTTATGGGTGTTTGGTGCGCCTATAGCATAAACGCTAAGCTGTGTTTATCGGTAGGCTAAAAGCAGTGCAAGTATTAGTACCGCGAAAATGATGCCCGCCACTAAACGTACCCAGCTTGAGTTGAGCAAACCGGTTGAAAATTCATTGTCTTTATAGATGATTTGTTTCAGTATGGCTTCTTTGCTGAGTGGGGCAGACTTTTCACGGTTATTCCATAATTGCCGCGCATGCAATTGAGCCTGAATTTTGTCCGGGTTTTGCGCTGAATTGTGGCCTGGATTTTGGGTTGAGTGGCGGATTGCTTGCAGCGCTTCTTCACGACGGTATTTTTTTAGCGGCGCGGTGGCGCTGCTCGCGGCGCTTGTTTTATTTCTTTGTGGCGCCAGCTTTGCAGTGGCGGGTGTTGTTGTCCGGTAGCTTTTTGTTGGGCGTTTTAACGGATTATTCGGGTTGACTGGTATTTGTTGTGCTTGGCGGTATGCGGCTAACTCGATCTCTGGTGTTAGCGGTGGGGTCTTCTTCTTTGGTGCGGGTTTAATCGCTGCTGTGTTGTCTTTACTTTTCCGCGCCGTTTTTACGCCAACTGCAGGTCTGGGTGGTGGTGGGCTAGCCGTTGTATTGTTACGATGTGCGCGACGGGTGTTGTTGTTGCTGGTGTTGTTGCTTGTGGCGGCTGTAACCACATTGGTTTCAGTGTTGAGAATCATGGTGCGTTCTTCTTTTTCGTCAGCATCATGCTGCACTGTTGCATGGTACAGAATCTGATGTTTACCGACGCTAATGATGTCACTGGATCGCAATGTGTGTTTTTGGATAGGTTTACCGTTTACCAGAGTACCATTTGTGCTTTTGAGGTCTTCGATAAAGGTGGTTTCAAATAATGTCACGATTTTAGCGTGGTGAGTGCTGACGGATGGGTCATCAATTTGTATATCATTGTCCGCACCACGCCCCACATTTAAGGTGCCGCGTTGTAGTTCATGCTCACCCAGCTTAAATGTGCCGTGATTAATAATTATTTTGCCCATATGCTTCAACGAAAAATAGTAAATTCAAGTTAGTGTGGGTTTGCAGGTAGGTGTCTTGGTCTAACGTTACTGCTTTTACGTAGCTTTTCACTTCACGCCGCTTTTCACGTAGGTATTTGCGACAAGATTGGCCTTCCAGTCGTTATATTATTCTTAACAGCATTATAAAGCTTTCCGTTACCCTATGCCATATCAGCTGCTTATATTATGCTAATTTAGATAAATCTCTGTTAGTGGGGTTAGAGTGTAATTCATTGATAATTATTAAAAAAAATTGGAAACCAAAAGAATGTTGTTATTTTATCGAAAAATTATAGTCATAATGTATGTGTTGGTTTGATTAAAATGCAAGGTTTTGGCGTTTGTATCGCCAGGAAACTGCTAAATACTGGGCTGTTTATCACTGAAAGCTTTAATGTGAATGAAGAGTTCAATCGTTGCTGCTTTCATGGCATCGCCTCATCAATATTGCAAGGAATAGCTTAAGCTTTCCTTAAAAGAGTGTTCAGCCATAAATTCCTAGTTGGTGAAACAGAAAAAATGGACAACAACGATAAAAACATTCCGGTGAATGTTATTGGGCATTGCATTTTTGAATAAATAAATGGAGCATTAAAGGGCGGCAGGTTTATATTTTTTATGTTAACAAATAACGACAAAGGTACTTATATCCTGATCTTACAGGCTTTAAAGCGTGTTCGTTGTGAGGTGGGGCGATTAGGAGTGCTTGATAGTCCAAAGGGATTTTATATTTATATTGGCAGTGCATTCGGCCCTGGTGGTGTGGCGGCACGGGTTAAGCGACATCTTAACAAGCGTCATCGGGTGCACTGGCATCTCGATTATTTAAGCCCATATGTCCAGGCTCAGGAATGTTGGTATACTTTTGATGCTAAAAAAAGAGAGCACCAGTGGGCGCATCATTTTTTTAATGTGTTTGATTCGCACCTTCCCTTGCTCGGTTTTGGGTGCAGTGACTGTCATTGCCAGTCACATCTATTTTATTTAAGCGCTATGCCTGAATTCAATGTTTTTGAAAAATCTTGTCTGATGGCCATAAACGAACAGGATACTCTCTATCGAAAACAACTGATTATCGGAAACGACCGGTAAAGTCATTTTTGTCAACACCTGCATACTGGAGTGCGTGCAACCTTGAAAGTCACTTATCTTCAGCACGTTAGTCTATCTCGCTAGGTTTCAACTGAGGTGTTAGGTTTAACGACGAAACCAATTATCTTGCAGTTTTTTAAATACTTTATTAGGGTATTTAAACTTACCCAGGCTACCGTTGTAGCGTGCCAGTGCTCTGGTTAAGTTGCCTTTTTCCCTGTCCAGGTAATGGCGCAAAATAGTGCAGCCGAAACGAAGGTTGGTCTTGACTTCGAACAGGTTGTCTTTTGCTCGCCCGATCTCTTTTAACCAAAAGGGCATCACTTGCATTAATCCTTGAGCCCCCACTGAGGAGATTGCCCAACGGTTAAAGTTACTTTCCACTTCGATCACCGCCAGTACCAACTCGGGGGCCAGTTCGGCCCGATTGGCTTCGTAGTGTATTTTTTTTAGTAAATCGATCCGTTTGGCATCATCTTTCACGTATCGCGAGAGACGGCCGGACATGTCGGCGAGCCAGACTTCGGCATGAAATCGATCGGTGAAACTGTCGGTAGAGTGGGCGGCTTCAAGCAGTAACTTGCGCAGTTCGGGGTCAACAATGGTTTGTTTTGCGGCAAACGCCATTGGTGACCAACACCCAAGGGCAAGCATAATCACAAACATCATGTGTGGTAAGTAGCGATTGTGCATTATTAATCCTGGATAGCGAGGGCAGAAGAGTGTCTCTAACATTAAAAATGTGCAGTGTTGATTATTATTAAGCCTATGTAGAATTATAGGTGCATTGTAACTACATCAGGCGGATTTTTTAAATGTTTAATCATTGTTCAGACTGCCTTTGATTTATTTGTTCGAGAACAAGGAAAAAGCGTGGCGTTTAGCGATGTAAATCCGTGCGTTTAACGTTTAACACAGCGCTTTAACGTAGCCCTTTAATCGTAGCTCTTTAAACATGGGTAAATCAACGCTAAGCTGAGCAGTTACGGCTCATTTTTGCTTTTAGAAACGGGACAATTGCATCAATTGCCACGTCCTGATTACCGCTGTCGACACGACCTTGATATTCTAGTTGCGTTGCATCCAAGCCTTTTTCGCTAAAAACAATACGATGGGGGATGCCGATTAACTCCATGTCAGCGAACATGACGCCGGGGCGTTCCTTGCGGTCGTCAAGCAGCACCTCAAGACCGGCTGCGGTTAGTTCGGCGTATAAGTTTTCAACTGCTTGCTGTAATCGTTGTGATTTGTGCATGTTAATTGGAACCAGTGCCACATGGAAGGGGGTTAATGCTTGATTCCAGATAATGCCGCGATCATCGTGATTTTGCTCAATTGCCGCTGCAACAATGCGGGTAACGCCAATGCCGTAGCACCCCATAACGGGTATGATCGTTTTACCATGGTCATCTAGCACAGCCGCATGAAGGGCTTGGCTGTAAACATCCCCCAATTGAAAAATATGGCCTACCTCGATGCCGCGTTTGATTTGTAGGTGGCCATTGCCGTCAGGACTGGGATCACCTTCCACCACATTGCGAATATCAGCGGTTTCTGGTTCTGCACAATCACGCCCCCAGTTAACGCCAGTCAGGTGTTTGCCATTCTGATTAGCGCCACAGACAAAATCGCTCAGCAAAGCAGCACTGTGATCAACAATAACCGGAATGCTAAGATTTATCGGTCCGATAGAGCCGGGTTTGCAGTCAGTGGCGGCAAGCACTTCTGCTTCGCTGGCAAAACACAGGGGCGTTGCGACATTGCTGAGTTTTTCTGCTTTGATGGCATTTAAGTCATGGTCGCCGCGCAAAACCAGCGCCACAACGTGGTGCGGGCAAGCTTCGCTGGCTTTTACTAACAGTGTTTTAACGATCTGTTGTGGTGCACGTTTTAAAAACGTACTGACAGCTTCAATGCTATGTTGTCCAGGGGTGTCAACCGTTACCATTTCCGCATTGGCAGGTGGGCGAGGCGTTGGCGGTGCAATCGCTTCTGCAAGTTCGACATTGGCGGCGTACTGGCTCTCTGTGCTAAAGGCAATGGCATCTTCGCCGGATTGGGCCAGAACGTGAAACTCGTGTGAGGCATTGCCACCGATACTGCCTGTGTCCGCCTGTACCGGGCGATAATCCAGTTGCAGGCGATTGAATATATTACAGTAAGCTTGGTGCATGGTGTCGTAGGTCTGTTGCAGGCAAGCTGTGTCTGTATGAAACGAGTAGGCATCTTTCATGATGAACTCCCGCGCCCGCATCACGCCAAAACGAGGCCGGATTTCATCCCGAAACTTGGTTTGTATTTGATAAAAAATGACTGGCAATTGCTTGTAACTACGTACTTCACGGCGAAACATTTCGGTAATGACTTCTTCGTGTGTTGGTCCGAAGCAAAACTCCCGTTGGTGCCGGTCTGTTAGCCGCAATAGTTCTGGGCCATATTTTTCCCAGCGACCGGATTCCTGCCATAATTCAGCTGGCTGTATGGTTGGCATTAAGACTTCCTGGGCTCCGGCATTGCTCATCTCTTCACGAACAATGGACTCAACTTTTCGTAGCACCCGCAGACCCAATGGCAACCAGGTGTACAGGCCGGCGGCCAATTTCCGTATCATACCCGCGCGCAGCATCAGTTGATGACTGATGACTTCTGCATCAGATGGCGTTTCTTTTAACGTAGCCAATAATAGTTGTGAGGTTCGCATAATTATCTTATTTTCTGTTGAGCTAAAAAGGGGCAGGGTTTTATTCCCCGACTTTATTTTTCGATTTTAATTGAGGATACAAAGTAAATTTCTTTAAACTGTTTCTTTAACGCAGCACTTTTATAGTTTTTTGTAACGTATGCTCCCTGCCAGCTAACAATATCGTTGCGTTGAACATTGATAATACTGGAGGCGATCCAGAATTTTTTTCCATTATGCTCCAGTTGCATATAAGTGTATCCACCTGCCCGGCGGGCGTCTAATACTGTGCCGCGGGTTGGTGGTCCTTGCACTTGTGCTGTTGGCGGTGGTTGCTTGGTGGATTCGCCGGAAAAATCGGAGCAACCGAGCGTCAGTAAAACCAGGCACAGCCCGCCGGTGTGCTTGCTTAAGTGAATCAATAAGCGAGTGCAATAGAAAAAACCCGAAACAACGGAGTTATTGTGGTCAAAGCCGATAGGTTTATTCAAGCTTCTGTTTGTGTCCATTTAAATTCTCCAAATATCACGCAGGACCAGCCCTCGCTGCGATAACGGATAGAAATGCTTGATACGCGTTTTTTTGCGAAAAAATTAACCTCACACACCGGTTTCGCGTTTCTTTTTATGACGATTTTCGAGCGTATTTTTCGTCATATACCGGTGCTGTTTAGGTGTATTAAGTGCGTTTTCTCGTTGTTTCATGGTAACGTTAACATGAGTAACACACAAAATTAGCGCGTAAAATTGAGCCAAAATTTGTTAATCCTTAAACAACTCGAAAGCAATCTGAGTAGTTACTATACATTTAAAACGTTAGGTTGAGGTCGTTACAATTAATGAATGAATCTAATGAATGAATCGCATTGATAAATCCACTGCATGCACGTTTTTTGTGAGTAAACCCACGGAAATATAGTCTATACCAGTGAGCGCAACTGAGTGTATGTTGTCCAGATTGATTCCTCCTGATGCTTCCAGTTTTGCGCGCCCTTGGTTGATTTTAACGGCTTTTTTCAGGTCGGTAATGCTCATATTGTCCAATAATACTCGTTTAACACCAGCATCCAGAGCTTGCTGGAGTTGCATAAGTGATTCTACCTCCATTTCTATCAGCATAGTATTATTATTTGATTTTGCCTTTTGCATTATTGCCGAAACGGCTGCGGCAATAGAGCCAGTGGCCTGAATATGGTTTTCTTTAATCAATACCCCGTCGTATAGCCCTAGCCGGTGATTATAACACCCACCGCATTTCACTGCATATTTTTGCGCGATGCGCAGGCCGGGTATCGTTTTGCGGGTATCAAGCACTTTTGCGCCGGTACCTTGCACTGCCTGAGCATAACGTTTTGAAAGTGAGGCTGTACCGGATAAGGTTTGTAAAAAATTAAGCGCAGTGCGTTCACCAGTTAAGAGATGACGTGATGAGCCTTGTAATTCGCACAGCACTTGGTTTTTGAGTACCTGGCTACCATCGCTGACCTGCCAGTTTATCTGTATATCGCCATCCAATTGCCTGAAGACTTCGTTACACCAGTCTTTACCGCATAAGGTGGCTGGTTCGCGGCTGATAATTTGCGCCGTTGACATTGCGCCTGCGGGGATCAGTGCGGCTGTAATATCGCCATCGCCAATATCCTCTTGGAGTGCTATATCGACGGTGTCGGTAATGTATTGAGTCAGGGTATTATGTGTTTTCATCTTTGTGTTTGGTTTTACAACGGTTCTCAAAGTAAGGGCTGTTGAGTTTACTGTTAGGAACGTGCACGTTCCTTGGTTCGATTTTACACGGGCTTAAGTAACTGCATCACCAGTAGATGGTAACTTTTGTAGTGTTCAAAAACCTTTTTACTGCGATGCCCGCGAAAATATTTATGCTTTAGTTTGTTGAATTTTTTCCGAAATAACAAGCTGCCTAGTTTAGACAGGATCGGGTGGTTGTCTGACAGGTAGCGGCTCAGCGTTTGGCCCGCTGGTTTTAGTTGTTTCATTAATAGGTTGTCGAGCAACTCGATGTTGGGGCTGACATTTGAGGTGATGTTATCATCCCTTAACATTGAAAAAGGGCTGGTTTGAACACGCTTATAGAAATCATCCAGTTTGTGGCCGCCACCAAAGGTACGATCACCGGGCTTGCCGTCACCACTATGAACCGTTTTGAAAAAATCGCAGATCACCAGCAAACCACCGGGTTTGAGTATTTTTTCCACTTTGCTTAATGAATCGTTCATCGGAATATACTGAAAGCTTTCGCTGAATAACACGACATCATAGTGTTGAAGGTATTTTTCTTCGGGGAAGTTTTCAAATTTAATTTCGAAAACCCGCGTGTTGCTGTCGGGGCGTTCATTGGTGCGTTTTTTCACTATGTGGCTTAGGGTTTTTGACGGTATCACGCCGTCAACATGATAACCTTTGTCGACTAGTTGCGACAGGATGTGACCCGTACCACAGCCTACGTCCAGTATGTGAATTTCATTTTTGCTGGGGTCAGGTAATACTGATGCGATGAGTTCCGTATAGCGTTGTTGTGCAATTGGGAGATTAGCGAAGCTTAGCCGTAAGTCCTGATCCCACAAACCGTAGTGAAGGTCGTCAACACCTAACAATTGTTGACCTAAAATCAGGCCAAGCTCGCGGCTGGTCATTTTTTCTCTTACCAATGTTTCGTATCCTTTCTGCACCGTCTGTGATCAGGTTGCAATGAGTGTGTCTTCGTGCCGGGGATGGCTGCCCGAGCAAAAGGAGTGTACAGTGAAAAAGCCATTTGGGTCTATTTTTCCGCATATTTTTGTTCAACCGAACACACCAGTTGAACCTGCTGCGAACGCCATCGCGGCTCTTGCGACAACTCTACGGATTAATTTAGGAGAATGATTCGCCTCAAATGCGTGAAAAACTGGACTCAACATGGTTTTCACTCACGATGATGCCTGTTCTCGGTTAGTGTTCCTTCCGATGTGTCGCGATTGCAGGGTAGCCTGGCTGTGTGGCGATGATAAGTTTAGTTAAATTTCAGTCAGTTATAGTGGTTCAGTTGTTTCAACCCTGGCATTTTAGCTTCATAATTACACGTATTCAACCGGTTTTTATCCGTGATTTATGCAGTTTTTTTAAGCTGTGCCGATATAAACTACGGCAGAAAATAACTGTTTAAGCGCATTGCCGCTTGGTCGGTTTGGTTTTTTGTCGCACCGTTGTGTTTAGGCTGAGGATTGATGTAGCGTGGTTCAGATGTATCGTTTTATGTTTTTGGTGATAACTATATCACTATTTTGCTTAACAGTGGCAATAGCCGATCCCAAGCAAGATAAAGCTTTACTTTTAGCAGCGAGTGAAGGTCGTATCGACGAAGTGAGGATGTTGTTAACAGCGGGTGCAGATGTAAATAGTGTTAGTCGTGCAGGCAAAACACCCTTAATGGCCGCTGCGCATTTTGGTAATAAACGTATTGTCGATATCTTTATTGCGGAAGGGGCGGATGTAAATGCAAAAGATAAATTGAATATTACTGCATTGATCGAAGCGGCTTTTAGTGGTGACATTGATATTGTACGCAATTTATTGGCAAGTGGTGCCGACCCGGCTGTGACGACAAAAAGTGGTATCACGGCGCTCAAAACGGCAACCACAAAAGGATTTCCACATGTCGCAAAATTGCTTGCATCGGTGGCAACGGATGCAGCTGAGGATGGTGGTGGTAAAAAAGGCAAGAAGGGTAAGAAAAAAAAGAAAAAGAAAAAGAAAAAGAAAAAATAACGACTGAGATACGATGAAGAATGACTGTGAATAAATAAGCGGCATGATACTCACGCGATTTACGTTCTTACTGAAATTATTATATAATACGATCGGCAGTGTATTCATGCTGACATATTACTTTCTGCTAAAAAAAAATAACAGCAGGACAATAAATTGCCTTTCAATGAGCACTAATCGAAACAACATCCCGCATGGAATTCATCGCTTCGCATTTTTACATTTGGTTGCCTGTGGTATTGCTTATTGCAGTAGCATGGGGTGTTCAGTGGTTTTTAAATTATTGTGAGCGATACAGCCCGGCAGACTGGGGGAGCCGGAATAAAAACGGTATAGCGGGGTTGCTATGTTTGTTTGTTTATCGATACCACCATTTGTCTTACGACACAATACCGTTGCCAGATAGCGGCTGCGGTATTGTGGTTGCCAATCATATTTCAGGTCTGGACCCATTACTATTAGTTGCCGCCAGTTCTCGCCCATTACGGTTTTTAATTGCTCAGGAGCAATACCAACGCTTCGGATTAAGATGGCTTTTCCGGCTGGGAGGGTGTATACCGGTAGAGCGTGAAGCCCGTAGTGGTACCGCATTGCGTGAAGCATTGCGTGCTTTGGGGCGGGGTGAGGTCGTGGCTTTATTCCCCCATGGAAAAATTCACTTGGATACAGACCCGCCGCGTAATATCAAGGGGGGCGCCATCAGGTTGGCGCAACTCAGTCAGTGCCAGATTTACCCGGTTCATATTAAAGATACGAAAGCCCAGGGGCATACATTGTTAGCAATCCCGATACCCAGCCAGGCGTCACTGAAGGTAAAGCCCGCGTTTTATTGTCAGCAAGGGAATACGGCCAAGGACCTGAAAAAATTAACCTGCCTGATCTCATCCCATGAGCGTTAAGGTCTGTAAAGCAATAAGTTGAACAGATTGTGCCGGATATTGTTTCGTCTTCAAGGCTTCCGCCATCGATGGCTCACGTTCCTTATCGTATGTAAGCTTTTTCGCAACGCCGAAGACGTAAGGATAGGTAAGCAAATTTCTTCATTCGTTGATGTTTGAGACGCCTCATAAGTTGCTGCCGATTCTCTCATTATTTTTACATCAAATATTCTTCACGATAACCTCAGATTTTTGCCCCTCTAGCGTAGCGGCTGATTTGGCTGAATGTGAGCTAACTATACCCGTAGCGTTTAGGGTTTAGGTGTAACTCACTCCCTCTTTGTTTCATATTACGTTTGCTATTAGACTTTGTATAATTCGTTTTTTGAATTGCATTTATGCCTGCGATCGATAATTTTTTATGCTCGAATGAATCAATGGTAATTTGAGTTGTTGCTGAACGTTTGAAAACTTTGCTGAGTGTTGCTTTTCATATACTACAATTAAAGAAGAGGTAGATAATAGTACGGTTTAAATTTACAGTGATCTTGAATGTTTTTTTGTTATTATCGATGATGTGAAGACCAGTGTAGAGTTTCTGGTAGCGATAAGGGAATTAGCGATACGATTGAAGTCATGTGAAGCCGTGGTTAGTCAGCACCATGGGTGCTGGTTTTAAACAGCATATATCCAGTCAATTTGGTTTTTAAAGGAAGAGGGAATGGGAAAAAATACAAAAAATCGACACAAAAATAAAATTAACAATGTGCTGGTTTACATTCAGGGAAACATTGGCCGCCAATTAACTTTGGAAAAGTTGGCGAGTATTTCACACATATCTCCCTATCACTTTCATCGTATATTTAAAGCTGAAGTTGGGGAGAGTCTGAATAGTTATGTTAAGCGCATACGGTTAGAGCAAGGGGCATTTCAATTAAAATATACTAATAAACTAATTGCAGATATTGCGGTTGCCTGTGGTTATCAGAATGGGGAGTCATTTTCGAAAGCATTTAAGCAATTTTTTAATTGTTCGCCATCAAGTTTTAAGCATAACAAGGTGAGTGCCATCGTGAAGCAGAGCAATGCTCAAGCGCAAATACTGGCAAAACAATTGCCAGTTATTCAGCCTATCGATATACGTATCTTGCCCAAAGAAAAAGTTATTTTTGTGCGGAAAATAGGAAATTACAAAAAGGCAGCCGCTGACGCGTGGGTTACTTTGTTGAATTACGCTTATAAAAATGAATTAATGTATTTTGATGCAAAACAAATTGGTATTACTTATGACAGCCCCAGCATAACCTGTGAAAATAATATTCGTTATGACGCGTGCTTAAAGATAGAGAAAGAGCTACAGCCAGAGGGCGATATTGGGCTCCAGTATACCCATGGCGGACGATATGCTGTTTTTGTTCACCAGGGTCCGTATGAGAATATGTGCACTACTTATGAGAAAATTTATTCAAGTTGGCTCCCGGAAAGCAATGAGGCGCTTTATAATTCACCCAGTTTTTCTCTCTATGTGAATAACATGAATACTGTAAAGGAAGACGAACTGTTAACAGAAATTCACATCCCACTTGAATAGCGGATTGTGGCGCATATCATATAAGAGCGCTATGGTTTAATTTTAATGTAACATGAAAATAACGCGTTTCCACCAGTGGTGAAGTTTCCCGTCGTGAAATAAATAAGGCGTGCAGTTACACCTAACATATCAATCGTTATGGGTCTATATGATGGCTAATTAATGAAGTGGCATCCCGGTGTACATTAAGTCTGGCTCACAAGACCGGGTGACAATTGCCAATGCCATCGACTCGGTTTCCCAAACGTTTTCAAAACATTGTTTCCTTGGATTGTTTCCTTGATTCTACCTCCATCCTTCTAGTGTTGATTCTATCATCTTCGAGGTAATAAATCCACCGGTTAGCGAGTCGGCAACGTTGGGTTTATAACCGGCCTGTCAAAGCGTTGATGCTAATTAATCGAGTGGTTGTGATTTAAAAAATAGTTGAGGTATTCAATGTAGCATTCAATAACGTTGTATTTCTTTCGTCTTGTCAGGTAAAAATAGGCAATCGCAGTGATGAAAACAAAATGTCAACCGGCCTTATAGGCTCTGCATCTCCTTACTGTGCTTTAATTGTGAATTGACTGTTGCTTACGTAATTAAGGGCATGTGAAGTGGTCTAAAGGTCACAATGCTGATTACTTGATGTCTCAATGTGGTGTGATTGATTTTAAGAAAAAGAGCAAGAATGGACAAGTAGCATGGATTGCGTATTTTTAAATTAGGAATAGTATACAACGAGCAAGAGGAGTACGGCGTTGCTGTGAATTATACGTTGTCTGCTAACGTTTGTTGCACCTTTATAGTGCGGCTCTCACAAAGTGTCGGCAGTGCAATGTGAGGCATACAGTGTGAAGCGTAATGCTAAAAAGCATTCACCAGTTGTACCGTGTAGTGTCATATTTTAATCGACGTTAATACTCTTAAGCATAACGGAAAAGTGTTGAAACCAGGATGGCAGTTTCCCCGCAAAAAAATATTGAATTAGGTGATAATCACTTCAGCAAAGGCATTCCGTCTGTGGCTCACAATTTGCTGCCGGGTAATAACACAGTAAATACCTCAATTACTCAGCGCCAGCTCCTGAGCATCTTTCAAAAAATTCTGCTACCCATTGTTGGCACTATGACTGGCCTTCTTTGGTTTGATGCAGACAATACAAACATTGAGTGGTGGTTAGGTGGCAGATACTCCTTAGCGGTAGCCAATATGAATATATTGGTGCCCCCCTGACGCGTCGTTACTGTTAAACACTTTTTGTTACGGACTTTTTGTTACAGACTAAAGTTGAGTGAGAAAATATCATGCAACAATCGGGTAACTTAGTGGCAGCATTGATCACGAGGGCTGAATGCCGTCCTACGGATATTGCATTTTCCTATTTAGATGAGCAATGCAATATTGTACATCAGTTATCCAACCAACAATTACACGTTAGGGCGGCTGCAATTGCGGGAAGGCTTCAACAAATCGTTTCCCCAACGGACAGAGTTTTATTGTTGTTCCCTCAAGGGCTGGAATTTATTTATGCTTTTGTCGGGGTGATGTACAGCGGTGCAATTCCAGTGATAACAATGCCGCCACCACACGATACTCAGCAGAGCGACAACTGGGTATGCCACATCAAAAACATAATTGAAGAAACCGGTAGCAATGTTGTGTTGACGAGTGAGTCAGTTTTAAATGACGTCGTACAATATTTTTTCAAATCAAAAACACTATCCCAAAAAATTTTTTTATCCGTCGAGGACATAAATAATGATGTAATGGGGGATTGGTCTATGCCGTTGATTGAAAACAACAGCATTGCTTATTTGCAACGCACATCAGCTAAAAAAGGAAATCCTAAACTGGTGATGATCAGCCACTACACTATGAAAAATCGACATGAGTGCATTACGCGTAATTATCAACTGACAATATCAAGCCGGTCTGTGAGCTGGCTTCCTCATTATCACTATCTTGGTTTGGCATTCGGTATTCTTCAACCACTTTATTGTGGTTATAGGGGATATATCTATTCCCAATTTGATTTTTATAAAAACCCGCATGGTTGGCTGGATGCAATTACCCGGCATGAAGTGACATTCAGTGGCGCTCCTAATTTTGCATATAGTATGTGCATTGATCAGCCGCTTGATCCTCAACAGAGCCTGAATTTATCCAGATGGAATACGGCGTATAACAGCGGGGAATCTGTCAAAAAAGAAACAATGGATAAATTTTTTGAAAAATTCAGCTGCTGTGGCATGCGGGAATCAGCGTTAACTTCGATTTATGGGCTGGCAGAGTCTACTTGTGTCACATCAGCAAAAAATCATTCAGAAAATTTTTCAATTGTTCCACATCAATCAGTGCAATTGGCGCCAGAAACCCCGATAGCGATAGACAATAATCTGGAAAATAATAAAAACACTAAAGTTATCAGCTGTGGGTCAGCCGTGCTTGCTACACGGATAGCGATTGTTGCTCCAGAAACCCAGACGACGTGTGATGGACTGGCGGTGGGGGAAATTTTAGTTAGCAGTGCCTGTAATGCGGTTGGTTACTGGAGTCAGCCTGAGGAAACCGAAAAAATATTTAACGTTTATCTTGATAATACCGGCGATGGGCCGTACCTGCGAACAGGCAACCTGGGGTTCATGAAGAAAGGTGAATTGTACGTTGTCAGTAGACTCAAAAAACACAGGAAACGAATAGGACAAGCTGTGAATACTCCGCTGGATCGGCTTGAAAATACAAGAAACCTAAACTGAAAAATCGACCATGAAAACAAAAAACAGCGAAAAAAAAACAGATATTGCAATTATTGGAATGGCTTGTCGGTTTCCGGGCGCAAAAAATTATGAGGAATATTGGGATAATTTAATCACGGGAAAAAATTGTGTATCGGAAATACCCGCAGAGCGTTGGCGTTGGGAGCATTATTATGGGGACCCTACCAGTGAAAATAGTAAGACAAATATTAAGTATGGCGGATTTATTGAAGACGTAAGTAAGTTTGACCCACTTTATTTCAATATATCACCACGCGAGGCAAGTTACATCGACCCGCAGCACAGAATATTTCTGGAATCCGTATGGCATGCTATTGAGGATGCGGGATATAACCCAAGAAGCCTTGCAGGAAAAGATATTGGTGTGTATGCCGGCGTGTCAAAAAATGACTATGCGGAATTGATGAGAGAATACCAAGTTCCAATTATTTCTTTTCTGTCAACGGGAACAGTACATTCGATTCTTGCAAATCGAGTGTCCTACCTGCTGGATTTTCAAGGTAAAAGTGAAGTTGTTGATACCGCGTGTTCTAGTTTTCTGGTTGCGCTGGATAATGCGGTTAATGATATTAATGTCGGGTTTTGTGAATCAGCTGTTGTGGGCGGAGTCAATGCTATTCTCAGCCCGACAATGTATATTTCGCACAGCAAATCCGGGATGTTGTCAGAGGATGGTCAGTGCCGGTCATTTGATGCCAAGGCTAACGGATACGTTCGAGGTGAAGGCGTCGGTGTTGTCTTCATAAAATCTTTGCGTCAGGCATTATCTGACAACGATAATATTCTGGGGGTTATCAAAGGTTCAGCCGTAAAGCATGGTGGGCGGTCAAACTTTTTAACAGCGCCTAAGGTTTCTGCACAGGCTGCGACCATCAGTGCTGCAATTAAGGCTTCAGATATTAACCCAAAAACCATCGGGTATATTGAAACGCATGGCACGGGAACGCCACTTGGAGATCCCATTGAAATTAATGCGCTTAAACAGGCATATCAGCCATATTTAAATGGCGGTGAAGCGTCTTTTTGCGGCTTGACTTCAACCAAAACAAATATTGGGCATCTTGAAAGTGCAGCGGGTGTTGCAGGGCTTATTAAAGTCTTGTTGAGCTTTAAATATAAAATCATCCCGTCATTACTGCACTTTGAAACGCTGAATCCCTACATAAAACTGGATGGCAGTCCTTTTTATATTGTCGATAAAAATCAGGCGTGGAATAAAATCACGTTAGCTGGCATCGAGCACCCTTTGCGAGCAGGTATCAGCTCCTTTGGAATGGGGGGCGTTAATGCACACGTAATAGTGGAAGAGCCGCCTTGTCTTGGTCGCGAAAAACCAGTAGTAGCACCATTGTCAACTGATAAAAAATACATGGTTCCACTTTCGGCAAAAACAAATGCACAATTGCATGAGTATGCTACGTCACTTTATAGGTACTTGAGTGATAGAGAGGAATATTGCACGATTAATGATGTATGTTCCACCCTGCAAAACGGCCGTGAAGCACTGGAGAAACGGGTTGTATTCCTGGCGGATGATTATCGTCATCTGCTGGATATTTTGAAAGCATTCATCGAAAACAAACAAAGCGATCAAGTTTTTGTTGGTGATGCAGGTAAAGAAAATACCACTCACTCTGCTTCACGAGTTATCGATAACCACAACAGTGATGAGATTGTCAAACACTGGCTAAAAGGTGACGATATTAACTGGAAATGTTTTCGCCAAAACCAGGTAGGGAACAAAATTCAGTTGCCTGCATACCCATTCCAAAAGCGACATTGCTGGTTTCCTCGGTTGGAAGAAAACGAAAAACCACTGTCGAATGAAAAAAAAGGAACAGGTTCTGTATATCAGGATTTTTTAAAGTCAGATTATTTTATACGTGATCATCGTGTTAAAGGCGTGAATATTGTTCCTGGGGTTAAGTGTTTAGGTGTTTTTCAGGAGATTGGAGAAAAAATAAGCCAGGAATCTGTTCGGAAACTAGAGGATATTTATTGGGCACGAGCGATCAAGGTCGAGAACGATATTCGTATTGATGTGAAATACACCACTAATAATATTGGTAAAAGCTATAATCTCTCTTTGGAAAAGGAGGGCGAAAAATATTGTACAGGTAAAATTGTTACCGACTCTCAGGTAAAGCCACTGCATCGAATTGATATTGGAAAAATTAAGGCGAGATGTGGAGACACGTTAGGATATCAGGCGTTGTATCATCAGTTTGAAAATAATGGATTGGACTATGGCGATACTTTTCAAACAATAAAAACCTGCAATTACAACAAAACGGAAATATTGTGTGTATTAAAACGCGCTTATTCTGGCAATAGTAGCAACAGTATGCTGGAACCCTCCATGCTTGATGGGGTTTTTCAGTCTGTTGTGGCATTGCAAATATTAAATGCAGAGAAAAAACAAGAGCAACACGTTCCCTTTTATCTGAAGTCAATAAAAATACACCGTAATATTCCTGATCAGTGTTACGCATATTCAGCAATAAGCAGAAAACCTTCGGAAGGTGGACGCACCGCTTTTAATATGTATTTGTGTGACCAGCGAGGGAATATCATTGTTGAGTTTTCGGAGTTTGTTAAACGCGTCTATTCGCCATTGTCATCATCAAACCATGTTTTTGAAAAAAATGTTTCTTCAAACTATATTTCTTCAAACAGTGATTTTTCAAGAAAAATTTCTATAAACAATGACAATCATATTATGGAAAAAACCATGCTGCATTATACTCCGCGATGGATTCTAAGAAAATCAGGCATGCATAATGAAAATATTTCCTGCTTAATTATTTTTGATACTAACCCATCATTAGCAACGTTGTTGCGTAAAACAGGAAGCTACCAAACCGTTATCCTGGTAAAAATGGGTGATCAGTTTAAACAAACTGGAAAAAACACCTATACAGTTAACCATAAGAAAGGTCATTCATTTAAGTCGTTGTGGGATTCCTTGAAAAAACGCGGAATAGATGTAGAAGCAATACTTTACAAGTGGAACTATAAAGACAGCTCGTCAATATCACATAATCTTGATTTTGGTATAAAGTTATTACTGTTACTGACACAGTCCCTGATGTTCGCCAAGCTGCCAAAACGGGTTCGTATCTTTTATCTGTATCTCATTCAGGATTCTGTCGCGTCATGTCTTCACTCATCAGTGGGTGCATTCTCCAGGACCCTGGCATTTGAAAATCCTAACATTAGACTGACGTCTGTTGGTTTAAGTGAACATAGCCCAGAAAAAATTGCGAATGTGGCACGTCAGGAACTGAGTTTTTACCAGAATTCACCGCTTAATGAGGTTCAGTATATTAATGGCCAGCGGAAAATCCGCGTGATTATTCGATACAAGGGCTTTTCCGGGGCGTTGGACAAGTCGCTGATTAAGCATAATGGTACTTATTTAATAGCAGGTGGCGCGGGCGGATTAGGGTATGTGTTCGCTCAACATCTGGCCAAAAATTATGCTGCCCACTTGATTCTGATCGGGCGTTCAACGATAAACGAAACTATTGAAAAAAAGCTTGATCAGCTTTGTCGGCTTGGCGGGAATGGGTATTACTATTCTGTGGATATCAATAGTGAAATTTCCGTGAACAATATTTTTCAAGAAATTCGTGAGAATGATATTCACTTAAATGGTGTGATGAATTGTGCCGGCTTAATTGAAGACTCCTACATAATAAATAAAACCAGGGAGTCATTCGACAGCGTTATTGCACCGAAAATAATGGGCACGCTTAATTTAGACAACGCAAGCAAACAGTATCCACTGGATTTTTTCATTTTATTTTCATCAATTGCTTCCATTATGCCCAATCAGGGGCAATGCGACTATGCCGCAGCAAACAGTTTCCTGGATGAGTTTGCATTCTACAGAAATCACTTGACGGAACAGGATAAACGAACGGGCAAGACAATTGCGATTAATTGGCCTCTCTGGAAGGATGGCGGAATAGGCGTGATCAAAGCAGAAGAAGATCATTTGTGGGATGTTTTTGGAATGAAAGCGCTGGAAAGTGACAGGGGCTTATCCATTTTTGATGAGATTTTAGCCCAGGAACCGGAATTGCTTCCATCGCAATTAATAGTAATTGAAGGTGAACAATACAAAATTGAAAAACACCTTTCTGTATCAAAAAACGAGAATTTTTTTGAGAAAGATAATGTCAAGAATGAATCAACCCTAAAAGAAAGAATACGAAAAATAATTTCAAGGGAAGGCGGGGGTTCGAGAGAGATTCGTGATGTAGAAAACCTGGCAGATTACGGTATTGATTCTGTGGGGCTTTCTAAAATTGCAACATCAATTAATGACATATTTTCTTTGGGGGTAGACCCAACACTATTTTTTGACCTGAATACAGTTGCAAAAATTTCAAATTATATTTGGGAAAATTATAGTGCATTGTTGCGTGATAATTCTGTCCAGAATCAAAAATCGTTGTTATTTACGCCCGAGCGAGCTTTGATTGATATGGATTTTTCAGATAGTTCGCATTTGATTTTTCAAAAAACGCTATCTGATGAAGAGTTTTTTATGAAAGATCACGTTGTTGAAGGGTTGTATAACGTTCCTGGTGCTTGTTATATCGAAATGGCTTTACAGGCCGGTAGTTTGTTGGCAGATGAAAAAAAGGTATTCAGGCTATCCAATAACTATTGGGCAAAACAGCTATCCACATCGGGAGACCCGATTCGGGCAGATTTACATTTGGTGAAAAAAGATGATTTCTATGAGTATGAAATAACACACGTTGAAGGCCGCGAAAAAGTCATTCATGCACTCGGGCAGGTACATACGAAACTGATCGAGGATATTGATAACGAGTTGGTAGCATCAATCGATATTGATGCAGTTAAACGTCGGTGTGCTGTGATCAGAGAATCAGAAGAAATTTATAAATTTATACACGCTGAAGGGCTGCACGTAGGCCCGAGCTTTCAGCCGATGGTTCAGATAAATTTAAGTGCAAGGGAAGCACTCTCTCATTTAAAGCTGCCAGAATTTATATCAAATACTTATGAGGACTATGTTCTCCACCCCAGCATGCTCACCGGTGTTTTGCAGACAGCATTACTCAATAATAAACCGGAAGGCATGAACAATAATCAATTTATACCGATTGCCATTGATGAGATTGTTGTCTTCAGGAAAATACCAAAAGAGTGTTATGTGTACACAGAAATCATAGATTTAACGAAGAAAAATAATGAAATAAGGAAATATAATGCCCGAATTATTACGACCGCAGGGGATGTTGTTGTCGATATCAAGGGATTATCACTGCGCAACCTGACACATTCAAATGAGCCGGTTGAAGAGCAAGACTCAATATTAGCAGAAAAAATCGATACAGTCACTGAGTCTTCAGGGGTAACTCTGGAAGAAGTCTGTGAGTTATTAAAAGAAAACCTGTCGGATGCCATTGGAATGCCGCCTTGCGATATTGATGCGAATGTTCCCTTGGAATCATATGGGATAAATTCTGTCATGATCGTTGATCTTAATCGGCGACTTGAGCAAGTTTTTGGGAATTTATCGAAAACGCTCTTTTTTGAATACAAAAATATTCTGGAACTTGCTGAATATTTTTTGACTCACCATCAACATACTCTGCAAAGAATAATGACTGATAAGAGGGGTACAGATTATCCTGACGAAAAATCCGCAAAAACTGACAATATCAATGAAAGTCTTCAGGAAGATAACAGTGCTGATATCGTTGATGTTGATATTTTTGTAACCGATGACTCTTATCCTGAGAGCAGGGTGACTGATTCCATGGAGACAAATGAAGAATCGATTGCAATTGTCGGTATGAGTGGACGATATCCAGCGGCAAGAAACCTGTCTGAGTTTTGGGAAAACTTAAAGGCTGGCAAGGATAGTATCAGTAACATACCAGCGTCGAGATTTGATCGTCAGACATTACAGAAGTTATTCCCGGATCAAAATTTGTTACCCGAAGAATGGGGTGGTTTTCTTGACGATATCGATAAATTTGACCCTTTGTTTTTTAATATTTCACCACGAGAAGCCGCAGTAATAGACCCACAGGAGCGTTTGTTTCTCGAAGTCGCCTGGGAGAGTATTGAAGATGCAGGCTACAACCACAAAAATCTAAAAGGGGAGTCTGTGGGCGTTTTTGTCGGTGCGTTATGGCAGCCCTATATTACGTTGGGTGTTGAACAAACATTTAAAGGTAATTTACAAAGGCCACATGGGCTGCTTTACAGTATTGCAAACAGAGTGTCTTTTTTCTTTGACTGGTGTGGGCCGAGCCTAGCGGTCGATACTGCCTGTTCAGCTTCATTAACAGCACTTCATTTGGCCTGTGAAAGTTTGAAACGAAAAGAAAGTCACAGTGCTATCGTTGGTGGTGTCAATATATCACTTTCGTCGAGCAAGTACTTATGGCTGAGTAATAATAATTTTCTCTCCAGTGATGGGAAATGTCGGAGTTTTGGTCGTGGTGGAGATGGATACGTTCCAGGAGAAGGGGTTGGCGCTGTTTACATTAAACGCCTGAAGGATGCAATACGGGACGGTGACCATATTTACGGCTTAATTAAAGGCACATCCATCAATCACGGTGGAAAAACCAATGGGTATACTGTTCCAAACCCAGTTAAGCAAGCCGAACTCATATTATCTACATTGAATAAAAGTGGTATTTCACCCGAAGATATTTCCTATGTTGAGGCGCATGGAACGGGCACATCGCTGGGTGATCCCATTGAAATAACGGGGTTACAGAAGGCTTTTTCCAATTTTACGGATAAAAAGGAATTTTGTGCCATCGGGTCAGTCAAGTCCAATATTGGCCACCTGGAAGCGGCAGCCGGTATTGCGGGTTTAACAAAGTTATTGCTCCAGATGAAACACCGGACATTGGTTCCGTCAATTAATTCCGATGTGCCAAATCCTAATATTGATTTTTTATCCACGCCCTTTGTCGTGCAAAAAACATTGCAAAGCTGGTCTCCCTTTGCAAGCAAGGATAATGATGGGCATAAAAAAGAAGAACCGCTACGGGCAATGGTGAGTTCTTTTGGTGCTGGAGGAAGCAATGCACACGCAATTGTTGAGGAATATTACGATATAGCTAGTACCAATGTAAGCAATACTAATCGACAGGGCAAGGATAAACACGGGACGGTTTCTCGCCTTTCTTCGGGAAAAAATATCATTATACCCTTATCAGCAAAAAACCTGGAGCGTTTGAAATTATGTGCCAGCAATCTGTTGGATTACATAAATGTGAATGAAGCCGATATTCTGAATGTCGGTGACCATTACAGGGACGCCGCAATTTTTCTGGAAGATATTGCATATACCCTGCAAATTGGCCGGGAAGAAATGGATGAACGGGTTGTCTTTTTGGTGAATGATATCTCTGATTTGAAGGAAAAATTAAAGCGCTATGTCAATAGAGACAATGTTGCGACTTCCAGTATTATTCACGGAAATATAGGGTCGGACCGAAAGTTATTTGCCGTATTTTCACTGGATAATGAGCTTAATAATATTTTTACTCACTGGATTTCGTCAGGTGATGGGGTAAAAGTTGCGACGTTATGGGTAAATGGAATAACGATTGACTGGAATCATTTATATTCTTCCCGAAAACCAGAAAAAGTCAGCTTGCCGACTTACCCTTTCCGAAAGGACAGGCATTGGATTACTGAAACGGATGTTCAATTGATTGCGGATATCGCTGTTTCTCGTCAAATCGCATTGATTCATCCACTTTTACACGAAAATACCTCAGATTTATACACGCAGCGATATAGCTCCACATTTACTGGTAAAGAAAAATATTTTGAATATATGCCTGGAAAAGAAACGGGAATATTGTCGCGCATGACATATTTGGAAATGGCAAGTGCAGCAATTGCCCTGGCCAGTGGTGAAAAGAACAGGAAACAAAACACCATTGTGTTATCTGATGTTGAATGGATAAATAATTTCACTGTCGGCGGGCAGGATAGAGAATTACATATTGCACTGACTCTGGATGATGATCATGCTGAGGGTAGTGAGACAGCCTTTTTTGAGATCTACTCGATCAATGACGATCAAGAAGAAAATTTATTTTTTCACGCTCGTGGGTGTGCTTGTATCGATAGTAAGAATAACAGTGAACAAATAGATGTTTCTTTATTGGCCAGAAAGATGAACAGTAAAAATCTAGCCCCGAGAGAATTTGAACCAATTTTAAATTCAGTGGAAAATTTACACTATGATGGAAGTATTGAAGCAATTGACATTGGGGATAATAGCGCACTCATAAAGTTTGAATCAACCCGGCCTTCAGAAAGTGGATCGCTAGCCAATCCAACTACGTGTTTTTCTCTTCACCCTGATACCTTGAGGCGAGTATTACCTGCATTGCTGGTCATCGCTTATAACCGTAAAAAACTACCAGTTAATAGTGTTTTTCTAGATGATTTGTCCTCCATATCATCCGGTTCTCCAATGATGCTTAAAACGCTTGATCTATATCAGGGGTTTTCAGAAAACATGTATGCATGGGTCAAAAATATCAGCCATTCTGTGTTGCCTGCAAGTGATGTAGCCATGAGCAATACAGCTACAACTAAAAGTATTATGAATCTGGACATAGATTTCATAGACAATAATGGTTATGTGTGTGCCCGTGCAATTGGCTTGAGTTTTAATAGTGAAGACGTATTAATGGGTGCTGATATTTTACCCTCAATAAATAACACTCCAGAAAAGCCCCCGAACGTTCCTGAAAAACCCACAACAGTTATTTTGTCAGAGTTACAGTCAGCTTGTCGGGTGAAGTCACTCAATAACGATTTAAAAAAAGACAATACACGAGAGCATAAACGTCATGAAAGAGCGTTGCTATCCTGCGATATAAGTCAAAAGTCAGCTGTTGATATGGTTAATACATCAGGTTCGTTAAGTGAGTTATCGACACCAAATCATGATTTTTCAAATATGCTGAGTGAAAGCCTTGCTAATGCGCTGTATATGGAGTTGGATGATGTGGATATTGACACGCAATTTACTGAAATGGGGTTGGACTCTATTGTTGGTTTTGAGTGGATAAACGAACTCAAAGGGAAATTTTTGTTTGATATCAATGCGACCATTGTTTACGACTATCCCACTATACGAGAGTTTTCACATTATTTGGAAAGCAAAATGTCTCAACAGCGATTCGATATCGGACGGTCTAACCAAGAAAATGTGCATGGTGTTGTTTCACAAATAAGAAAACATGAAGGGAATAAAATCACAGATACAGAAATTATAAAGTCTGCAATGCTAGAAAATTACTCAGACTCAAAGGGTGTATCCATTTTTCAAACAGGTGAGTTACAAAAGGTGCTTGCAAAGAGCTTATCGGAAGCATTGTACATGGATGAGAATGATGTCAATTCGGAGTCGTCATTCATCGATATGGGATTGGATTCAATTGTTGGTGTTGAATGGATAAAAGCAATTAATGATCAGTTTGATACATCAATCTCGGCGACTGCCGTGTATGACTATACAAATTTGTATGATTTTGCACATTATCTTGAAAAGATTATAAAAAATAAAACAGAAGAAAAACTGCCGCAGGTCGAGATGGCTGATTAAATCAGTGAAAAATAAAATGGAAAACAACAATAAAAATAAAAATATTTATGCGCTTGGTAGTGATCGCCCGGTAATGAAAAATAAAAAATACAGGCGGTTATCTAAAAAACGTCAGGTGATTGAGTTTGTGGATAATGTGTCATCATCTTGCCGCGATCTTTATTTTTACAGTGATGAATATGTGGGTGACTTTAGCAGCAGTGGCGAGGTTTCTATAAAATATAGAATAAGTGCAAAAGATAATATTTGTTTGCACAATCACAAGGTGTTCGGGCAGCCTGTTTTCCCTACTGACGCCTATTTGGAAATGCTCGTTGTGGCGTGCAGAGCCTATTTCAATATTACGAAAATAGTGTTCAATAATATCATTATTGTGAATCCACTTGTTGGCAGTGCTACATCAACTAATTATGTGACGGTTGTTTTTAAAAAGAACGGCGATAATCTTCGGTTTATTGTGCGGTCTAATGAAAAAACTGAAGCGGGTGATACCAGGGATAAAATTCATATCAGGGGAACGCTTTGCCGAGCTGGTGCGAATGAGCATAATGTTGGAATATTTTCTCCTGATCTATCGGTAACAGACACCTCGCAATGTTTGATTGATAAATATTATTCAGGTACTTCAAGTATTGCCCTAGGTGAATTTTATCGTGCTTTGAAAAATCTCACGTTTGATCAAAAGCATTCGATAGGGAAAATAGAGATCAATGAAGTAGATAATCGATTTTTATTAAATCCCGCAGTTGTCAGCGCAGCATTGGCGAGTGCAATGAGCTATGGCCCTTATCGATTAAGCGATACTTATAACATCGGTAATGATCTTTTTCTTCCCCATAAAATTGCAGGGCTGTTTATTTCTGGAGCAATAACAGGAACGTATTTTACGTCACTGGCAGTGATTAAAAATCTAAACAAACATTGGATCGAGCTGTCTCTGGAAATAATGGATGAAAATAATAAAGCGGTTTTAGTGATTGAAACATTAAGATTACAACGGATTAAACCTGACAGCTATCATGCTTTGAAAGTAGACTCTGTTTCAGAAAAAAAATCATTATCGACGGCTCCGTCTGAAATGACTGAAACTGACATTGCAGGTAAAAATAATTACTGTGAGGATATTGCCGTTGTTGGAATGTCCTGTCGTTTACCAATGAGTAAAAATGTTGAAGAGTTCTGGAACGTATTAAAAAATGGCAGCGACTGTATCACTGAAATACCCGAGGGAAGGTGGCAGGAGTTTGACCAATGGTATGACCCCGATGCGAGTAATCAACATACGTCGTACTCAAAGTGGGGTGGTTTTATTGATGATGTTGATAAATTTGACCCATTATTTTTTAATATATCCCCTTCTGAAGCGGAGCTGATGGATCCCCAGCAGAGAATATTTCTGGAGGAGGCATGGCGAACGATCGAAAGTGCCGGATATTCTTCAGATACAGTGAATAGCAAAAAGTGCGGTGTATTTGTCGGTTGCACAACAGGGGACTATGGCCGATTACTTGCGATGAGCGGGGAAGATACAAATGGCCAAACTTTCATGGGGACTTCAAGTGCAATATTGGCTGCACGAATATCCTATTTTCTCAATCTAAAAGGCCCTTCGCTCTCAATTGATACCGCCTGCTCATCATCATTGACGGCAATACACCTTGCTTGCATGAGTATACGTGCTGGAGAGAGTGACCTAGCACTTGCAGGTGGCATAAGTGTTTTTTCAACACCGATTTCACATATATTAACGTCGAGAGTACGCATGCAGTCGGTAGATGGCCGGTGTTTTACCTTTGACAAGTCTGCAAATGGCACCGTTTTTTCTGAGGGTTGTGGCGTCGTCATGCTAAAGCCTCTGGCACAGGCAGAAAAAGATAGGGACAACATTATTGGTGTCATTAAAGGTTCAGGTGTGAATCAGGATGGTAAAACGAACGGCATTACCGCGCCAAGCGCCAGATCACAAGAAAGTTTGCTGCGCAGCATTTATAAAAAACACAAAATTAATCCTGCTGATATTACGTATGTTGAGGCTCATGGAACAGCAACTTCGCTTGGCGACCCGATTGAAATTCAGGCGTTAACAAATGCTTTTCATTCTACCAATAACCGGAAACAATATTGTGCAATTGGCTCAGTAAAGTCGAATATCGGGCACAGCAGCTACGCAGCAGGTGTGGCTGGTTTGATAAAAGCATTGTTATGTTTGAAATACAAAAGGTATGTACCAAGCATACACTTTAAAGAAGCAAATAATATTATTGATTTTGAGAGTTCTCCATTTTTTGTCAGTACAACTTACAAGTACTGGCCAAAACCGGAAGCTGGAAAACGTATAGCGGCTGTAAGTTCTTTTGGGTTCAGTGGCGCAAATGCTCACCTGGTTTTGGAAGAATATCAAACACAATATAGTTTCCCTGACAATGACAATAACGAGTCAAATAATGTTGACCAGGATAACATTCCTGTCATTGTTCCACTTTCGGCAAAAAACAGGGAACGGTTAATTGATGTCGCGGCCAATTTATCGAATTATCTCAAGGTCTGTATGCAGGGTGATGTTTCAGGTATACCAAAGTTGCCAGAGATAGCTTATACCCTGCAAATGGGAAGAAACAGTATGGATGCGCGTATTGCTTTTGTGGTTCATACTATTTCGGATTTATTGGATAAGTTGGATAAATATGCGGAACAACATACCAATATTAGTGAATGCTATCAGGGAAATGCAAAGGCTAACAAAAAAACGCTACCTTTTATTACGGACGATGCGAGTGCTGGAAAGCGAGTCAGGTTCTGGATGCAGGCGGGAATGACGGAAAAATACCTGGATCGATGGGCCAATGGTATGTCTGTTGATTGGGATATGCTTTATAAAGGTGAACGACCAAACAAGGTTGTATTACCAAGCTATCCTTTCGCTAAAGACCGATATTGGATTTCGGCACCAGTAAGCAGAAAAAGTAAAGCGTGTTCTGCAGAGGATTCACTTATTAGCTTACATCCACTGGCAACAGGGGAAGATAACAGACGACTGAGTATTTTTGAAAATAGTTGGACTCAGCAGAGTGTACAAAAATTAGCGGAAATAAACATCAATACACTGATTTGTTTTTTGTCGGACAGAGAAGATCAGGAAGAATTTGTAAACTCATTTAAACCTGAATATACCAGAATTATTTTTATTGCTGAGGGGGATGCTTACGTCAGACATTCATGCGATTTATATGAAGTGGATGTCAGTGATAAATATACCTATGAAAAAACCTTTAAAAGTATTTATGAGGATATTGATGCTATCGATGCCGTATTATACTTATGGCCGTTGGAAGATCGTCACAAAGTCCGTGACTTAGCAACGATTTTGTTATTGCTTGAATCATTGTCCAGTGTGGGATTTTCGATAAAGCAATTATTTTTGATTGGCACGATTAAAAATATATCAGACTCATGGTATTTTAACCGTTGGAATACTTTGCAAGACTTTGTTGAAAACAGTCTACAGGGTACTTCGTTAAGCCTATTCATTTATCAGTGTTCCACACCCGGCATAAGCTGGAACATGCAGCATTGGGCGTCACACCTCCTGAATGAGATAAAGCGGAACCAGCCCGGATACATTCTGTATCGTGATACAACACGCTTTGTTCGTTTAACAAAAGAACTGTCTCAGCCATCGCATGATCTTTGCCCGATCAAATACGGTGGTAGGTATTTAATTGTATGCGGATGTGAAAATATGGGGCGGTTATTAGCTGAATACGTAGCCCGCTCGGGTGCCGCAAAACTTGTTTTGGTGATACCTTCTACATTAGTGGATGATTTTCAACATACGCTAAACGCAATTGAAGGGTTGAGCGTTGATATTCGTGTCGTTTCATTACAGTTAGCAGGTTCGGAAGCGTTTCTGCTTCATGCAAATAATCCAGGTAATGCGATAAATGGTATATTTTATACAGGAACCACCTCAGACTATTCCGTAGCAGATAGTGCCGGGATTGCTCATGACGCGTTATCATCTGTAACAATCTTCGACAATATAGATGTACCGCCTGTTTTTTCTCATGATAGTCTGGATTTTATATGCCATTTTTTGTCCAGAAAAAATATGCCGGAGTGTCCCTATATGGGCAGTGATAACCGAAATATCCACCGCGCAGCGCAAGTAACTCGTTTGAGTGAGTTTCAGGACAGTAATAGGATCTATGCGAAATCAGTCATTATTGATTGGAAGACAGCATCGATTGACAGCCCAAATGAGATTATCAATACGCACAATACAGTGTTGTATTCAGATCTTGATTTTTTCGAAAAAGTGTTTGAACAGGTATTTATACAGAATGATACGTGTTCATTCACTGTTGTGGAGCAGGGCCAGCCTACACAAAATTCTGGTTTTTTGGATAAATGGAAAAAGGATAATGGTCAACAGTTGAATGACAGCAACGTTGATCAGAGCAAGAATCATAAGTTAAGCACATCGGGTCTTGCCGTTTACATCATAAATGATCTTAAGAAAATAATTCACGAGCAACTGAAAATAAACCAGGCACTACTGGGTGTTGATACTAATTTTTCGGAGTTTGGCTTTGATTCAATTCTTCTGACAGAGTTTTCACATCGCCTTTCCAGGCATTTTGGTGTTGAAATTATGCCTGCGGTTTTATTTGGAAATTATACCTTAGAAAAATTAACAACGTATTTGGTTTCCAAAAATAATGAAGCGATTGTCGGCTATTACACAAAATCATGCAAAATACAGACGTATAAAGAAAAAAGCCCGATTTCATTAAAAAGCAGGAAAATACCAGATAACACAAACCCATTGGCAAAACAAAACAGTTTTATTAAAAATAGTGAATTTTCATTTAGTCCTAAAAGGGGAACTGAAAAACACCCTGAAAATATTTTGTCTTTAGAGCGTGTTGCTATTATCGGGATGAGTGGCAAGTTGCCGATGGCAAATAACCTGAATATATTCTGGGATAACTTAACGGCTGGAAAAGATTGTATTTCAAGGATACCTCGCAATCGTCGGGACTTGCAAGACGGTCTCATTGCGGAACAGCCACATGACTCGTGTATAACATGGGGTGGGTTTATTGATGGGGTTGCAGAATTTGACCCTGAGTTCTTTGGTATATCCGAGCGTGAAGCAGAACTTATGGATCCTCAGCAGCGGCTGATGCTAATGTATGTTTATGCTGCCCTGGAAGATGCAGGTTACAGCCCAAAAAGTCTTGCCGGAAAAAATATTGCTGTTTTTATTGCTACTGCTAATAGTGGCTATGGTGGTTTAGTTGAAAAATCAGGTGATAAAATTGAAGCATACACTGCAACGGGCACACAGCCTTCGGTAGGACCTAACAGAATAAGTTTTTATCTTGATCTTCGTGGTCCTAGTGAACCCATCGAGACGGCATGTGCAAGTTCATTGGTGGCGATTCGACGAGGAATAACGGCATTAAATGATGGTTGCGAAATGGCGATAGTGGGGGGAGTTAATACGCTGCTGACATCAACCGGGCATATTGCCTATGAGAAAGCCGGTATGCTAAGTGAGGATGGGCGTTGCAAGACGTTTTCAATAAACGCCAATGGTTTTGTGAGAAGTGAAGGGGCTGGTATTTTAATACTGAAAAAACGGGGCAATGCTGAAAACGATGGTGACAATATCTATGGTTTAATTTGTGGAAGTGCTGAAAATCATGGTGGTCGAGCACATTCATTAACGACACCTAATCCCATCGCCCAAACCGAGTTGCTGGAAAAAGTTTATAGAGAAGCCAATATTGACCCACGCACAGTGACTTACATAGAAGCTCACGGTACTGGTACGCAGTTGGGAGATTCCATTGAAATTGATGGCCTCAAAACGGCCTTTGAATCATTAATTCAACGGTCAAAAAATAACACCTCGTCAAATAAAGTGAACACATCGCTGGCTGTTAAGGGATATTGTGGCCTGGGGTCAGTCAAAACAAATATCGGCCATACAGAACTGGCATCCGGTGTGGTGGGGGTTATTAAAGTATTGCTTCAGATGAAGCATGCCGTGTTGGTTAAAAATCTTAATACCAATCCATTGAACCCTTATTTACAGCTGGAGGGAAGTCCGTTTTTTATTGTGCAAAATGAGCAGGAGTGGCAAACATTGTCTGATGATTCCGGTGTTCCTATACCACGTAGAGCCGGTGTTAGCGCATTTGGTATGGGAGGTGTTAATGCGCATCTCATCCTGGAAGAGTATGTCACCGGGAAAAGCGACGTTAATGATACAGACTCACTTCATCTCATTGTCTTTTCTGCAAAAAATAAAAAGCAACTTGAGACAGTTGTGCGCCAGATGTTGGATTATGTGATGGCGTACGAAGAAATATTGTTAAGCAATTTTGCGTATACATTGCAAATCGGGCGAGACCAGCTGGATGTCAGGTTGGCAATGATTGTCAATGACCGTGAAATGCTAATAACAAGCATAAAATATTTTTTGAATATCGATGAGTCGGGCGATTCTACTGTACCGTTGTGTTATTCCGGTGAGGGGCGAGGCGAGGCGTTGGATGATCATTTTATCTATGAATTAATTGAAAATAAAAATCTTGAACAGCTTGGACAATACTGGGTCCGCGGCGGAAAAATACCCTGGGATTTGTTACACAAGGGTGCAATGGTTAACAGAATTTCATTACCGACGTATCCATTTGATACTAAACCCTATTGGGTTTCCAAGCGGTGTCGGTCTGGTCAGGAACCTATGGCAGATTTGAATATCCAGCGAGTTCAAAGCGAAGGCATTGAGCTGGATAAGATGAGCGCAACATCAAGGAGCCCTCTGTTTGAGAGCTGGTTTTCTCATGGTTAGGAAAGCATATACCTAAATCTCAAACGCTTTGGGTATATTCCTTAACTGATCGACAACGAGTTTTGCGGATAATAATGTTATTAAATTCATATTGGAGAGTGATTTTGGAAAAAGGAAATATATTTTTAGTGGTAAAGGATGTCATTTCAGAGGTATTGCCTGATGTTGATTCGGAAACCGTCACAATTGATAAAAACCTTAAATCACTAGGGGCTAATTCAATTGATCGCACAGAGATTGTGATGTTATCAATGGAAAGGTTAGGGCTAAAATTACCATTGGTGAGTTTTGGCGGGGTAGAAAACATTGAAGAAATGATTGATGTCCTGGTAAATAACACTTGAATCTCAATCGCTGTAAATAGAGTCGATAATTGCAAGGATATCGAATGCTAAAGGAGCCAGGAAACGAAGTAGCGATTATTGGTATGGGGATAGTGTGCTCTATTGGGGATACTGTCCAGGATTTCAAACAATCCCTGAAAAAAGGTGTCTCGGGAATCACCCGGTTGGCGGACAGAAAGGGGCCAAAGCTCTCCGTGGATATTGGAGCCGAAATAGAAAAATTCTCATTCCTGGATCAATTTCATCATTATTCTGACCTTCCGGTGGAGGTTTTGAAAAAGGCTAAGCAGTGCGCGCAGCGATCACCTTTTTCAGTTCAGGCATCGGTATTGCCTGCCTTGGAGGCGTGGCAGGATTCCGGAATGTTTGCCAGCGAATATAATCCTGAACGGCTGGGGGTGGTTGTTGCGGGTGAGAGTACAACCCAAAACTATCGGTACGGGTTACAGGCTGACTTTGAAAACGCCCCTGAATATCTGTCACCGAGGTATGCGCTTCAATACCTAGACAGCAATCAGGTTGGTGTACTGAGTGAAATATTGACGATTAAAGGTGAGGGGTTTGTCGTGGGTGGTGCTTCTGCAAGTGGCAATGTGGGCATTATAAAAGCAGTGCAACTGATTCAGTTGGGTATTGTTGATACCTGCCTTGTCACTGGTGTAGTGGCGGATTTGTCACCGATTGAATTGCAGGGGTTTGTCAATATCGGTGCAATGGTTCGGGAAAACAGCTTTCAAACACCGAGCAAGGCATCGCGGCCTTTTGACCGTCAGCATGCCGGTTTTGTCTATGGCCAGGCAAGTGCTTGCGTGGTTTTGCAATCGTGTGGTGTTGCGATACAGAGAGGATCGGTAGTGCAAGCAAAAATACTGGGGGCTGCGATGAATCTCGATGGTGTCAGCACGACTGAACCAAGTATAACAGGGGAAGCCGGTGCGATGAATATGGCATTGCACAGAGCTGGTATTTCGGCGTCTGAAATTAATTACCTGAATGCGCATGGCAGTTCATCTCCTTTGGGAGATGTTATCGAGGCAAAATCGATCAAACAGGTATTTAAGGATCATGTATCAACGCTCTGGGTTAATTCAACCAAAGGGCTGACCGGGCACTGTTTATATTCTGCCGGGGTCGTTGAACTGATTGCGTCTGTTTTGCAAATGGAAGGTGAATTTATCCATCCTAATAAAAACCTGGAATCCCCCATTGATGACGATCTGCGCTTTAGTGGCGCAACGTTTGAAAAAGAAAAAATAAAATTCGCGATGAGTAATTCGTTTGGTTTCGGTGGGATTAATTCCAGCATTGTTCTCCAGAATTGTCATGGCTGAAAATATCATAATTGGCGTAATCAGAATAAAAGGATAATTATATGCAACTGGTTGGAATTGAAATGCTGAATATTTTTGGCGGTAGTGCTTATTTGGATGTTGACCAGTTGGCGAGTCATCGTGGTTTGGACAAGACACGGTTTGATAATCTGTTGATGAAAGAAAAATCGGTGGCGCTGCCCTATGAGGACCCTGTTTCGCTAGGTGTGAATGCAGCAAAACCAATTATAGATGTGTTAAGTGACAATGAGAAAGATCGAATCGAAATGCTTATTACATGCACCGAGTCTTCATTTGATTTTGGAAAATCCATGAGTTCCTACATGCATGATTATTTGAAATTAAACCGGAATTGCCGTTTATTTGAAATTAAAAGCGCGTGTTATTCAGGAACAACTGGGCTACAGATGGGAATAAATTTTGTATTATCACAAGTGTCACCCGGTGCTAAAGCATTAGTGATTGCGACGGATATTTCACGATTTTTGGTGGCAGAGGGCGGTGGCGTATTATCCGAAGGTTGGTCTTTTGCCGAACCCAGTTCGGGTGCGGGTGCAGCAGCAATGTTGGTGAGTGATCGTCCCCATATCTTTCAAGTGGATGTTGGTGCAAATGGCTATTATGGGTTCGAAGTGATGGATACCTGTCGACCCGTCGCGGATAGTGAGGCAGGTGATTCAGACCTGTCTTTATTGTCTTATCTCGATTGCCTGGAGCAGTCGTTTTCCGAATACCAAAAACGTGTTCCGGGCGCGAATTATTTGGAGAGTTTTTCATACCTTGCTTTTCACACACCCTTCGGAGGAATGATAAAGGGGGCTCATCGCACCATGATGCGAAAAATGCTCAAGGCAAAAGCCGATGTCGTTGAGGCAGATTTTGAAGAGAGAGTATTTCCGGGCCTTATTTATTGTCAGCGAGTTGGCAATATCATGGGGGCAACCACCGCGTTGTCATTGGCCAGTACTATTGAAAATGCTGTATTTGATACGCCAAAGAGAATCGGGTGTTTTTCCTACGGTTCAGGTTGTTGCTCCGAATTTTTTAGTGGTGTTGTAACGATAGAAGGCCAGGAACGTATGCAGCGTTTCGGTATAAGCAACAAGTTAAAGCAACGGTATCAATTATCAATGGATGAATACGATGCCTTGATTGAGGAAAGTACCAATGTTCGGTTTGGTACCAGAACGGTGAAACTGGATACAGAATTTATTGGTGGCGCCCGGAAATCATCAAATATGCCTAGATTATTCTTGAAAGAAATTAAAGAATATCATCGCTTATATGAGTGGGTCTGATGAACTATCACGCGATACAGGTGAAAGTGGACGAGCCTGTTTGTTACCTTAGATTATATCGGCCGGAAGCCGGTAATACTATTAATGCGCAACTGATTCAGGAATGCTGTCACGCACTAAAATCATATGCTCAACTTTGCAGTATTGTTGTGTTAGAGGGGTTGCCCGAGGTCTTTTGTTATGGGGCGGATTTTCAGGATATTAAAAAAAACGGGAAAGAACAAGACCCGGAGCCACTGTATAACCTTTGGACTGAACTGGCTACCGGGGATTACATCAGCGTTGCACATGTACGAGGGAAGACCAATGCAGGTGGTGTCGGCTTTGTTTCTGCTTGTGACATTGTGCTTGCTGATGAAACTGCTTCATTCAGTTTGTCGGAGTTGTTATTTGGTTTATTTCCGGCTTGTGTATTACCGTTTTTGATTCGTCGCATTGGATATAATAAAGCACATTATATGACCTTACTTAATAAACCAATATCCGTACAACAGGCACTTTCCTGGGGATTGGTTGATGCCTGTGAGTCGAATAGTGTTTCTTTGTTACGAAAACATTTACTGAGG
Source organism: Gammaproteobacteria bacterium (assembly GCA_013152545.1). Taxonomy (GTDB): domain Bacteria; phylum Pseudomonadota; class Gammaproteobacteria; order SZUA-152; family SZUA-152; genus JAADGF01. Next base: position 73,137 of record JAADGF010000049.1, read on the forward strand.
CTCAGGCGTATTTCAAAAACCAGTATCGCTAAATATAAGAACTATATGCTTTCTTTGAATGATTCAATTATTCAATCAAAGCATCAGGCGATCCAGGCAAATAGCGAGATGTTCTCAGATATTGATAACCGGGAAAAAATCAATCGCTATGTGCAAACAGGGAAGTTTCCCTGGGAAACGTAACGCTTCCAGTTTTAGTGATCACATATAATATACCTAAATCTCAAACGCTATAGGTATAGTTAAATGTGATGGGAAATTTTAATGTGTATTGGAGACAGGCTTTGGAAAGACCCGTAGTTGAATTACGTGAAATTGATACACAAGTCGTTCAGGTGACAATGCAGGATAAACGGCATAAAAACACGTTTTCAAAAGCGTTGATCTCCAGTCTCATTGCAGCTTTTGAGTCCATTCGTGAGAATAAAAATATCAAGGTCGTGGTTTTGACCGGATATGACAGTTATTTTTCTTCGGGTGGGACACAGGACGAATTGTTGATGTTACAGGAAGGCAATATGAAATTTACCGATATTGCGATATTTTCTCTCGCGCTGGAGTGCCCGGTTCCTGTTATTGCGGCGATGCAGGGGCATGGTATCGGTGGCGGGTTTGTAATGGGTTTGTTTTGTGATTTTGTGATTTTAAGTCGTGAGAGTATTTATACCACGAATTTCATGAAATACGGATTTACACCCGGAATGGGTGCGACCTATATTTTACCCAAAAAACTCGGATTCAGCCTGGCAAATGAGATGTTAATGAATGCCGCCAGATATCGTGGTGAAGCGTTAAAAAATCGCGGTATACCGTTTCCTGTTGTGCCGAGAAAAGACGTTCTGGAAACTGCACTTCGGTTGGCTTCTGAGCTTGCGGAAAAACCGAGGGATTCGCTGATTATATTAAAAGATCATTTGGTTACTTCTTTGCGCGATGATCTTCCGAAGGTAATTGAACAAGAAGTGATTATGCATCAGAAAACATTCAAACTTGCAGAAGTAAAGCAAAAAATTAATGAATTATTTGGGCGTTGATTATCGTGGTTTCAGTTGTTTTGTAATGTGTTAACGTTCCTAAAGGAGGTGGAATATGAAGGCTTATGTATTTCCTGGACAGGGATCTCAGTATAAAGGAATGGGTGCGAATCTTTTTGCTCAGTATAAGGATATGGTTGAACTGGCAGACACTGTATTAGGGTATTCAATTGCTGAATTGTGTCTTGAAGACCCCGAGCATCAACTGGGGTTCACACAATACACACAGCCAGCGTTATATGTTGTCAATGCGCTGTCTTATCAGGATGCGTTGAACAATAAGGGAGGGGCGCCTGAGTATTTAGCTGGTCATAGCCTTGGGGAATATAATGCGCTTCAGGCGTCAGGTGCAATCAGCTTTAAAGATGGATTGAAGCTGGTGAAAAAAAGAGGAGAACTCATGAGTCAGGCACCAAAAGGTGCAATGGCCGCAATTTTGGGATCGACGGAAGATGAAATCAATGAATTACTGCAAAATAATGATTTATCAACAATCGATGTGGCCAATTATAATTCTCATGACCAAACGGTTATTTCTGGGTTGGAAGAGGATATTAACAAAGCGCAATCCATATTTACTGGTGCTGATATAAAGTTTATTTCACTAAATGCCAGTGGTGCTTTTCATTCCCGTTATATGAAATCAGCCGCAGATGAATTTAAACATTATATCCATCATTTTAATTTCTCTCCTCTCACCATCGACGTTATTTCAAACGTTCATGCAACACCTTATACACAAGAAACAATAGTGGAAAATTTGTCCACACAAATTACCTGTTCGGTGAGATGGCTGAATAGTATTCGTCACTTGATCGAACTGGGGGTAACAGAGTTTATGGAAATAGGTGCCGGTCATGTGCTGACAGCACTCATTGAGAAGATACAGGCACATGCAAGCTCAGAAGATACCGTTAATGCTATAACGGAAGATATTACGGCCCCAAATAATACCGCTAGCATTACCAACGACAGTGAGTCGGCTATTGAAAGTATCACTAAAGCAGTTGCTGCCTGGAATAATGCTTATCCTGTCGGAACCAAAGTATCCTGTAAAAACCATGATGATGTGTTGGAAACACGAACGCGGGCTATCGTATTATTTGGTCGGAAAGCAACGATTTATATGCAGGGTTATAAAGGTTATTTTGATCTTGGGGATGTGCAACCGGTCATTGAATAAGTTACCCCGCAACATGAGTATCGGCAGTTAAACCTGCCCCTGTGCTACCTGTAAGAGGAAAAATTAGTGTCTTCGTCAAAACAAACTGTTAAAAACGCAACAGAATGCACAGAAGAAATTGTTGAATTATTGAGTCAGCATTTGTCGGAAATTAGCGAGGTTCCACTGAAAAACCTGAATCCTGATGCGAATATTACCGACTTGGGTTTGAACTCCATTTTTATTACCGAGCTTACAGCCCGTTTGGAGCCATTGCTCGGTTTTCGTGATCCGGTGATATTTTATTCCGCACGCTCTATTCGTGATGCTGCTGTGCGTATCAGTGCACGTAATCCGGGTCTTAATTTCAACATGGAGCAACCCTCTGCTGCGAAAATTTCTGCCGAATTATATGGCAAGCGGGACATTAAGGAACCGAGATCATCCGTGAGTGATGTGGCTATTATTGGTTTATCAGGCCGCTATCCTCAGGCCGAGAACGTATTGCAGTTTGCAGAACTACTTGCAGAAGGACGTGATTGCATTGAAATAGTTCCCGATACGCATCGTGCCGCCGGGGATGAATTACGGTGGGGAGGATTCCTTTCCCAGCCGATGAACTTCGACTATGGGCGGTTTAATATGAGTTTTCGGGATGCCCTGATGACTCACCCAGAAGAACGGTTGTTATTGCAGGAAACCTGGCGGTGTTTTGAAAGTGCCGGTTATGATCCTTTGCAGTGGGTGGGCGGAAAGGGCAGTAATATCGGTGTTTATATCGGAGCATCCTTTCACGAGTACAGCGAGCTTGTTGCAGAGTCCAATCGGCACAAGACAGATGCATTACCTTATAGTTCACAAACATTCTCGTATGCCAACCGGCTTTCATATTTCTTTAATCTTACGGGGCCATCGATCGTCATTGACTGTGCCTGCTCATCTTCACTTTATGCAATAGCCGATGCTTATAATGCTATCCGTTTTGGTTTATGCAAAATGGCTTTGGCAGGTGGTGTTAATCTCAATCTGCATCGTAGCAAGTATGAATTCTTGGCAGACAAAAATGCTTTGAGTCAAGATGGGCGTTGTCGTGCCTTTGCAGAAGGTGGTACCGGTTATGTACCCAGCGAAGGTGTTGGCATTATTTTGTTAAAATCACTTGAATATGCCCGGGATGAAGGCGATAACATACTTGCTGTCATTAAGGGTGCCGCAGCGGGCAATGATGGCCGTACTCAAGGATTCACAGTACCAAACCCTGATGCCCAACGTGATACGATTCATAAGGCATTTGAGGTGGCAGAGGTATCACCACAAAGCATTTCTTTTGTGGAGTGTCACGGTACGGGCACTTCATTGGGTGACCCCATTGAAATGTCGGCATTGTCCGAGGCCTTTGGTGAAAATGTTCTGCCGGGAAGATGTCCTGTCTCCTCGCTCAAGTCGAATATTGGCCATCTGGAAGCGGCGGCCGGCATTGCCCAAATCACAAAAGTTATTCTTCAGTTAAAACGCCAGCAGTATTTCCCCAATGTGATGCATCATAAAAACCTGAACCCCAATATCGACTTTTCACGTATTCCCTTCAAGGTACAAAAGGAATTGGCCCCCTGGCCTGTCAGCGAAGCACAACCCGTGCGGCGGGCCGGTATCAGTTCCTTTGGTGCCGGTGGTTCTAATGTACACCTTATCTTGGAACAGGCACCGGAATCACTCCAGGTGTCAGAACCCGATCGTCATTCGGGTTTTAAATACGTCATTCCATTCAGTGCTGCTACACCTGAACAACTTGTTGATATGGTGAGGGTCACTTATGAATATATTTGTTCAGAGCAAGCGTTGTTAAATACCGTGCTTAATGTACGCAATATTGCTGCAACGCTACAAAGTGGACGTTCAGCCTGTCATCATCGTTTTGCGTTGATCTGCGATGATTCCATGGATGTATTGTCAGCACGTCTCAAGGTTTACCTGGAAGGGAGACTCGACTCCACCATGGTATTGGGCGCAGCGAAAGAAACGGGTTATCGCGAACTGATGGGAGCAGACGTAAGTATCACGGAGCTTCTGACAGTGGCGAAAAACTGGGTTGTTGGAAAGGCGAAAGGTTTCCAACATGACCCCGGGGCCAAACGCACATACCTACCTGGTTATATCTTTCGTCCAGATTTAGTCAGTCCTGTGGCAGGTGACAAAAATTGTGTAGTCGATGTATCTGTAACAAACACGGCCTCAACTGAAAAGATTTTTACCTCAGATATTTCAGCGCCCGATACTTCGGTCTCCAATACTTCGGCCTCCAATACTTCAACCCAAAATATTTTAACCCAAGGTACTTTAGTTCCAGATACCCTGACGCTGGTACGTGATACCTTAAGGCGGGTTTTAGGTGCACTCCCTGAGATTTATACAGACAAAACGCTTTTCGGTGACCTGGGCATTGATTCCATTATGGGCACCAAAATTCACACGGCGCTTTGTCGGATTTACCCGAAACTGGATATGTTCGCTCTTTTTGAATTCAATACCAGTATCCTGCTCAGCTCACACCTTGATGGCCTAGAGTCTATCAACGGGAAGACTATTTTAGAGCCGTCGATTGAGCGTAATCAGTCACCTGAAGAAGGTGTCGGCGATATCAGCGCGCTGGAGTTTGGAGAAACACTGGCACCCATCAAACGCTATATTGATGCTTACCATAGCAGTGCTAAAATAACCCACAAAATGACTATCGAAAACGTAACGGTTAACGGGGCCCGTATTGAATGCCTCGTTTGCGGTGAAGGCCCAACGATAATATTATTGCCACCTTTTAACTCCAGCGCGATTATCTGGATTCGTCAGTTACAGGGTTTGAGCGGACAGTATAAAATTATTGTGCCACATTACCCAGGGTTGAGTGGTAGTGGCTGGATTGAGGGGCTTGATGATTTTGAACAATTAGCGGGCATTCTGACCGGTATTATTGATGAACTTGTTAAACTTCAGATCATTCAAAATAAACGAAATCATTGGGTTGGCTGGTCTTTGGGAGGGTTTGTTGCGCAAACCATTTGCAAGCATTATCCACAATATGTGGACAAACTTGTGCTTATCAGTACCACTACCATTTCGTGGTCGTCCGAAGAATATACAATTTCGGCTGAAGACTTTTCTATTAAATGTGCTGAAGAATTTGAGAAAAATTTCCAAAAATTACCCAGTTTCCTGCGCGAAATGCCCGAGATTAAAGCGTTCAGGGAAGAAGGGCATATTGAACGTTTTGTATGGTGTACCACCAACCGGCGAATTCTTGATAGTTATTTTCGCATGATTGCACGTTTCCGGCATGTTGAATCAGCGGATCATGTTAAGGCTAAAACTCTGCTTATCAGCGGTGGTGATGATGTGTTAATGCCACCGAAATTTGCACGCGAATTGAGTGAAAAAATACCAAACTCGGAATATCATGAAATAAAAAAAGGGCATCATTTTTTGAGTCTTTTTCATTACAAAAAAATCAACACACTATTGCATGAGTGGTTCACTGCTTAATTATTTATAGCACCAAAAATTTAATTGGACCAAGAACCAGGCAGAGTATTGTAAAAATGAAAAATATTTTTTTGTTTTCAGGGCAGGGAACCCAATATTACCACATGGGAAGTGACCTGCGTGAATGTCACTCAGGGTTCGATCGCAACATTATGCGGCTATCGAAAATAGTTTATGATGTCACTGGCTGTTCAATTCTCGATGTAGTGTATGACCCCGAAAAACAAAAGTCGGACAATTTCAGTGATTGTCGATTATCCAACATAGCACTACTCACGATAGAATACGCGCTGTCAGAAACGCTGCAACAAACGGGTATTATACCTGCTGCTGTGTGTGGCATGAGCCTGGGAGAATACACCGCAGCGGTTGTTGCAGGTGCTATGGAATTTGAAACAGCGGTATTCCTAGTCGCAAACGCCGGAGCCTGTTTTGATACTTACTGTGAACCGGGTGCCATGCTGGCGGTGCTTGATGACATCAACACCTACCATAATAATGATATTTTATGTGATTCAACGGATATTGCCTTTGACAGTCATGGAAAACATTTTGTTATTGCCGGTAGCGTTGCAGGGATAAATACAGCAGAAAAATATTTACGCCAAAAAAATATTTGTTTTCAACCTCTTCCCGTCGCATTTGGTTACCACTCCAGAAATATTGATCCGGCTCGCCATGCGTATACTGAGATATTAAACAATATTTCTTTTAATACAGTGCAGCTGCCGCTTTATTCTACGGTCACCACTCGTTGCATTAATTATCTGGATGGCACTCATTTCTGGCGAACGGCACGGGAACCCATCCGCCTCATGGAAGCGCTTGATTCAATCGACCACAATGGGTGTTATCGCTACATTGATCTTGGTCCTACAGGCACTATGGCCAACCTGATGAGTTACCGGCAAAAGGAACAATCTACATCAAATATCTTTTCTGTTGTGACACCATTCAATAACAGTCAAATGAATTATTCCCGACTGATCAATGCCGTGAACCAGCACCTGATGCCATTTTCAGCTGCTCATGTATAACAACTCGATACAGATACAATACCCAAATATCTTATCGTCAGTGACTTCAGGAGCACATCATTATGGAAAAACCCGTAAAAAACTATGATTATAGTGTTCATCATGTATTTGCCCCCAATAGGTGGGATCAATTTTCGCCACGGAATGGTGATGTGGTGGTGACAACCTCACAGCGGGCTGGTACAACCTGGACACAAATGATTGTCGCCAACTTGATTTTTCAAGATGGCAATATTCCAGGCCCGATCGGTGAAATTTCTCCCTGGTATGAATTACGTTTCAGTCCTTTTGAACCCATGCAGGCGGTGCTGGAGTCCCAAACTCATCGTCGATCCATCAAATCCCATTTGCCTTTGAATGGCTTAACATTTTATGAGGATCTTAAATATATCGTAGTAGGTCGTGACACGCGCGATGCGTTCATGTCTTTGTTACATCACCACAGAGGTCTTTCGGTGGATGTGATAAAAAAAGCGGCAACGTATGATGATTTAATCGGGCGATCTTTCCCGCCGGATGTGGGTGACGATAAAAGCTTCTGGCGACAATGGATTTCACAATCATGGTTCGAATGGGAAACCCAGGGATATCCTTATTGGTCCCACCTCAACCATGCGCAAAGTTGGTGGTCTTTCAGAAAACTGCCTAATATCCTGTTAGTGCATTTCGACGACTTATTAAATGACACTGAAAGTGAAATAAAACGTATTGCCAACTTTCTTGATATTACTATTAATGTAGAACATTTTCCCGGTATTAAACAACGAACCCGTTTTGAAGAAATCAATAAAAATATGGACAAAATACTGCCAGAAATGAACATGGTGTTGAGCGATGGGCCCAGTGACTATATGTACAAATGCGGTAGTGGATTATGGCATGAATTTCTGGATGACGAAGACCTTGAGCTGTATCACGCTGCGGTAAAACGTGCTTTATCGCCAGATTGTGCTCGCTGGCTGGAGCAGGGACGAATGGCCAGTGACATCGATTTATAATTGTACTCCGTAATACTACATGGCTGAGTCTTGAGCACTCTTGACTACTCTTGACTACTATGGACATATTTAACTGTCTATGTGTGGTGTCATTTTTTCAAAGAAAAAGAGCAAGAACGGACAAGCCGCATGAATTGCGTATTTTTAAATTATAGATAGCATACAACAAGAGGGGGAGGTGAAGAAGTTGCTGAGAATAATGTCCAGTTTATTAATAATCCGTCGCAATTTTCATCATGTGGATTTGATATGCCGGTACTATTTAGGGTCAGGTATTTAGTGTGCGTTATTACGCGTCGTTTTACCTCGCGATGAAATAAATATGACGCATATTGACATATACATCAGGTTATAACGACAAAAAGGAGAGTAGTTATGTTATCAGTTAACATAAAGCGTAAATTATCTATGCATGTACCAGTGATTCTATTAGCGGCAATGACTGTATTGCCTGCTACTTCTATTGCGAGCGATGTTCGCACTTGGGTTAAAAAATTACACCCAACAACCGGGTTCAATACCGATTGTGATACGCCAGTGTTTAGTTTGCCCGCGCCGCTGCCTGCTGATTTGCATTTTGACGTGATTGGTTTGTATAACCCGGATGCACCCGCACAGGGAAAAATGCGTGATGCTTTAACACTTCAACAAAGCGACTGTGAAACCAGTTTGGGGACGCATATCGCCACCACATCCAACCTGGATCTCCTTGCAATACTGGGAGCGCCGGAGCCAGACTCCCGCTTGAAGAATTTGCGTACTCATGAAATTCCTAAAATAGCTGCACCGGATGGAACCCGCTTTACATTACCGCCCGCTGGTTCGGTTACACCGCCATTCCCTCCCACTAATACTGCAACAAATCAGCCACTGACGCTCGGGGAATTTCGTGGGGTCAAGGGTAAAATGAAAGTTAAGTGCTATGCGGATGGAACTGCCCATGTCAAAATTAAACTACGCAATTATCAGCCTCATGAGTTGTTGACCATCTGGGCTATCTGGCTTACGACCCCACCGGGTGCAGCTGGGCCAGCGCCTGTTCCATTGCCTTTTGGTGGTGTGCCAAATGTCACTGTTGCCAATAAACACGGAGTCGCACGATTTACACGTACGCTCAGTTATTGCCCAATGGATACCCTGCCAACCGGTGAACAATTACTGATGCTGGATATTGCCAGTCATGTCGATGGCAACGTGTATGGTGCGGTGCCCGGTACGCCACCAACAGAAACAACATTTGTTGACCCCAATGATCCGTCCGCTACATTTACGAGTCCTCTTAGTGAGGGTATCGTAACGCTTACCCGCGGTGCAATTCCAATGACGGTAGAACTTATGCCGTAATAATTATGCCGTAATATGCGGGCAATACGATTGTTGTTATTATGTCAGGCACCTTTTTAACGATACTCAATGTAGTATATTTTGTATGGCTGGTGGATGTGTAATTAACCACATTCACCAGCTAACAAAACCAATGTTCTGGTACAACGACGGGTAATTGTCCAAAGTTAAAAAAATCATCCCCATTCTATTTGATGAGTATCTCAGGTTATTAGATTATAGCGCTATTCCTGAAAACCAAGCATTATAACAGACATTGGTCTGCCCCCTGAGCAATTTTTATTTAAAAATAACCACGCATAAAACATGAATATAAGACTTGCCTAAAGACATAACCTTCTAATTGTGGTAGCCTTTTCCCTCGATCACCGCGCTTATCGATGAATTTAAAGCGAGCGAAACGCTCCTATACTTGATCGGTGATGGCAAACTTTATCATAAAAAAGCGAAAGACATCTTGCTCACAAATTCCTTTCATTACTCGTATTCCAGGTAGCCAAACTTGAACAAGAACTCATTGATCAAGCACTATCAGAGGCGTTGCAATGGAATGATTTGACTCAGGGGAATCGCTATCAGTGCTTTGATTTATGTCATTATAAAAGCAATGTTGGCTTGTTATTCAGGCGTGGCGCTTAGCCGCGTCAGGTCGACCTTGGAGCGTCGACAGGAAAAGGAAAATAAACAAATTGACCTTATCACTCTTTGTTTTACTCAATTGCCCAAAGACGAATCCGAGCAAATCTAGAGGCGCAAAATACAACTCTTCCTATTCAGATAAATCAACCCATTCGGCGATTGACATTGCGTTGGATTTTTCAGTTGTGTGAGGGTGTCAATATGATTACGTCCAATCTTAATAATACGACAAAAATAATAGTCGATAGACTTAATGATCTGCGGTTAAAAATATTGCGCTTGTTCGGGTCGACTATTGGTGAAATATATCAAATTTCTGCGAAAGGGGGGCTGACCAATGTCTGTATTAGTAGTTATACTGTTTGATTGAAGAAAACCTACATTATTCATTAACACTATAACACTATTTTTACAAGTATAAGTCTATGTCATTAGATCCTGTTGTACTCTTTTTTATGTTGGGCTTGGCGGCTGGTCTGATGCGTGCAGAAATGCGCTTGCCATCAGCGATTTATGAATTACTCAGTGTAATATTATTACTTGCTATTGGCCTCAAAGGCGGCATTGAGCTATCCAAGCAGTCATTCGGTGATTTGCTGCCGGATATAGCAGCGGTGATCGCAATGGGGTTTGTGCTGCCATTACTTGCCTTTCCATTGCTACGCTACGTTGGGCGATTTAAAAAAGCGGATGCGGCATCTATGGCGGCACACTATGGTTCTGTGAGTGTGGGTACCTACGCAGTGGCTGTCGCTTACCTGATTGAACAGAAAGTTACTTTTGAAGAGTATATGCCGTTGTTTCTGGTTTTGTTGGAAGTGCCTGCTATTATTGTCGGTATTATTTTGGTACGGGGTATTTCCACTAAAACTAAATGGGGGAAGTTGTCGCATGAAGTGTTTTTGGGAAAAAGTATTGTACTATTGCTGGGAGGACTACTGATCGGCTGGATAGCCGGGCCTGAGGGTATTGAGCCCATCGGTGGTTTATTCTTTGATCTGTTTAAGGGCGTTTTAGCGCTGTTTCTATTAGAGATGGGCTTGATTGCGGCAAGCCAAGTGGGCAGTTTGCGTCGTCACGGTGTTTTCCTGTTTGGTTTCGGTATTATTTTTCCGGTTTTGTCCGCGCTAATAGGCGGAGGGCTAGGATTGATGCTGGAGTTATCAATCGGGGGCACGGTACTGTTGGCAACCCTAGCGGCGAGTGCTTCCTATATTGCGGTGCCGGCAGCGATGCGTATTGCATTGCCAGAAGCCAATCCCACCTTGTCGCTCACTGCTGCGCTCGGCGTTACGTTTCCGTTTAACATTATATTCGGCATTCCTCTTTATCATAAGTTTTTTGAATATATAACATAGGAGGATAATACAGTGTTTACTTACAGCATTAAGTTGATAACCATCATTACGGAATCTGCCTTGGAGCATTCCTTGATTGAATGTCTTGAGCACTTGGGTGCACGTGGATATACCATTACCAATGCCCGGGGCAAAGGCCACCGTGGAGTACGTGATGCCGCATGGTCTGCTGATAGCAATATTCGTGTTGAAGTATTGTGTGAGCCGAAGCTGGCTGATGTCATTGCAGAACATGTTACCAAAACATATTATAAAGACTATGCGATGGTAATATATTTGAGTGATGTGGGGGTGTTTAGGCCAAAAAAATTTGTATAAAAAGATTGGCTATATTCGGGTTTCAAAACCGAAAAAGTGCACAATCACGATTATTTTTAATGTTTTAAAGGATAATAGTGAAATTCATAATGTACGTAAATTGCCGGGAATTTGCGTAGGGATATTGAGATCACCAACAGTCCGATAAATCATATCGGCGAAGTTATCCAAGCGTAAACAACGAAGTGAAAAAACGTATGTTGTGCCCGTGGCCAGGTCCGCGAATATTTTACACAGCTTGGTCGTGCTTGGTTGCCATGGAGGAGGGGTGTGTCAGTGCGCACTACTGGGGGCGAGCGCTGATGAAGTTAGGCCATACGGTGAAGCTGATTCCGCCGTAGCATGTTAAACCCTATATGAGGGGTAATAAAAATGACGACAACAATTCACACGCAATCGCCGAAGCGGCTACCCAATCAAGCATGCGTTTCACAAGAGTCAAAACAGTGGAACCGCAAGATATCGAAGCCCTGGATCGGTTGAGATCCCAGCGGGTCAATGAGCGTACCGCGCTGTGCAACCAGTTCAGAGCATTCTCCCCGTCTTCTAATCCGTTGCGGAATATCTCGCCTGACGGATACAATTCCCTTGTTCATGATTAAGCCATATTCGGCGACTAACGAGTTGAGCATGTTTTTTTGAGTGCATTGTAAGCAATGTGCATGTTTCTTAATGCACAAAGAGGACGATAACAATAGAACATATCACAGAAAACGTGTGACTTTTGGCCGAAAAAAAACGGTATTATTACCCAATAACGTTTCAAAAACTGTGTTATCTTGTTATTCGCTATGGAGCGTGTGTGTAATAACGCTTCATTTGACGCACAGATTTAGTCTGTAGGCGCGGCAGGTGAAGATGGGCTTGGGCTGAGTAGGGGCAAGTCTGGAAACACAGGTCGAGATGCAATATTGGGACGTTGTTGTGCGCACGTTCCTATAACAATCAATAAAAAAATAAGGCGGATACTTGTCGTTGCTTAATTTACGGTAAAATTGCGCGTGCTAGCCGTTAGCATACACCGTCACTTTACAATAAAAAAACAATTAGGCCAGTTGCCATGAAATTGCCACACTATTTTGCATTCGTAAGTTTATTCGTTCTTTTATTTTCGGGATGTGAGAAAAATGATAATGCTGTGACGATAAGCATTGATTTAAACCCACATTTTCAGACACTGGAAGACCAAAGTGTGAGCTTCACGCCGGTACCCATCACCTCTGAGTTGTTTCTGTCCACACTTGACCAGCCTGTGCACGGGGAGATCATCAATGCAGGTGTTGGCCAATACTTGTATGTTCCCGAACGGCATTTTAACGGCCTCGATCCCGTTGTGTTTACATTGTCGGATGGTAGACAAGGCATCATTACCTTTGAAGTCATCCCCGTCAATGATGCACCCTTGGCGGGTGATGATACCATTGTTAGTGTTGATGGCGAAACAGTTACAATTTCAGTGCTCTCCAATGATATGGAATTCGACGATGGTGACCGTTTACGCATTAGCGATATCACGCAGCCCAGCGAGGGCGAAGTGGTAGACAATGGTGATGGTACTGTGGATTTTTCGCCATCAGCGAATTTTGTGGGTACAGTACGTTTTAGTTATGAAGTGAGTGACCTCGCTTCAACCAGTGATCGTGCGGAAGTCACTGTATTTGTTATTTCGGGGGAGGCGCGCTTGACAAGTATCGAATTGACACCAGCAGTGGTTACCTTGCTGCAAGGGGTACCGATTCAATTTAAAGCAGAGGCTACTTTCGCCGATATGAGCAGCGTGGATATCACTGCACTGGCTGAGTGGGTTTCTTCTGATCCCGCATTGTTAAGTTTTAGTGACAAGCCGGAAGCCAAGGGAACGGCTACGGCGAAAGCAAGAGGTTCAGTGTCTGTTAGGGCATCGTTTAACGGTATTTTTGTTTCCACAACGACAGTGAATATTTTATCGCAAGCGCCCGCAGCCCCAGTATCAGTGAGTGCTGAGCATGTGGGCAATGGTGTCATTGCGCTTAATTGGTTAACGGCTGTTGATGTCGATCACTATAATGTTTATTGGTTTACGGCTAACAGGGGTACTCAGGTTATTAGTCGTGTGGCATCTCCCTTTCAACACATCGGCAATGCGCTGGACGTTACTTATTATTACACAGTTCGAGCGGTCAATGCAGATGGCCTGGAAGGAAAACCTAGCACCCAGATAGCCATTAAACCGCAGGCACTGCCAGCAAAACCCGAGCCACTTCCACCGGAAGGGGTTACGGTATCGGCAACGAATAATCAAGTACAGTTAAGCTGGCAGGCTGCCGACAACGCGGAGCATTATATGCTCTATTGGTCGAACACATTACCGTTTGAGCAAGCAACCGCTAACCGTATTGAAGTGACGGGCACCACGTTTATTCATGAAAACCTGGATAACGGATTGGATTACTATTATTTCGTTACCACCTCAAATGCAGGTGTAGAAAGCGCGCCTGGAACAGTGTTTTCCGTTACTTTACCACCGGATATGCCGACATTAACTGCCGTGGCGGGTGACGCAAGAGTTACGCTGAACTGGGACGCAGTTACTGGTGTCGATACTTATAAGCTTTACTGGTCGACTACTTTGCCGGTGCTACGGGATGACTCCCGCCGCTTTGAAATAGCTGCCACTGAGCGTTTAAGCATCAATCACGATGACTTAAGCAATGGTGATGCTTATCATTATCTCATCCTTGCAGTGAATGCCGGCGGAGAAAGCCCGCCGGCATTAGCCACTGCAATACCAATGTCGACGCAAGTGCAACCTGCACCACCAGAAAATATCAAAGCAGCATTAAATTTTAATCAGATTGAGCTTAGCTGGGACCCGGTGGGTAATGCCCGTTATAACGTTTATTGGTCCACCGCAACACCGGTTGATATTGCTATCGACGAGGTGGTATCGGTGACCAGTCCGGGCTATGTATTTGTGGATCTTATACCGGCCGAAACTTATTATTTTTTGGTGACGGTGGTAATCAATAGCGTTGAAAGTGTGCCTTCCTCGCCTGAACTAAAAGTGAGTATAGCACCCGATGTACCGCAAGTTATTGCCCGTGGTGGTAACCAACAGGTAGCCTTAACCTGGGATGGCGTCACAGGTGCAGAGGGCTACGTTATTTCTTGGGCCGAGAAAAGCTGGACCGAGAATAATAGTGCCGCGCCATTGTTAAATAACATTATTCCTATCGACACGAACAGCGATCTTAATACTTATTTACACGATAATTTAATTAACGGTAACACTTACTATTATGTTGTTACGGCGCATTATGAGGGTGAAGAAAGCGAGGGTGCAGCAGTGCGCGCAATACCCCGAGACTATACTGTAACTAAAACGCAAGATACCGCTGATGGCAGCTGCGACGCGGATTGTTCTTTACGCGAAGCAATTATTGCCGCAAATTTCAAGCCAGGAAAAGAGACGATTATTGTATCTCAGGGCACCTATGTCTTGAGTATCCCCGGAGCAGGGGAACAGCAGGGGTTGACCGGCGACCTCGATATTTCAGATGACTTTATACTGCTGGGTGCTGACGCAGCAACAACGATTATTGATGCAAACGGCTTGGACCGGGCATTGGATCTTTCGGCGAGCACTGGTTACATTGCCGGAGTTACAATCCGTAATGGTTTGGTGACGCGCAGTGATGAGATCGGTGGCGGTATTCATCACCGCTCGGGCGAGCTCCGTATTGATAATAGTATCATTACGGGTAATCGAAGTGAGTTGTATGGTGGCGGCATTGCCAACCGAGGTGATATCGACTGCACATCGGCTGACAATGATGGTGGTTTGGGCGCGTTAGGTGGTGGGTGCCCTATTCTTACCATTAACCATAGTGTTTTATCGGATAATTGCGCAGCCGAATCGGGTTCAGCGATTGAAAATTTTGGTTTGTTAACGCTTAATAACAGCACGGTATCCGCAAACGGTTTGGTCGCCGATGTGTGTTCAGATACCTTTGGTGTGATTCATACGCAGTATGGTGTGGCGTTTATTAATCAGTCGACACTCATTGATAATACCGCCGGAACGGTGCTGAGTGAATGGGTCGGCACCGTAGTAATGACCAACTCAACAATCGCCAACAATGACACCAGAGCAAGCGCGGTTACGACGGGGGCATTTGGCAGGCTAAGCTTAATCAACAGCACGATTAGCGGTAATAAAAGTGGTCAAAACCGTTTCGTCAGTTTTGGTGCGCCGCTTGAAATGGCCAATACACTGGTTACCGGTAACTTTAATGCAAACAATGCCATATCGGATTGTTCCGCCATCAATGTTAGCCCAGGCGCCACTTTGTCGTTAACTTCACTTGGAAACAACCTGATTGGCAATAGCATAACGGACTGTGTATCCTCCTTAATCTTAGCGGATAGTGATTTAACGGGCGATGCCGGCCTAGGCGCATTTGTTGACAACGGTAAACCGGGGGGAGGCTATTACCCTTTGTTGGCCAACAGCCAAGCTGTCGATGCAGGCGGTAGTGAGTATTGCCCCGGCATAGATCAACGGGGCAATCGGCGTCCCGCAGAAGGCAATGGCGACACAGTGGCTGAGTGCGACATTGGCGCTTTCGAATTGGCAGCGCAAGCAAGCAACAATCCGTCGTTAGTGGCCCCGATGGCCCATGCTGTTGGTGGTGACGCGCAAGTGACGTTAATGTGGAACGGTGTTAGCGGCGCGCTGAGCTATAACATCTATTGGGCCGAAAATGATAACGTAGCGCCATCGCCAAACAATGTTATCCAGGTAAATAGTCGTTCCGCATCCAATGTGTACGTGCATGAACCATTAAATAACGATAGCACCTACTTTTACCTCATCAAAGCAGTTTTTTCAGATCAAACCGAAAGCAAAGCCCGTCAGGTGAATGCCACTACCCGCGTACCGGACCTTGTTTTGGTGGGGGATCGCTAAAATAAAATAGTGTCGTGGGTGAGTCTCTTAGATAAGCGACTATCAGTGATAAATAAATAGCCACGAACAAATTAGTGGCTAATAATAATAGGAATAATCATGCACATTACAATAACAACTCATTGCGTTTATTATTTACTGACGGTATTTTTCATTATTTATTCTGCTTGCGCATTTGCCATACCGCCCACCGCAGGGAGTATCAGCGTTAGCACACCACAGGGTGTGCCGTTGGATATCGATTTATCAAATGCAATAACAGGCGGAGACGGTGTGCTAAGCGTTTCCGTTCCTAACCCTCCGGATGAAACTCAGGGCGTTGTGAGTGTTGCAGGTGAGCTTGGCTTATTGTTTACCCCTGCTGTCAATTTTAAGGGGATTGTTCGATTTTCTTACCAAGTTAACGACACATTAACCCCGCAGTTGCCAGCCAGTGCAACAATTACGGTAACCGTAGCAGAAACCGGCAACGAGATCACTGCCGTAATCGCCCGGAAAGACACACCAAGTGCCGCTTTGGGTGGCGTGCTGGATATCAGCTGCCCGGGTTTGCAAGATATCGACGTCAATCTACTCAATGACTCAGAACGCGAGCTACTGGTCCGCTGTAATGACTTGCTGGCGGCTTCGGCTCAAGGATTAACGGCGGAGGTGATTGCTGCGCTACAACAAATTGCACCGGAGGACATCGCAGCACAAATTCGCGCCGGAAGGAGCTTGTCCGAACGCCAAATGGGCAACATCGGTGGGCGCTTGTCCGCCTTACGGCGTGGCTCCGCAGGGGTATCGCTGGCCGGTTTGTCGTTGCGGACACAGCAAGGCGCACCTATTCCCGGCACGCTGTTAAATGAAGCATTCGACACGGGAGGCAGTGCTGGTGAGTCAATAACCAGCCCTTGGGGGATGTTTGTCAGCGGTGTGTTCGGTCGTGTAAAACGGGATCAAACGCAGCAAGAGGATGGCTTCAGTTTGCAAACCTTGGGAACGACCATCGGTGCAGACTATCGCTTCAATGGGGCGTTCATTGCGGGTGGTGCCATGGGGTTTGCCAGCAGTGATGTGGATATAAACAACAATGCCGGCAACATGGGCGTTGAAGGTGTTAATATTGCAGGTTATGCCACCTATTATATTTCTCAAAAAACGTATCTTGATGGCATTCTGTCGTATAACCGCCACCGCTACGATTCAACACGAAATATCCGTTTTGTACTGAACAACAATCCCGTTGACGCTCAAGCGAAAAGCAAACCAGATGGTCACTTGCTGGCGCTGAGCATCGGCGCTGGTCACGAGTTCTATGTTAAAAAGGGTTGGGTGGCTAGTGCGAAAGGGAGGCTGGATTATGCCAGTTCCAGCATTGGCGCTTACGACGAAACGGGTGCCGGAGGATTAAACTTGTCCATTGAGGAGCAGCAATCCGATTCATTGGTCAGCAGCCTGGGGTTGCAAATGAGCTATGCGCATAGTACCCGATGGGGGGTATTAGTACCGCAGTTCGACATGGATTGGCAACATCAATTCCAAGGAGATGCGATACGCATTAAAGGCCAGTTTATCAATGATCAGTTCGGTACCACCTTTCAGTTCAAAACAGATAATCCAGACCGGGATTACGTTGGTATAGGCTTGGGGTTGTCAGCCGTTTTTCCAAGCGGGAACATGATTTTCATGCAAAGTGCAACCACCCTGGGTCGGGATAGGTATGAGGACTATCACCTCAGTGTCGGTGCGCGTTTTGAGTTTTAAGATAGCCCCATCGGCATTTGAGCCTAACAATCGAAAAATTTACTGCGAAATGTCACATTACTATACTTGAAAGCCTGGAAATATTGGGTGCTATAAAGGCAAGCGTAA
>JAADGF010000109.1 GCA_013152545.1 Gammaproteobacteria bacterium
ACTACCGGTTGGATCTATCCGTAAAAGGATATGGCCGACAGGAACATTGTCCAACAGGAACTGGCCTTCTGCATTGGTTGTCCCGGAAACGGTTGTATCCGGTATGGTTATTACTGCATTGGGAATAGGTGTATGACCATGATCCAGTACAACGCCACTAAACTTGGTATCTGCTGGATTACCTGGCAAAAGTCCGCTTGACACATAGGTCGCTGGAAGTATATCGGCGAGTTGTGCTTCGAACGTTGCACTCACCACATTGTTGTTGATACCTGCATCAGAACCCAACGTTAATACTGCTCGCGCTATGCCATCCGTCCCTGTAGTTTTCGTAATACTGGATGCGCCATCTAATGTACCGCCACCTTTTACAACATTAAAGGTGACATTCATGCCATTGATAGGATTACCTTCTTTATCAACAACCAAAGCCTCAAAAGGGGGGGGTTGCTAATGGATGGCCAACCACGCCCCGTTGATTATCACCTTCCACCATCAGTATTTTGTCAGCGGGTTCAGCTAATGCTGTGGCGCAGAACTCCACTTCACCGGTAACACCCAGTGCGGTGACGTTGATTCGGTTATTACCTTCACCCGAAGTATCCCCCAGGTTAAAGAACACTTGCGCCTGACCACTGCCATTAGTGGGGATTTGCAACATGCGTTCACCGTCACCTGCCGTTGTGGTACTCATAACACCATTGTTACGAGTGACTTTAAATGTCACAACACGGCCCGCTACCGGATTACCCAGGTTATCGTTGACTTGCACAACGATTGGATCACTTAATTCGCTATTAACCAGTGCATTTTGTCCATTACCCGACAATACACTGAGTCTTACACCGACGACAGGTTGGAAGGTTACGCTAATCGAGTGCCGTCCTTCGTTACCTACTGCATCGGTAGCCACTGCTTCTATGGTATTGCTGCCTCGCACCAGCGGCATGTCTATCACCATAAATGTTCCATCACCTACCGTGGCTTCGATACCATTGACAAACACACGCGCGTTGGTTGCACCGCTGACAATGTCGTTCACTTTACCGGTCACGGCGATGACATCATCGACCGAAACAAAACCGTCGCGTGGCGAGTCGATTTGCACGATTGGCGCAACGATATCGTGTGTGACATCGACTGAATCCGTTCCTGTTCTACCACTGGTTTTGGTCGCCAGGGCAACCAGCATGTTTTTACCTTCACGTAACGGAACTGTCACCGTAAACCCACCACCGCCCAGGGTTGCATCGACGCCATTAACGGACACACTCGCAACACCAGTACCGGTGGTACCACTCACCTGAATGCTTGCATCCTTCGTAATTAATCCATCAAGCGGTGAGTCAATGGCAATCTCCACCACCTGACTGTCAACCGTGAATTGAACTTGCTGGCTGGTCGCATTGCCCAAAGTATCACTGATGCTCACAACGAGTGTCACATCACCTTCAGGCAAGGAACTCGTGGGTGTACAGATACCACCGCTGTCGGAGAAATTACAACTCGCGGTTACCGGAGAACCATTTGCGGTGAGCGAAATACTGCTGGCATCAACCCCACTCGGATCACTGTAGGAAAGCTCAATAATCGGCTGCTGAGTAATGACCAATCCATCCGCCAAGGGTCTTAAAATACTTAGTGTAGGGCCTTGCATATCACCTGGCATTGTACCCAGGGTAACGTTTACCGTCGCTGAGGCAGAATTACTCGACGTATCCGTTGCTGTGGCGGTAAGTACGTTTGCACCTTCACTTAAAACAAGGTTGGCGCTAAAAGTAGCACCTGAAACCACCGCCGCGACACCATTGACACTAACACCCTGCACGGCCACATTATCAGAAACACGGCCTGTCACTGTTTGGTTTGCATCACTCACCGTACTGCCATCTACCGGACTTGAAATCGAAACGACCGGTGGTGTGGTATCAGGAATCAGTAAGGTGACATTAATAGCAGCACTGGCAGTATTGCCACTGCTATCGGTTGCCGTTGCGGTAACAACATTGTCTCCCCCGCTGAGTGTAATTGTCGCAGTGTAGGCGTCTCCAATAATGGTGGCAGACACACCATTTACAGTAACCCCTGCGAGCAGGATATCATCAGCAGCATTTCCTGAAACTACAATTTGCGGTTCGGTAACGACAGTGCCATCCACAGGCGCCGCAATATTGATCGATGGCGGTGTAACGTCAGGCAGGGCTACCGTTACCGCTATCGATGCACTGGCCGTATTTCCTGCGGCATCGGTTGCAGTTACGGTAATGGTATTACCTCCTTCTGACAAAGCTATGGTTGCAGTGTAGCTATCACCAGTGATGGCAGCCGCGACACCATTCACTGTCACCGAATTTAATTGCCCATCGTCAGTGGCAGTACCCGATACCACAACAGAAGTGCTGTCCAGGATTTGCCCATCGGATGGCGACGCAATAGAAACTTGTGGGGGCACAGTGTCCTGCACCGGTAGTGTGGCATAAACAGTGTGGTTAAAGTTAAACCGCACCCTGCTTGGATTTAAAAATACAATGTTCCTGGTAACGGTTTGTCCCGACGCCAAATCGGAATGACTGAATATAAAAATGGGCATTCCGGCATTGGTGGTGTCATCCGCATTATTGACCGATACGTCTGTAGACGTTAACGAGTCAATTTCAAGATATACCGGACCTGATAGGGACGATGCTGAAGAATTAGTAAGACTGAAACGATAGCTCATTTCACCCGTTCGCCGATTAAAGGAAGAATAGGTGGTCGATAAATTCGTTTGTCCACTATCAAGCAATAGCAGCGTACTTAAATCCACCTCTGCCAGAGCAGCGCCGGGCATTATCAGAAAAACGAAATATAAATAAAACTCAAACCTTAACCAACGATATCTGTGCATAATTCAACCCGTATCATTATTTTTCAATGCTAGCAACACAACTCACTAGACTTGTGTTAGATATCAAGAAATACAGCTTTAAAAGGAATAAATTGTGGCAGGCTCATCTAACCAATCATGACGCTTACATCTGCGGCTACAGCGTTTGGTAACACTAGACGTCTCCGTTCTCTCCCTCTCAACTTAACTTGCAGCGCATAAGTAATGCATTGTATTTATATATGCCAATAGTTGATTACTGATACACCGAACCACTAGACCGGCAGAACAAACTATCGGATTTTTTTATTAATATTTTTATTAAAATGCTTTCAATGCCGGTTTTATTGTCAATTATTTTTTTTATTTGACTCACGCCTCACAAACGCCGTTATTATAGTTAACCCCAAACCAAATAACAGCAGCAGCATTGGCTCAGGCACTTCTACGTCCATTGTTTCAAGTCTCACATTTGAAACAAGGACGGTTGACGTTAATTGCTCGTCACCAATATTTGCCCCTAACTCAAACTGCAACCCTAACAGCTCACCGACCAACCCCGTTAGATCGAATGACACTGTACCTAAATCAGAATCAGTCGCCAAAAATTCAAATCCGGCACCAAAACTTAGCCCACTATCCCCATCCAGCACAAAAACACTAAACACATTGTCATTATCCAAAGGTTCAATAAACTCAAAATCAAATAACAGATTAGTACCCGCAGCCGCAAAAATGACTTCCGGATCACCGAGTCCCGGATCGTTAGATAGAATAACTGTGGAAACAGACGAATCTTCAGCCAGGGTTGCTGATGAGCCATCTACGGATATAGTTACAGTAGGGTCCGAAAAAAAATCGTTAAGATTAACAGGGATGACGACAGCTAAGCTAGCGTGGGAGAAAAAAAGGAAAAACGAGGCGAATACATTTCGAAATGTAATGGGCTTTGCGCCAAAACTCAATCGCATGGATAGTACCTCGATTAATTTATTTTTTGTTATTATTTTGCAAAACAGCAGTTACCGTCACTGACAGCATCACCATAACGTCTGTTTAACTTACGTCTCACCAGAATTGCAGTTTACTTGACAGCAATAACGGTGCCAGTATAAAATTTTATTTATATATTCAACAGTTACGCTCTAAACACTTAGACACACAACTGCCTTTGTAAAATAAACCGACATTTTTTTTGTGTCTAAGCAGGTTATGCCTGTTATCTGTCAATTTTTTCAAAAAACCACACAATATTTAACCAATTATAAGCAAATTAGTTAACTAACAATGATTCTTCGATTCTATATTGTAAGATTTACCGACATTTAAGATTAGATTTTGATATGAAGCACATATTTACCTTAACACATCAAACAAGGGTCAGTGCAAGCGCTATGGCGGGCACGCTTTACTTTCATTAAAATTTCTTCCGCTGATTCTGTCCAAGCAAATGGTTTCTTTTTTCATGCGAGAGATAAAGTGTTTTTTAGGTTATTTTGAACGAAAACGTCACCCATACAGTGAATTCAATTTGTTCTAAAATACACATTAGATTTCATGCATGAGATGTTCGCAGTAGATTCAACTGAGGTTGGTTTATGGTATTTGAATCCGATGTGTCTGGCCTAAATTTCTTTTGTGGGTTGCATGCTTCGATCTGGTTTTTCCCCACTTGTTAGTTAACCACCACGCCTGTCCGGAATCACCAACACTTGGCCCACGGCTATATTATCATCCATCAAACCATTGACTGAGCGTAAAAGCCGCGCCGTTACACGATATTTTTGTGCGATGCTCGATAAGGTGTCGCCCATTGAGATGACGTAATGCTGTCTGCCTAAACCTTGTGCGGCACTGGCCAGCAAGGTGCCAGGCGGTGGGTTATCACGAAAATAACGGCGCACACCTTTTAACAACGCTCGTGCAAGTTGCTGCTGATGTTTTTTATCCCGAAGTTTGGTTTCTTCATAGCGGTTGGAAATAAACCCTGTCTCTACCAGTATGGACGGGATATCTGGCGATTTAAGCACAACAAACCCGGCGTGCTCCACTTGCGCTTTATGTACACGGCTAATTCGTTGCAATTCTTCCAATATCTTTCCACCGATTTCCATGCTTGCCGCAATAGTGGCATTTTGTGATAAATCTAATAACACGGATGCCAACAAGTCGTCCTTATCATCCAGGCTTACACCGCCAATCAGATCAGCGCTATTTTCCGATGCAGCCAACCAACGGGCGGCTTCACTACTCGCGCCCTTTTGCGAAAGCACATAAACCGAAGCACCCCGTGCATGGCCATTCTTAAAGGCATCTGCATGAATGGAAATAAACAAATCCGCTTTGTAGGCACGTGCTTTAAGGATACGTTCACGCAAACTGACATAATAATCCCCCTGACGAATCATTACCGGTCGGATACCCCATTCCTTTACGAGTAAAGCTTCTAACTTACGGGCAATTGCCAGCACCACGGCTTTTTCTTTGGTGCCACGCTGCCCTAAAGCACCAGGGTCTTCACCACCATGACCGGCATCAATCGCAACCACAACTGCGCGAGGCTCATTTGTATCGAAACTAGTAACTATTTTCCCTTTATTAAAGGGATTATCGGGCAAATGGGTAGCCTCAAGATCCACCACTAAACGATGCCCATAATGTTTTGTGGGGTTTAAAATAAAACTATTGGGTCTTACCGAAACATTCAGGTCCAGCACCACTCTCACATCAAGGCGATTTCGCTTGGCATAACGGATACCTTTAACAAAACTCTGAGAAAAATCTAAATTAACGGGTTTTCGGCCAAGCGTGGTATTTTTTAAATCCACCACAACTCGATCAGGATTTTTCAGCACAAACACATCGTGATCAACGCTGCTATTAACGTCAAACACAACCCGGGTACCCTCTGGCCCCACCCACAGGCGTATACCATCAACGATAGTTGCATGAACGATGCCTGCGTGGGCAATGGTACTAAAACAAACAACCAATACGGCGATAATACGTAATACATTCATATCGTTAAAATATTACTTCCTGTTTACTTGAAAAAAAATAATTGTCGCTACGTTAAATTAACCGCGTGAACTTAATCTATTGGAATTTACCCCGCCCTTACAATGCTATTTTGATCATTGACATCACAATTGATTGACGCCAAAAAACGATTGTACCAACCTAAATATTCGCCGCAAGTCCAAATATTACCGCAACTATTTGGTCTTTATTACTTTACAAATGAGTTGTGCGTAACATTTTCAGACAGTGTTTACCCTTATCTGTTTCAGCACTGATACTGACACGACGCCCCTGCCCCTGATAGCCTATGGTGACGTTCAGATCAGGCCCCGGCAAAAAATTTGCCCCTTTTTCGGGCCATTCGATCAAGACGACTGCACCCTCACCAAAATAATCCCGTATGCCAATAAACTCCAGTTCTTCAGGATCAGCCAAACGGTACAAATCAAAATGATAAATCTGAGTTTTAGCCATTTGATACGATTCAACCAACGTATAGGTGGGGCTTTTCACCCTGCCCTTGTACTCCAGACCCTGCAAAACTCCACGCACAAGCGTTGTCTTGCCAGCCCCTAATTTACCATGCAAAAACAGTACACAACCTGACTGCAAATGCGTCGATAAATGCGCGCCTAATATGAGCATTGCACTTTCATCGGGCACGTTAAACATTGCGCGATTTTTAATCACCATCGCCGCCTCATTCTGCGCAACCAACCTCATTAACTTTTTGATAAATAATGGGAAATAAATCGCTGGCCAGCATTCCACGTTCACCATTACAGGCCGCTATATCAGCGCACAATGAATGCAGGTAGACAGCAGCCCTGGTTGCGGTTTTAAGGGCAGATTTTTGCTGAGCGATGGCATTACACGCTTGTTTGCGATCGTTGGCATCAAAAGTAGTAACACTTTGCGCGATTGTAGCCGATACAAGCCCCGTTAACACATCGCCCATGCCCGCGCTCGCCATACCAGGATTACCTGCAAGGCAAATCCACACATCTTGCTCATGTTCCTCCCCCTCAACGATTCCCATTTTACTCGAAAAATCATCCGCCGATGAACACACTAAGGTGCCACAACCTTTCAAAACAACCACACCACCATATTTTGATTGTAACTTGCTAACGGCATTGAAACGGTCAGCTTGTATCTGGCTCGCGGTCATTGCTAACAAACGACCGGCTTCGCCCGGATGTGGCGTTAACACCCAATTTTCCCGCTTGGCAGGTTCTTTTGCTAGTAAATTCAGCGCATCAGCATCGATAACCAACGGCAGAGCAGACTGCAAGACGACCCCTAATAGTTCCCGTGCCCAGACATCCTGACCAAGGCCAGGCCCTATCGCCACACTCGTTACTGACGTTAGCAGTTTTTGCAAATCCAAAGCACTGTTGATACCGTGACACATGAGTTCAGGGCAGGTGCTGACGATACTGGCGACATGTTCTGGCCGAGTAGCCACACTGACCATTCCAGCCCCTGCACGCAATGCCGCTTTTGCCGCCAAATGAACGGCACCCGGCATCCCCCAATTACCCCCCACAATAAGCACGTGCCCATAGTCACGTTTGTGGGACTCCCTGTTGCGACGACGAAAAATGGATTGCATATCTTGCTTGCTCAATGCCCTCGCGGAGGCCTTAATCGATTGATACACAGCCGTATCCACTTGTAAATCATCAAACCGAAGCTGTCCACAATAATCCGGCCCACAGGCGGTCAGTAAACCTTGTTTGACAGCAATAAACGTCACGGTAAAATCTGCCTGTACCGCCACCCCCATTACACAACCGGTATCGGCCTGTAAACCGGATGGAATATCCAAGGACATGACCCTGCTACCGGAATGGTGTTTCATTTGATTGACCCAATTTATTGCTAGCTTCCATTGATCCTGGACACTGCCACTTAAACCAGTACCCAGCATTGCATCGACAATGACATCCCCCCCCTCGCAAAGAGACGTATCAAAAGGCTGCACAGTCACTTTCGACTGAGCAAGTTTATTAAACGCTAATAACGCATCCCCTCTGAGACGATTCGCTGCACCGAGCATTTGAACACTTGCATCCATCCCAACCTCATCAGCAAGCCGAGCCAGCACAAAACCATCACCACCATTGTTACCCACACCACATAGCACCACGATGTGCCTGGCCGCCGGCCACTGCCAGCGTAATGCATTAAATGCCGCTTTTCCGGCCCGTTCCATCAGCTCAATGCCAGGAATGCCAAAATCATCAATGGCGATTTGATCTAACTTTCGCACTTGTTCCGCACGGTATAAAAGTGATGGCAATGTTGTCATAAACAATATTATTTCTGTATGGTTGGCTATCTGTATGATTGGTAAATAGAAACTACAACATTTAGAATAAGGTCATAATGCATAACACAAAATACAGCCATATTGACTTACCCGCATTAGCCAATGATATCAAAAGCTGGGGGGTAACTTTAGGATTTCAACAACTCGGTATCACCAATATTAATCTGGAAGAGGCCGAATTGCGTTTACTCAACTGGCTGAACAAACGTTATCACGGTGAAATGGATTATATGCATCGCCACGGCACAAAACGCAGTCGGCCTGCGGAGTTAGTACCTGGCACCCTTCGGATTATTAGCGCCCGAATGAATTACTGGCGCGATAGCGAGGAACAGTGCGACAGCATCCTCTCAAACAGCCATCTAGGTTATGTATCGCGCTACGCATTAGGTCGTGATTACCACAAGCTACTACGCAAGCGTTTACAGCAGTTAGGCCAACGTATCGAAAATACCATTGGCCAATTTGGATACCGCGTATTCACCGATAGTGCCCCGGTACTTGAAAAAGCCCTTGCTGAGAATGCTGGGTTGGGTTGGATAGGAAAACACAGTAACTTAATTGAGGAACAAACGGGATCATGGTTTTTTATCGGCGAGATTTATACCGACTTACCATTACCTGTGGATACACCCGCTAAAAATCATTGCGGCACCTGTCAATCATGCATTACTGCCTGCCCAACTGGGGCAATCGTTGCCCCCTATACCGTTGATGCCCGTCTATGCATCTCTTACCTTACCATTGAACTAAGGGGCAGCATTCCCGTGGAACTGCGAGCTTTAATGGGAAACCGCATCTACGGCTGTGACGACTGCCAATTAGTCTGTCCCTGGAATCGTTTTACAAGAACCACTCAAGAACAAGATTTTTTCGCACGCAATAAACTCGACTCACCCGCGCTCATCGACCTGTTTAGCTGGACAGAACAAGAATTCCTGACACGCACCGAAGGCAGCGCCATACGACGAATTGGCTACCCGTGCTGGCTAAGAAACATTGCTGTTGCATTAGGTAATGCCACTCCTGCTGAAGTGATTGTTACAGCGCTTCAGTCCCGGAGCAACGATGCTTCCGAATTAGTACGCGAGCATGTACAGTGGGCCTTGCAACAACAAGAGAAACACAGGACACCCAGAGATGATCCGGCTAACTTAAACCTACATTAATCCCTGAAAATTATCGATCTGTTGATTTTAATAGCCATTACTATAAAGTAAGGAATGAATACGTGAAACAGCCTTTACGACGTTCCACGGTTAATGACAAACCTTGTGGGTAACTCGTGTATATCTTTCTTTTTGGCAAAATAATGCTTATGTATTACGACAGCTTTGTTACATTGGTTATTAAGTGTACCTTTAATACAGCAACAACATGACAGCTCTATTTTCATCGATAAAAAAACAAAATATACCTAAAGCGTTTGAGATTTAGGTGTTAAAAATTAGGAAAACACTTGTGGGCGAGCATATTTAGTCAGGTTAACACCTAAATCTCAAACGCTTTAGGTATATAAACGATCATTCAGATATTCCCCCTTCATCGTTGAACCTAACAGGTTTCGCGATAGACTGTAGACTGACATGCTTCATTCGCCTGACGACAGTGGTGGTCAGAAGGTATAATTATAACCGATACGAATATTTTGCCTTACTTCATCATCAATATTCACATTACTGTATTCGACAAATTCCACGCCCAACTCAAACTCAAATACCCATTCTTTTTTCCACGCATAATCCACCTTAACGGACGGCCCAATAGCGATTCGCGTACCGAGGAACTGACCTTCTGTGATGTCACGGTAGCTTAAGTTCAATCGCGGCCGTGGTTTCCATCGATTGATCGGCGGCAATCTCGCGTTGCTAAACAAAGTGATATCGTCGTAAGAATCAAACGATGACAAACGCAGACCAAATACATATAAATCCCGTTCGGCAAATAAATTACCGGCAATCATTTGCGCCGATAACGTATACTGATTACTAGTGCCCGGAGCACCAAAAACTGGTTTTATACTGCAAGCAGCAGAATCGATACCACTGGTGCCGTTATCACGAATACAACCAACTGGCCTTGCTATGTCCAGCCGATCCACGGTGCCAGAAGAACTAAAAATTGACAAATCCACATTTAATTGAGTATCACGATTAAATTGATAATTATTTCCAATGGTAATGGTGTCACTTTCGCTGGTTCGGTCTTCCGCCAACTGCCGCACATCGTCTTCACCAAATTCCGAAACCAGTGTACTCATGCTGGTGCCAAGGGGCTGACTATTTAATGCGGACGTAAGAAACAACAACCGCCGACGGTTAAACGATAAATTGAGCCTCGATTTTTCGAAGTACTTCCACCCCCAGCGCACATTAAACAAATTCACCTCATTAAACAACACGTCATAATCCAATAAACCAAACACTGTGTGTTCTTTATCGGAATATCGAAACCCTGCCCCTACTGCATTTCTATCGTTAAACCCATCAACTGTTTGATCCACTAAATAGACATTAATGTTCACTGGATCGTTACGTTTACCAATATCAAGCTTAAGTCCCCAGAAACGCCTATCCAAGTCTCTGTCATCATTAAACTCAACTGGCGTGCCAAAAAACACATTGGTGCGCATCCAGGGTAGAACATCATACCCTCCAATAACTCCATCAAATCGACCAAATATGCCACTGTTACGTACTCGTTGGCGACCAAGAATGGTGTAATAACCGTCTTTAAAAGCATCATAATCCAAATAAAGGGAACTGATTCTTTGTTCGGTTTCAGTGCTATCAATTAAATCATAACTGTGGTTGCCCGTAAAAACGGCTTGTACATTACGTTCTTCAGTACGGTAACGACCACGAATAGTGAGATGGGAATCAGTACGGCGTGTTAAAACAATATCCTCTGCAACGTCATCATCATTTTCGGGGCGCCGTTGCTGAAACCGCGTGCTATACGCCTGAGACCATCGTCCAAAAACAGAATAATTACTTCCCTTCTTGCTACGTGTTGAACGCCGTAATTTCTTACGCTTATCAGAAATAATACTCTGCAATGCAGTCAAACGCTGTTGCACACGTACCGGCCCTTCTCCTTTTTTATAAATTTTCAAATATTTTTTATATTCAAATTTTGCACGCGGTATTTGATTACTCCGTTCCAGAGCTAAACCCACTAGCTCTCTCGCATCCTGAGTATGTTCATTTTCAGGCATAGCAGCAATACTCCGCAATAATTGAATCGCACCACTATTATCACCAAAGGTCAACGCTTGCCGCGCTTTCGCCAGCAATTGGCCAACATCCACTTTGTTTTTCGCAACGTTAGCAGGCTTTTTTCGACGAACGGCGGTGGATTTCTGTTGCTGGTTTCTTTCTGCTACTTTTTGGTCTAGTTTTTTTTCCGATTTTTCGGCTTGATTAAAAACTTGTTCCTGTAAGGTTTTAATGCTGATTTCCAGTCCCTCAGAGGCTACCTCCGGAGTAGGTGAGGAAGCATCTGCAACTTCTTCACGCTCTTCTTGCGTTTTTTCCTGATCATCCCTAATCACCACAGTAAGTTTAGAGGGATTATCGCCTGCTTCCACACTAAAACTAACCGGTTTAGCAAAACGAAGCGTTAAATAAGGCCCGCCAGGAACACCTTCTTCATAAGTCACGTAAATCAATAGTTGTTCATTGCCTGGCGGTGGTGCCAAATCACCACCTTGGCGTATTTCTTTATGTATTTCCCGATTGAGCTCAGTTGTCACTGATAATTGAATTTGCAGTATTTCTCCAACCGCCTGTGGAAAATGTTTTACATAGTTTAGCGGCACACCCAAATCAAAATCGACATGTATCGCACCAGCTTTAGTCGTTATCTTTATGTCTTGTAAAACAGATGGCGCCGCCTTAGCTCCCTGCGGCAGCCAGACTAAAAAAAAACACATTGCTGACAACAGCAAAGAAGCTAGCACGGGAGAACGTCGCACGCCAGTCTGGCGACTTAGCTTGCCTACAACCGTTTTATTAACCCCTATCCTTCGCCCTAGTTCTTCTTTCATTTATTACTTACTTACCACTCAAGATGTTGTATTTTACTTTTATTACAGTAACTTAATATCCAAGCCACTCAATTCGTTCCGCTATCGCCCCCGCTCCATACACAAACCTGTTTAACTGAAGACCAGCATAATGCAAGCGCCCTGCTTTGTCGGCTTATTTACGTTTTACAGTGAAAACACAAGGTTACCTGCACAATCCAAGATGCATCCCATACCTCACCTTAAATGTTAACCAATCGACGTAAACCTAGCCAACTAAATTTCGTTACAAACACTACATTAATTAACCTTGCTATTTATAACTGACAATCAAGTTTTTAAGGCCATTACTCTCCCCAATGCTAAACTGCATAGGCTTTGTAAAACGCACCACAATAAACGGTCCCCCAGGTACATCACCTTCATATCTTACTTCTTCTAATAACTTATTTTTTACTTCGGAACTTGGAATAAACCGGTCAACCAACGATAAGTTTTCTGTAAAATCATTAAAACCTATGGCTCTTAATTTGATTTGCAGTATATCGCTTTGATTTTCCGGATAATGACCGAGATAACGCACTGGGCTTTCAAAATCAAACTCCAAATTGTGACCATTTTTATCACTGGTAATATGAAAATTTTGAACCAATTGATCGGGTGCTTCATGCCCGTATTTAAAATAAAGATACGTAGCCATTGTCACTAACAATATAATTGCAAGGTTTTTAAACGCCATAACGGTAGCGCCCCCACTGATGATATTTTGGTTTCAATTTTAACCTCAACCTTTTGTTTAAATACTTAAAACGTACACTAGTATCATCGTATTTAAAAAATAGTATTCAAAAACTACCCTGTTAAAAACATCGCCCCACAACGCGTAAAAACCTTACATACGGAGATTCCATCGTTATTCTCTGAGTTATCGTTCATTGACACAGCTTACAGTCTGCATCTCCCAAAATATTCATCAATCATCATTCTCCAAGACTTTCATAACCAGCTTACAGAAGCAAATGGAAATAACCAAAGGTAATAAATAGCCGGAAAACTAACTTCACTGGGGCAGGTTAACTGTGCCTGGCGTTCCTGTCACCTCAAAAACAATGCCACACTATACCCAAAGTTTGACAGTAATCGCCAGCATTTCGCAATAGTTTCACATTTCAAAGAATCAAATCACAATTGGCGTCAAAAACACTTTATTATCAATAATGCTTTAGCGTGTACTATTTATAAAAAAACCGGCATTATTTAACATACCTTCAAGTTTATAGGCAATGACTCAGGTAACGACTCATCTTATTACCTTTGATTTATTCGAGAACCATCAAATATCGTGTAAAAACACATACGATTAAAAAACCGTATGTGTTTTCTCAAGGCAAGGAATATTAACAATTAAAATCAGCAATCTCTGCTGGTTTTGTCCCAATCATCAGTGCTCGTGTGACACACATCACACTCTTGATTGGTGGGGCAATGGCCACGATCTTTACCCTCAGCAATATTGCCGTTATGACAACTGGAACAACTCCCTGGCAGAACCAAGTCATGATTAACCCTTATATTGCGACTCCAATCATCAGTACTACGATGACACCCAGCACAATCATTCGATGTGGATGGGTGATTATTCGATTTGTCATGACAACTGGAGCAGGAACCATTGACATAGGCATGATCAACAGTAATAACCGGTTTCCACCGAATCGTCGAGTGGCAACCTTCACATACGTTCTGGACATCGACATGGTCAGCGGTTTTTCCCACTGCTATGGCACCGTTATGGCAATTGAAACAACTGCCCTGAACCTGAAGATGGTCAACGGTTATAACAGGCTCCCAGGTGTCCGTTGAATGGCATGCATTACACTGGTTCGAGGTATTAATATGTCCATTATCTTTGGAATGACAACCTGAGCAATCCCCCAATACCTGGGCATGATCCACATTATTGATAGTACTCCATAATCCTGGCGCCGTTACGTGGCAGGCATCACAAGCATTGGACGTACTGATGTGATTATTGGATTTATTATGGCAACTTTCACAAGAACCAAATACCTGAGCATGATCTACATTATTGGTTGACCACGTACCACCAGCCTGATGGCAAGCTTGACATTCATCGGAACTATTGATGTGGTTTTGTGATTTTCCCGTCGCCTGCTGACCATTATGACAAGATATACAGCTATCGCCTCTTGCCAAAATCTCCGCATGGTTCGTGGTCGCATTATCCCAGTTCAATGTATTATGACACACCCCACAATCACTAGTAGTATCAATATGGTTGGCGTCTTTGCCAGTAGCAACGACACCGTCATGGCATTGCTGACACGGCAAAATCACTTCGCCATGATCAACGCGCAAGGCTGGCGACCATTGATCACCGGAAGAATGACAAGCATCACACACATTGGAAACATTATTATGCAATTGATCATTCGGTTTGTCATTATCATGGCAGTTGGTGCAACTACCATTTACTTCATTGTGGTCGACCCGAATGACTGGCGCCCAAACAGTACCTGCCGAATGACAAGCTTCACAACGATTTGATGACTCGATATGATTGGCGTTTTTACCCGATGCATCCACTCCATTATGACAATCAAAGCAAGGTTTACCAGTGGCAACGAACTGCTCATGGTCAACAGCCTGAGCTGTCCAACCTGTACCGGTGGGTGGCGGTGAATGACAGGCAGAACATTCAGCTAAGGTCTGAATGTGACCAGGCCCCTTACCAGTGGCAATCGTACCATCGTGACAAAAGGAACACGAACCAATCACGAAATTGTGATTCACATTTTCAGCCGCCACGGGTTCCCATACTTTCCCTAACAAACTCAAGTCGTGACACGCTTCACAAACATCAGCTGTTGGTATATGACTGGCGTTTTTCCCACTGGCAGTAACACCATCATGACAGGTGACACAACTACCAAACACCTCACCGTGATTCACATCAATCACGGGGGACCAAATATTGCTGGAATGGCATGATTCACACAAATCCGTAGTGCCAATATGCCCGACAAATTTGCCAGTTGCTGAAATACCATCATGACATGAACTACAAGCACCATTTATAATACCGTGATCCATGATAGCCGTTGCAATAAAACCAGATGTAGTATGGCAGGTATCGCAGGGCGCCGTGGTTTCCACATGAACATCGGGCATACCTGCAGCAATCACATTATCGTGACAGGCATTGCACCGCCGAGGTAACGCCTCAAATACGCCACCAATATGGCATTCACCACATTCCAACAGACTATGATCGCCTGTTAAAGCAAATCCAGTTGTTAAATGATCAAATTTTTCGCCTAATTTTTTAAACTCATCCAGCGTTGCAATTTCCGCTGAAGCGGAGAGCGGAAAGCAAACACTAATCAACATTAGCGCCGCTAGAGCAGTTCTTACCACAATCCCTTTATAAAACGCATATCGTGGCTGACTTAACATTACACACCTCCAATGACTATCACCTATTTGCCACGAACGCGAACAATGCTCTCCGCTAACACTGTTCGCGCCGTTTCTTAGAAAATCCCCATGATTTTTCTGTCACAAATATAGCTTATCATTTTACTGCGTTATCTGTTAGCTTTCCATGGAACAATTTCCCCTCAACTTGTCATGGTTATACCCGATGATCAGCAGTCCTCTACATTATCCTCCCAATCATTGGTGCTGCCATGACAGGCATCGCACTCCTGATTGGTTGGGCAATGCCCTCTGTCTTTACCATCCGCAATATTACCATTATGGCAACTGGAGCAACTGCCTGGCGGTACTTGGTTATGATCCATATTAACCGGACTCCATCTGTTTGTTGAATGGCATGCATCACAAACCTCACTCGTAACCGGATGATTGCCGGATTTAACATGACAACCGGCGCAAGCACCCGCTACCTGCGTATGGTCCACGGTAATGACCGGCGTGAAACGCGCCGTCGAGTGGCAAGCTTCGCAATTGTTAGTGGTATTAGGATGATTGTTACTCTTACCTAAAGCAATGGTACCGTTATGGCAAGCAGCACAGCTACCAATTACTTGGGCATGATCCACCGTTGTCACAGGCGCCCAACGCACAGATGCATGACATGCTTCACAAATATCCGTTGTATCCGGATGATTACCTGGCTTGTCATCAAGATGGCAACTTGAGCAACTACCAAGCACTTGATCATGATCCACCGTTACAACAGGCGTCCAGGCATTTGTCTCATGACACGCTTCACAGACAGTTGACGTTTGCGCATGTCCATTAGGTGTCTGATGACACTCGGCACAATTGCCAACCACCTGGTCGTGATCCACCGCAGTCACCAAGTCCCAACGTGTTGTTACGTGACATGCGTCACACTGCTCACTGGTATTGGGATGATCCGAGCTTTTACCCCCTGCAATCGTACCATTGTGACAACTGACACAAGTTCCAAGAACCTGCGCATGATCTACTTTCGCAATAGTGCCCCAAGATGCAGGCGCTACCAAATGACAAGCTTCACATAAATCAGTGGTGTTAGCATGGTTGAGGCTTTTACCCACTGCCGTGTTGCCGTCATGACAACTAACACAACTACCGAGCACCTCATTGTGGTCAATACTGGCCGGTATCACTGGCGCCCAAGGAGTAGGACCAACGGCGTGACAAGCCTCACAACGGTCACTGGTACTGATATGATTTGAACTTTGTCCCGATGCAATCGTGCCATTATGACAACTAATACACGCACCCACTACTTGTGTATGATCAACGGCAGATGCTGTAACCGGCGCCCAGCGCGCTGGAAATTTTTCGTGACAGGCATCACAAACATCCGTCGTTGTAATATGCTCAGCATTTTTACCGCTGATGACATTACCGTCATGGCAGGTTATGCAGTTATTAGAAAAACCAGCATGATCCACCGCCGCAGGACTCCATTGCTGAACGCTATGGCAGGCAGAGCATTCGCCAGTGGTTTGTAAATGATCTGGCGTCTTACCCGTCGCGATTATACCATCGTGACAACCAGAGCAAGCGCCAAACACTTCACTGTGATTCACCTGAGCTACGGCACTCCATGGTTCTGGCGCTACCACATGACAAGCATCGCACACATCGGATGTTGGAGGATGATCCGGCGATTTATCATCGCCGTGACAACCAGCACAAGCGCCAATCACCTGCTGATGATCAACCTGCGCTATGGAACGCCAAGGCTGAGGCGCAACCACGTGACAGGCCTCGCATTGATCACTGGTAGAAGGGTGATTTGCGCTCTTTCCTGCGGCCTTGTTGCCATCGTGACAACTGACGCAACTGCCAGTCACCTCATTATGATCAACATCCACCGGAGCAACTGGTGCCCAAGGAGTAGGACCAACGGCGTGACAAGCCTCACAACGGTCACTGGTACTAATATGATTTGAACTTTGTCCCGACGCAATCGTGCCATTATGACAACTAATACACGCACCCACTACTTGCGTATGATCAACAGCAGATGCTGTAACCGGTACCCAGCGCGCTGGAAATTTTTCGTGACAGGCATCACAAACATCCGTCGTTGCAATATGGTCAGCACCTTTGCCACTACTGACATTACCGTCATGGCAGGTTATGCAGTTATTAGAAAAACCAGCATGATCCACCGCCGCAGGACTCCACTGCTGAACGCTATGGCAGGCAAGACACTCTCCGGTTGTCTGTAAATGATCCGGTCCTTTACCTGTCGCGATATCACCATTGTGACAACTGGAACATGTACCAATCACTTCGTTATGATCCACATCGGAGGCCACCATTGGCGCCCAAGGCGTGGGTCCCACCGCATGACATGCTTCACAAGCATTGCTGGTTAAAATATGATCTACATTTTTACCTTGCGTCGTTACATTGTCGTGGCAGGCAATACAAGCTTGACCATTCAATTCAGCATGATCAAATGTCACCGCATCCCAACTGGTAGTACTATGACAAACATTGCATTCGGCACTGGTCTCAATATGATTACTACTCTTACCAATCGCGAGATTATTATTATGGCAACTACTGCAAGTGCCAATTACTTCATTATGATCAACACTGGACGAGGGAATAGGTGCCCATGGCGCCGGGCTAACCTCATGACATGCTTGGCAAAGGTCACTGGTAGCGATATGATTAATGGATTTTCCAGATGCGATATTACCATTATGGCAACTTTCACAGCTCTGATTGGCAACATTCGCATGATCAAGCGAGGCTATATTCCAGCTGTTGGTTGTGTGGCAGGAATCGCATTGCAGTGATGTGGGTA
The DNA here is from genome assembly GCA_013152545.1 of Gammaproteobacteria bacterium. Classification (GTDB taxonomy): domain Bacteria; phylum Pseudomonadota; class Gammaproteobacteria; order SZUA-152; family SZUA-152; genus JAADGF01. Next base: position 18,554 of record JAADGF010000109.1, read on the forward strand.
TATGGAACGCATGCTGACCCGTCGCACTAACGCCATTATGACAGCTTGAACAGTCGCCAGTGATGGAACTGTGGTCCATGATAGCCACCGCAACAAATCCAGCCGTTGAATGACAAGCATCACAAGCGGCCACTGTCTCTATATGGTTAGCTACTTTTCCAATGGCGATAACCCCGTCGTGACATGAATCACACTGAGTTTGTAAAGCCTCAAATACTCCACCAATGTGACAAGATTCACAGTCAATTTGACTATGCTCACCCGTCAGTGCATAACCCGTCGTCAGATGATCAAAGACACTACTGGTGACTATACTGCCTTGCCCAAGCTTTGAATTGCTAACCTCTGCATCTACCGACAAGGAAACAACACCAAGCAACAAACACACAACAGTCAAAGCAAGTCTCGCAAATGACCACGCCCTTATATTACGGCTCCGTACAATCCCATACATCTCCACACCCCTCCTTAAATGTTACTATTCAAAGAAAAAATTAAACAGCAACGTATCCCATAACTGCACCATACTATTAAATGGACAGCACCCGCCCTTCACCCAACGCACCCATATTTGCGCCACATGAGTAAACACAGTTTCTCCCAAACTACCAACTACCGCTTTATTATTGTATTTTTATTTCAATTACACTTATCACTTTGGCTATTTCACCCTACCTTGCCTGTGCTTTATCCGTTCACTATTCACGAATTTTAATCTCTTTAAATGACTTGGTCACATGACACTTTTCACATTGTCGACCTAACTGACCCGCATGATTATCGTCTTTTTCATGACAACCAAAACAATTGGTTGGTAATTCTATTTCATCCTCAACAGCTTCTGTGTGGCAGGCATGGCAATCCAAACCTTCATGCTTACCATCCAGAGGATAATCTGTCTGATTATCATGATCAAACTGCCAAATTAACCAGTCCACGGGCCCATGGCATAACTCACACTGCTTCCCTAATTTCAATTTATGCACATCATCTGACTTGTGACACGCGATGCAATGTATCTCAGAATCTTTAAATTTTTCAGATGCATGACAGTCTTCACACGTTAAAAATTGATGCGACCCATGCAAAGGGAAATTAGTTATATCATGATCAAAAATAACCTTTTTAACCCAACTGGACTCATTATGACAACTGCTGCACTGATCGCCCTCCTGACCATCATGTGCGTCATCCAGCCGATGGCATTCCGCGCATTCTTTGGGTGTTTTTTTATCAAATAAATCACCTTTATGGCACGCCGCACACTCCAACTCCTTGTGCTCACCCTTTAGCTTGAATTCGGTATCCTCTGTATGATCAAACTTTACATCACGCCATTTCTTTTGGCTGTGACAACTTTCACAACGTTTACCATACCCCCCATAATGCGCATCATGGACTTCATGGCAAGAATAACAGACGCTTTTGACTTCATCTTTAAAGATATGTTTTTTATGGCAATCTTTACACAACAAGGATTCGTGCGCATCCTTCAGTGCGAAATCAGTATCCTTGTCGTGATCAAACTCGATACGTGACCACTTTTCATCATGGTGACATTGATGACACTTAATGCCGCGATCTCCCTCGTGTACATCATCCAAATAGTGGCAAAAATAACAATTTTTCGGCGTTTTGATATAACGCTCGTTCACATGACAGTACTGACAGGTCACTTCCTGATGCGTATTCCTTAGTGGGAAGTCTGTTTTATCATGATTAAAATATGCCGGTAACCAACCCAGCTCAAGATGGCAATTGCTACACTTCTCGCCCATTCTGCCTTTATGTGCATCATCTTTTTCGTGGCAATCAACACATCCGAATTTCTTGACTCGATAATACCTGTCCTTTTTATGGCACTGCTTACAATCGGTCGACTGATGCTCGCCTTTCAACTCAAACTCAGTACGAGTATGATCAAAGACCTCCAAGTTTAACTGCATAATATCCGCATCCCGACCTTGATGATCCGTATGGCAAGTATAACATTCCCGTTTAGCGATATTATGTAAACGGCCATGAAATTGCTTTTTGGTTTTGATATCTTTATCGACATCCTCGTGACAATCACGGCATAATCGGCTTTGCTTGGATCTATCAAATACTTCGTGACATTTATCGCATTTGGTTTCAAAATGGACATGCCCTTGCACCAGATCGCCGGGCTGTACTAAACCTTCAATTCTCTCAAGTGGGCTAACTGACGCCGCAGCTATAACATTAACGGCCAGCATCACAATGCCAATTAATCCCTTATAAAATATTTTTAACACCTATACTTACTCACACCACCACTAATACATATGAACAGCAAGAACATGCGCCAGACTTGTAATAACCAGTATGTACAACAGTGGAATATGTAACATTCGCCACATTACAAGAACTCTCTCTAGCAGGTGAGTATTGGCTATTTCCGCAATTGCATTGATATACTTTTTAAGTTGATCTTTCTCAACAGTCAAACGATTTTTAGTCTCATCCTTTGTCCACCCTTTACGCCGGGCCTCTGATTTAATCATGGAAGCAAGATCCAACCCAACTTTCACATAACACCCCATCGCAGAAGTGCGAATTGCCAATAAACGTACAGGCAGTTTGAACAAGGAACGTGGTCCTGTCAGACTTGCCAACGCAAAATTAGATAGGCGGCGCTCTATTTTGTCGCTTAACGGCGAATGATAACCTCGCAGCTTCTCCAGTAAATCTCGTTCAAACTCTTTAATCGCAAGTAATTTACGGTGCAGGTTATAACCGATTCGGGTATAAATATAACGCCCAAACAAACCACTAAACACTATTGTGATCATGGTAAACAGGGCCACAGCACTATTAACAGATTTAATATCAAAAGAGGAATGAAAAACTATAATAAGTGGTCCAAGCACTCCCCCTATCAAATGAAAGTAATACCATGCTTCCATGTTGCCCGCTTTGCGCAAAACCTTAACACGTTTACGCAAAGCATAAATTAGAATGACGGCCATCATGATACCGCCCACCAAACCGGAATTATAGATAAAATCCCCTTCAGACTGGAAATTGATCGTACTCCAATTAGCCCATCCAAAAGCAATGATCAGCGCGATAATAGATGCAACAATCAAAACAATTCGCGTCTCCGACTTAGTACGATTATCGTTGGTATCTTCCAACATACTAGGGTACTTAGCCGCCAACAACGCGGTCGCTTTAATAATTGGGGGAGATTTTTTTTCCTCTGAAGCTGGTTGTGGCTTAGACTTGCCGTCCGGCACCACTACCCGCTGATTTTTTTTAGTCTCGATCGGTTGCTGTTGTTTTGATCGCTTATGTTTCGCCTCAAGCTGTGGCGATTGAACCCCATCCTTAGATCTAGTGGCGTTCATTCCTGGCGTTGTATTTACGTTAATAGCTTTATTATTAACAACAGTATTATTAGTGATAGCCGCCTGCCGGGCCGCCTTCAATTGCAATGCTTTCGCTGGCGTCACTTTAACTTTGCTCGCTGCCTCAGCAGCCTTTCGAAGTCGGATTCTTTTTGCATTAGATGCCGCCACTAATTTGGCCCGGGAAAGCGCATCGCCTGGCGATTTACTTAGCTGGTGAGGGTTACTACCAACGGTGCGATCAATGGGGACCTGGGTCTGCGCTGCGTTTGCAGCAACAATATTTGCTCGCGAAACTCTTTGTCCCGCCAACGCCACCCTTTCTCTTTCTGACAACGAACGTTTACCATTATTTATCTTCGTATCCGATGGGGTCGTTGTTTGCACAGTTGACCGCGCCGAGGCAGAACTATTTACACGGGCCTTAGTTATGCTAGCCTTAGCTACGCTAGCCTTAGTTACGCGAACCTGAGTATCTCGCTTGGCAGCAGCAGTAAGCTCAGGCGCCAATATTCGTCGGGCCTTCGCAGCTTCCCCGCTTATATCATGTTTTGTTTTCATTTTTCACCAACATTGTAAAGTCATCCCTTCTTTCATGTCTGTTTAAAAAACTAACCGTGTTACCAAGTATACTTACTATTCCAGTTGCATCAGCGATCATTACTGCTGGAGAATGCTACTACTAAACCAGACCTCAGTTTTTCTATTCAGCACCACGAAAGTTGACACATTTTCTATAGAACCTACTATCTATGGTGGTGGGTGAAGCTGAAGTAAGCAAGGTGTTGCTCTCATAGCGAGTGGATACCACCGCTGATCAAAAACAGCGGCGCTCTGCCTTTTGGGTTGTGTAAAAAAACGCTCAGTGGCGTCCTTTATTCGAAAATAATCAACAGACTTCTGCCTCATTCACCTTGGCCTACCGTTTTCTCAATGACTCATGTCAGTAGTCACTACAAGTTCAATCACTACAAATAGGCAAGAAGGGTCAGCGCACAGCCTTTAGTTTATGGCATTCACTTCCGATCTTACTCCCCCTCCTCCAGCATTGATATCTGCGATACGTTTTTCCAAAACAGTTCGCCGGTTATCGGATGCAGGCATCGTCTTTAATGCTTTCTCCCAACTCGCTAATGCCCCTTGGTGATCCTGGGCACGAATTAATGCCTCGCCCCTATAAAGGTAAACTAAATACGGCTGAATATCCTTTGCCTCCTCCACTTTATCTAACAAGGCAAGGGATTCCTTTAGGGTTTCCTGATCATCACTTTGGCTTAAAATTGAGGCAAGAACAAGATTTACCCGGACATGCTCTGGATTCTCACGCCACATATCCCGTAATTCTACTAACGCTTTGTCCTGTAATCCCAGTTCGTTATAGGTCTGTGCCAATAACAAACGATTATTGATATTTCCCGGTTCAGATTTAACCTTATCCTCTAGACCAGACAATAACCCACCTAACCCAGGTGCACTTACAGCGCCCACACTACCCGCCATACGATTACGATTCATGTTTTCAACAATGTTGGGGGTATTACGACCAGCACCAGTGACTGCTGACGGTGCTTTCAATTGAAAATTTCCCGGGGTTGTGGCAGAAGGCTCTGCAACCATTCCGGCCTCAGGACTGATCGACAACAGCGAAGAGTCTGTGGCGGCATTATCTTTCTGATTTAACCAAACGATGAATATAACAATAACGATAATGAACATCGCGATACTAAAAGGATATTTTACGCGTGGCGCACTTACACTACGTTCTTCAGTCAAGTTTATTTAACTCCTTCAATGTGTCCTTTTCCAATGACATCATCATGGGAAAGGAATTTATCCTCGCATATTTAGCTTTCCTCCCTAAAATCATTCTTCGCTACGAGTTCTGATTTTACGGTGCTTCAGAGACATAACGACCAGCACCTTATTCTTTATTCTATTTTATTCTATGTTACTTACCATTTTATTGGAACTCTATCGTTGTAGAAACTCTAATTAATTTAAGCCTCAAGGAGACATTAAGTCTTAATGACCATTTACACCCGCTAACCTAAAACAAAATTAAACTACATTAAAGCTACAACAAGTTTATTAATACAAGCTTAAATCAATTTTACGGACATCATTTATCTTTAAATCTCAAAATGGAATAAACGATCAACCATACACAGGGTTTCCCAGTAATTTCGCCAAACTTAACACACTTAATATTCCATCTAACCTAAATCCATCCAATTAGCATAAATGCCCGCCTTTCTAGCACGGATAAGTAAACTACGCCTCGCCCTGATTTGTCAACGCCTATATTACCACAACCGACTACTAGCACAGTTATTTGATCAAAAATACTTAATTTAAACACATTCAATATAGCTTTTAACTATGATGCGCCGCAAAATAAAGCCTGATCAGCATCAAATTACATAGCCCCACATGTTAACCGCAACCCTTCAATAACGTTAAGCAACCACCTCAAAATAATAAGCCATTCGTGAGCCTTAACATTTGAACATCATCTCTATCGAAGATGCTTAATTTACGCAGCAATAGCCCTAATAATAACTACGATTTTCGAAAAAAAAACAATTGTTACAGCTATGTATCAAGACTTAACTCTGCCACACCACCACTGTAAGTAGTACCATATCGATTACTTACAAAAGAATGTAACAGCGAGCGGCTAAAGCCGATGAATTAGTTTAAGGAATTAAAAACCCCCGGCTACCAATCAGCCTTAAAATAACGCAGTTAAACGTAAAAAAAACATGTCATATATTGATGGCCCTAGCGAACTCAAAAACAGCGTCGTTGCCTTAATACACCAACTGTTGTCACCTTATGCTGGGTTTACTTGGAATAAATTGATCGTTGAATTTACCAGGCACATCAAACGATTGTAGGAACTTTCTGTGCTCCAATGGAGTTTGTTAGACTCAACCAAACCAGCAATAACTATCACCGATAAACGCAATCACCGAAGAGCAATGGCGCTACCTTACGTCGAGACTACTAAAAATCTGATTATTTCGGTATTTCAAATCCCATACCCGACCCGTGGCGTTTAGCATGTTAGATGGATAACTTGATTCTTATTTTATTTCATACCTCCAAAAACAGGTTCTTTAAGAAAGGCAAAATGATAAGTAAAGAGCCTGATGATTTCCAGGAATTTCAATATCGGCATAGAATACATTCAGATGTGCAATGACACTCCCGCAAAAAAATGTCAAAGGTATTTTTGGGCCACATTACGTTCCCTTGTTCAATATTACTATAGCCGTAAACTACAATGATTTCTTCAACAACACGATTCAGCGCGACGAACGAACACCGCAGCCTGGTATAGTAGCAGGCTTTCAATAAGCATAAAAATTTGACATGCTTGTAACATTGCGAGTAAATATTGACATATCGACAATCAAACATTAGTTATTCATTGCTTCAGACTAGGTATTACATCACTCCACATGGAAGAAAACTCTCAGTTTATTGCTGACCTGCTGTATTTATTATCGGTAACGGGCCTGGAAGATCTACCTAAGATCTTAATATACCTTATCCCCATCGTTATATCCTGGCTTGTCTTTAAAAAAATCAAGGCTAAACGCGAGCATATTAGCCAGGAAACGCTTAAGGCTGCAACATCTGCTGGCTTTTTCGAGCCTACATCCCTACATCCTGTCATTGACCCCAATATCTGTCTTGGCTGCGCAACTTGCGTGGATGCCTGTCCTGAAGGTAACGTACTGGGCATCGTTCAAGAAAAAGCACGCTTAGTTAATCCTGGGCACTGCATCGGTCATGGTGCTTGCAAAAACGCCTGCCCCACTGAAGCCATTACCCTCGTGTTGGGTAAAGAAACCCGCGGGATCGACATTCCCAATGTGCAACCCAATTTCGAAACCAATGTACCAGGAATCTTTATCGCCGGAGAACTCGGCGGCATGGGACTTATTCGCAATGCGATTGAGCAGGGACGACAAGCGATGGAGAGCATCACTAAATCCGTGGGTACCTCTGACAGCAAAGCCCCCTTAGACGTTGTCATTATTGGTGCTGGTCCAGCCGGTTTTTCAGCCAGCCTTTATGCTCAGGAACATAAAATCAATTACATCACGGTGGAACAGGAAACCCTCGGCGGTACAGTGGCACACTACCCGCGGGACAAAATCGTGATGACAGCGCCTGTAAAACTCCCAATTATAGGCCAAGTCCGGTTTGATGAAACCAGCAAAGACGTTTTGGTGAATTTTTGGCGAGACTCAGAGCAAAAATCCGGCATCCATATCAACGTCAAAGAGCGCATGGAAAAAATCGATAAAATAGCTGACGGTTATTTAGTTAAAACCGACAAAAACCACTATCACACAAAAACGGTGCTGCTCGCAATAGGTCGCCGGGGCACACCCAGAAAATTAGGGGTCCCAGGTGAAGAACTAAGCAAAGTGGTATACCGTTTAGATAATCCAGCTCAATATAGCCACCGTAACGTACTAGTGGTTGGTGGCGGCAATAGTGCTTTGGAAAGTGCGATGGCTATTTCCAACCAAGTCGGAGCCAAAGTGACGCTCTCATACCATGGCAACACATTTCAAAAAGCCAATCCAAAAAACATTACTGTAATTGATGAAGCAGCCAAAGCAGGGGAACTCCAAATATTGATGCAGTCCACCGTTAAACGCATAGGCTTAAAAGACATCACTCTTCTATACCAAGGCAGAGAACTGGACTTCGGCAATGACAGTGTCATCATTTGCTCAGGCGGAATATTAGCAACCACAATCCTTCGCAATCTCGGCATTGATATCGAAACCAAATACGACGCCGCTTACAATCCTAACGCATCAGCTGAACGCTCATAAACCACGCTAACGCTTTAAAACAATTGAAATATTGTGTTTTTACCACTACCTAGCACTCAAAGGGGGTGATGTGCGGCGTCATGTAGAACCCATTTTTTATCGCTTCTGCGTCGTTACAAATCGTTGTAATAACTCGCCATTTAAGTTTATCAATCCAGTGATTTCTTCGACGAAAAACGATCAAAAACGAAAAACATTCATCTAAAGCAAAGAATTCTTATAATTACTCCGCCTCATCCATCGATATACAGTAACTCCCATAATCAAACCAAACGCAACCAGAATAATTGGCGTTAATGCTGATTTTTGCGTGAAGTTCGCCAAAGAAAAAAAACCTGGCTGTTCCTCGCTTGTGGCATCCGAGCGACTTGGATTACCCTGTAAGTTTTTTTCAATTTGGGTCTGCCTGGCTTCCGGGACAGGTAACGTGCCGGACACTACGCGGGGTAAAGCCGTATTTGTGGCTGGCGCACTCTCAGAGAAAGATTGTTTGTTCACCGCAGACGAGGCAGGCAAACTGGGTTTAATCTGTTTTAATCTTTTCGTAGTGCCACCATCACCCAAACCTTGAGCAGAATTATACCATTTTTCAGATTCTAAAACGCTTGGTTGAAGCCCCCAACCATTCTCATAGAGATACCCTAAACCAATTTGTCCATCAGATTCACCATTAACGGCCTTTTCAAGATACCAACTGACCGCAACAGACATACCACCACTTAACGCATGCGACAAATAAATAGGAAGCATTGCACTGGCGACTTTATGACCTTGCTTGGCCGCATCCGTTAACCACTGCTCACCTTTTGCTGAGTCCTTCTCTACCCCCAGACCGTAGATATACGCCTTAGCTAATCGATATTGTGACTCCGCATGCCCTTGTTTTGCTGCACTGTTATACCAAGCAAGCGCCTTAACTCTATCACGCTCCAACTTATTGCCTGCGTCATGCAATTTTCCCAATTCAAATTGCGCTGCCGGATTCCCTGCATTCGCTTCGCGTTGCAGGAATGCAAGGTTACTACTCTCCAATGGCGGCCTCACAGTCCTGACTTCGCTTTGGAGAAATTCCGGAGTACGGTTTCCGATTTCAATTTCTTTCCCTACCGTGTTCTTACTTTTGCTGGTAAAACGTTCTTTAACTTCTTTTTTTGCTCCTTTATCACTTGCCTCATCAAGAATTGCCAACAGCTTAGCCTTGGACTTATTTTCACCAAGATCAATAAAAGGTTTTATTTTTTTTATGATATTTTCAGATGACAAATCCTGCACGGTGTCCGGCGACAACACTTTATCGTATAATAACGTTGCAAACGTATTGCCGTTCTCACTTGCACTTCGCACCCACCGGGTGCCATTTATCAAACTTTGGCGGGTTCCTTCGCCAAGAATATACATCACGCCTAATTTAAGCTGCGCTTGGGGATGATCTTGTTCAGAAGCTTCTTTATACCAACGAACGGCTTCGTCGCTATTTACCGGAACACCAAACCCTGTTTCATAGACTGACCCTAAATTATACTGAGCCTCTGCATCCCCCTGCTTTGCCAATTCCAGGTACCATTGAACAGCGGCAGGCAAGCTGCCCACATTACGATCAACTACAGCGATGTTGCCTTCATCAGCAACAGTAGTGCAACTAAACACAAGCAACATAACAATCAACACCACCGGAAATTTATAATTCATATTGTGTGGGATATTTGGTAACAGGTTCAGTTTCAAAATGGGCACCAGACACGAGAAAAAAAAGAATTAGAACAGGCGACAACTTTAACATGAATACTAATAATTATCCGAATTTCGTCACTTTGTGTAAGATATTTCACCAGCAAAAAACTGACGCAAGTGAGCCTCGTGAATTAACTAGAAAGGCGATTCATTGCCGCTCAAATTTGCTACCAGCAAGGTTATCGCCACAAGGCGTGGTTCACCGGGAATTTCGGCCACCTTACTCTCATTTAAGAACGACAATACCGTAGCCGCACGTTTAGGCAACACTCTACGGACAAAGCGCTAAAAACCTATCTGTGTTGCTGCACTTTCTCGACGCGGAGTCACTATATAGGTAGGTGAGCACAATTATTTTAACATTTTCTTGTCTATTTTCCGGCCTTCTGCGTTGCTCTGCTACGATCACATAGCTCACTATGCTCATCTTCACAGCGTCTTGATGGCCATAAAATATCCTGCGATTGTTTGTTAAAATAATTATGCTCACTTACTTACTTTCGAAAACGCATCTGGCATCTGGGTTTTTAGCACTTTGCTGAGTCGCTGAGTCTATATTCCGTTAAACCTAACACATCCGTTGAATCGTCGCGAGAGCGACTAGGGCGCTGAAGGTAAAAGGCTTATTGGGATTTTTTGGACAGTTCAGAAAATCCCAATATGTCTTTTAGATTCTGTGCTATAGACAAGTCGCAGTAGATTCAACTGAGTAATTTAGGTTAAATGCACTACTTAATAAATACATTACACTGGCTGTTCCACAATGCGTTATGATCAATTATCCTGACTGCTAATGTAGATTACTTTACACCAATTTTAATTCCTTAATTTATGAAAACTTCATTTAATAACTTGTTTTTCAATGCGTTAAGAAACGCAAGACCTCTCTATGTTAGTGCTATGGGCAGTATTTTCATCATAGTGCTAGCGATTTTATCTAATACTGCACTGGCTGAGGACTCAAAAAAAGCCACTTTGTCCGGCAAACGCAGCGTTGAACTCGATAATAACGTCAATCTGTATGATGGGTGGACCGAGCTGATGTACGCAACCTGGAAAGGCAATCTAGAAGCCGTAACCACACTATTAAATAAACCCAATCCCTCCATTAATAAAATGGATGAAGACAAAAGAAGCGCAATGACTTACGCGGCTTGGCGCAACAACGCCGCAATCATACAACAACTACACAACAAGGGAGCGGATATCAACCACCGTGACGTCGATGACATGACGCCACTCATGTGGGCTGCCCGCACTGGACAAAACGATTCAGCGAGGATATTGATTACTTTAGGTGCCAGAATCAATGCTCACGACAAAGCAGGCAGAAGCGCTCTCATTTGGGCTGCGCGTATGGGGCACAAATCGGTCGTCAACATTCTCGTTGAAAAAGGAGCGAACCTCGACATTGAAGACAATGAAAATTTAAGCGCATTAACCACTGCTGCTAAGTTCGGCTATACAGCCATCGCCGACAAATTGATTCGCACTCGCGCCACTCCTAATGTCACCGATAAGCTGGGTCGTTCGTTATTATGGCACTCTGCCGATGCTGGCGCGACAGCAATGGTTAAGTTGCTATTAGACTATGGTGCCAACGTGAATATAAAGGACCGCAATAATCAATCACCACTAATACGGGCTGCAAAAAATGGTCATACCGAGATTGTCAGTGCATTAATTGAGAAGGGCGTCGACATAAATCAATCGTCGAAAGAAGCCAACACAGCTCTCATTCTAGCAGCCTCAAACGGGCATCATAAAACCGTAAAAATATTAGTGGCAGCAGGCGCAGACATCAACCACACCAATTCAAACGATAATTCCGCATTATTACTCGCAGCGGAACACGGCCACGTGAAAGTGCTCGATTTACTGTTATCCCATGGCGCCAATACAACGCAGGTCAACAAACTAGGTAACACAGCGTTATCACTAGCGAAAAATGAAGGCCACGACCGGGCAAAATCCATTTTAAGCAATTTTGCCCGTGGTGAACCCGGCTTATTGAAGCGTCTGTTAAACAAAAATTAACGACACTTTAGAAGCAGCGTGCACATTTCTAAGTCGCACCGAAAGGCCAAAAGTCGGTGCCCCTCTGTCCTGCTCTCCACCAAGTGATACTGGAAAAACATCTGTCGTTTAAAACATAATACCGTAGCTGGCCTCCAATTCAATTTGATCCATTTCCAACGTCACTTGTTGGCCGTCACCCAATGGGTTCGGGCCCGTTACTTCATTATTAAGTGCATACATAAAAGAAAAATTAATTTCGCTGCCCGAACCAACAAACGTGGTAAAACCAAACGTTACATGCTCCTCTATCACTGCGGGCGCCAGTATATTGAACAACACCTCTGAATTAGGTATCGGTTGATCACCCTTACTGTAACCAACCCTCCAGACCCAATCAGCATTCGCTTGCCATTGGTAACCGACTTTAACAATTGTCATGTCCTCCCAGCCAAAGCCAGAACCAGCATCGCTGCCAAGGCATTTTGTCGAATCGTTGCCACCACCAGCCCCGGGGTAACATTGCAATAGCGCAGGCATCACTGGGTTGGCAATTGACCGAATGTCGCTATACATAATTTTTTGAATATCCAGCACAAATGTGGACAGGGGGTTGACCATATAAGCTAAACCAATACTCCAGGTCGCAGGTATATCGAACCCACCATCTTCCGCAAACAAGCCGGAATAATCATCAAATTCATCCATTATTGTTTCGGATTGATAAGATGCAGCCAGCGTTAACCCAGGGCTTAGTTCACTCTGCCAGCCTAACTTAAAACCATACCCAGCAGAGCTATCTTTGCCGTTGTCGGATAATTTATCAGGGCGGGAGGAAACATTAAACCCAGCCGACCCAAACGCCGCTAATCCTGTTGCCTCAAACTGTTGGTAGGCCAAAATCACTCCCGCCCCCAAGGCCGATGACTGACCAATTTTATGGGCATAACTTAAATTAACAAACAATTGTGACAAATCAATACCTGCCCCTTTACCACCACCAAAAGAACCCTGTCCACCATTAGCCGATAGCGGATAGTCCGTGTTCATACCACCATTGCCATAAACTGTGATACCGGCTGAGCTTTTTGTACTCAGCATCCAGTTTTTAGCAAAATGTGGAATTAGAAAATACTCATTATCACTTTCCACAGTTTCAGGCGTAAAAGCAAATAAGGCATTACTACCAACATTATTATCCGTACTGTACTTTCTTCTAGGACTGAAAAGTGCCGCGCCAATATCCATACGATCACCCACAAACACCATTCCAGCGGGATTGGTTGCTGCGGCCATCGCGTCCTGTGGTAACGCAACACCAGCTCCAGCTAACGCTTTATTTTTTGTGCCGTAGCCATGTCCAAAATAGCCGTTAGTTGCATACGCTGGTGCTATAAGCCCAATACTCATTACACCAATCATTAACTGTCTGGAAAATTTATTCATGCTAACTCTCCTCGAACGCTCGTCTAAATGTTGCACAGTCAACCTTCATCATTATTAGTCTTGCAACAACCATCATTAGCAACCGCTGTAATTCTGTCAACAGTTTATTAGCATATTCCCAAGTTATTTTTTACTTATGTTGGTAGATATTTTTTTGATCCATATATACTGGTATAAAGTATTTTAATTATGCTGTGTAACAGCAGTCAGTAGATACCGCATGCAATAATCATTGCACGCTTAATACCAGTGAGTAAGGAATCTGCACGTTTATACCCGTGACGTTTTAAGTTTAGGTGATCAGCTGCGCCCTATTCATTCATGGCACCATCAAAAACAGGGGCTTTTAGGTGAAAACAGGTTCTTTATGAAAAGCGAAATGACGATGAATAGCCGAACTACCGCGAGGCGCTTCAACGCAACCATGGAATGAAGGAGGACGTGCTCAATGAAGGCCAAAAAATGAATGCCAGAATCTCAATCGCTGCGACTATATTTCGAGCTGTTGTGCTTGACGCCAACGAGAACCGAAAACGCAAATCGAAATGTCAAACAGGGGCGTTGAGCCCCCATCCTTACGTAAACAAACAAATATCCGAATCACCCGCGAAACCCAAAAACGTTGCAGCACCACCGAACTCAATTCCGTCGATGAAATCACTGTTTCTGAATTCGAACAAATCCACCGTCATTTGACAAGCAATCAATCGCACCTCCGCCTCGATACAAAGTGCACGCAATTCCTCTATGCTAGCCACGCCTTTTGATTTCATTTTATTTTTCATCATGAACGTCATCATCGACTGCATTCCGGGTAACGTTTGTAATAGCACTGGCATAGGCATGGGCATAGGCATACCGGGATTCCCCAGTGACGTCACTTTGAGGTCGAGTTTTTTACGCAATAACTGTAAACCATAAAATGTAAAAAAAACTTCCACACTATACCCCAACGCAGCGGCGGTCGACGCTAAAATAAAGGGGGGATAGGCCCAATCCAACGAGCCTTTGGTTGCAATAATTGCTAGCTTTTTCTCAGACATACACCGTTACTCCTTCACCTAAAATTCAGTCTATTTAGTGTAGTGTATTAAATATACAACGAACAACGCTGGGTCACGCCTATTTTTACGGCGAAACATTTTACGGCGAAACAATGGGTAAGCTATACCCCGAAGAACCGGGACATTTTTTTCGCCTTGTTTATTCGGTCAAACAAAACGTCCCAGCCAGTAGAATAAGACTCAAACGTTAACAGATACCCAAAGTAAAAATCTTTTAAATCACTGTTCTTTAGTAAGCATGACAATCAAGACTTTTTCATCAAAAAATGAAACTTCCCGCTGTCTTCGCGGGATTCAAGTAACTCATTGCCTGTTTGCTTTGCAAATGCTTCGAAATCTTTTACAGAACCGGGATCAGTTGAAATAATATGCAATACTTCTCCAGCCCCCATTGCCGATAAACTCTTTTTAGCTCTAAGAATAGGAAGTGGACAATTTAAGCCAGATGCATCCAGTTCTTGATTAAATTCTGCCATAATCAGCTCCTCAAATATTAAAAATGGTTACGGGTGAAATAATTCATTAGAATTCCATGTTGTTCTTATATTGTAACCATAAAAACGACCCTGGTCACATAAAAATGCCATTAGTTTTTTTTATATTTTCGAAAACTAAGCTAATATAGAAAAAATTACCATGGACTTAATTATATTAGGATATTCAACGCCAACTAAAAAAATGCTGATTAAGTAATAAATAAGCGCCTAGGGGGTGTTAACAATAAAAGCCAAAAACCTCGAAAATTCGATTAGACACAGTACAAGATACGCAATACATCAGAGATGAACATCGTGAGCTCAATAATTCGATAACCAATAAAATAAACAGTGCAGTCACCTTATTTGGTGATAAGCTGATGTTTGAGTTTGCCAGGAGTGAGCGAACTTCCGATGTTCAATTGAGTTTTCCAGGTTAAACCCATCGACGTTTTTTGTGCAATTTATTGCCACTCTGTCTGTCTATAGGAAAGTGAATGCAACTCAAACCAGTTACATTTTATGACGTTTTACCCAGTATTTCGGTTAAATAAAAATATTAGCACGAGCTACTATCAATTACAGCTAATCGTTTTCAGCGCAACATGCCCCTATTTATTAGACAATCAAGTAGAGCCACTTTCCAGACGTGCTGCTTAGCAACGGCAGTCGGTCTGTTTATTGCTGTTCTATCATTACCAACCCATGCTGACAATCTGCCCGACATCGGCAATAGCGCTGATTCACTGATCTCACCCGAAGACGAAAAAATGCTGGGTCGTGAATTTATGCGCAGCGTGCGACGATCCTTAAAATTAGTCGATGACCCTATAAGCACTGAATATATTCGCGACCTGGGTGAATCGCTCGCCTCCCAAATAGACACCCGAGGGCAAACCTTGAATTTTTTTATTGTGGATGACAACACGATTAACGCATTTGCAGGGCCAGCCGGTCATATAGGCATTCACAGTGGCTTGATCAATGAAGCGGGAACGGAGGGCGAACTAGCCTCGGTGGTCGCCCATGAAATAGCCCATGTCATTCAACGCCATCTGGTGCGCTCTTTTGAATCCTCTAAAAATTTATCCATTGCAGCAATGGCCGCAATTATGGCAGCGATATTATTGGGTTCGGGTAATGGGCAAATCGGCGAAGCTGTCTTGGCAAGCACAATCGCAGGGACAACCCAGCGCCAGTTAAGCTTCTCACGCACCAATGAACAAGAAGCCGACCGAGTTGGTATCGATATGTTGGCAAGTGCCGGATTTAACCCCAATAGCATGGCTGATTTTTTCGAGACATTACAATATAAAAGCCGATTTTCAGGTCATAACGTTCCAGAGTTCTTGCTAACTCACCCGGTTACAACCACTCGAATCGCCGACTCCCGAGGGCGGGCAGCTTCACTATTGCCAACTAACCATTCAAACCGACCATTAAATTCAATCCGATACCAATTAATTCGCGCAAGGCTACAGGTACTAAACCATCGACAACCAGAATTGGAAACCTCAACTGCAATCCTCGCCGCCAACCTCAAAAAACGCGAAACACCTGATTTTCCAGGTCAATATGAATTAGCCCTCAGGTACAGCAAGCTAGGCAAACACACTAAAGCACAAGACTTATTGGAAAATCTGATAAAAACAGATAGACTTCGAATCGTTTATGTTATTGCTCTGGCACAAAACGATATCAAAGCACTGCGCTATGCATCAGCAATAAACATTCTCGCGGAGACACTTAGACTTTACCCTGAAAACTTACCACTCACTTGGCTTTATGCCGATGTATTGCTTCTCGATGGCCAAGCAAAAAACGCCATGCAGGCACTGCAACAGCAAATTCGCTCTCACCCTGACACTCCTGAAATTTACAAAACATTTGCAATGGCAGCGCAACAAGCGGGCTTTGCAGGTGATGCTTATGAATCCCTAGCGAATTACTACTACGAGTATGGTGAAATTAATACCTCAATAAAACATTTGGAAGAAGCCCTGCAACAACCGAATATTGATGAATATAGAGCGTTAAAGTTTAAAGCGCGACTAAAAGAGCTTAAACAAGAAGTGGTTAATAAGCACGCAACCAAAAAAAAACCCTAAAACTATTTTGACAAAGGTCTGCAAATAGAGACAGAATAGCCGAGGTTTTAATTTTTAAGCTATTGGGCTGCAATTCGTTACCGATATTTGTTGTTCTAACAAGTATTGCTGGTATTGGTTGTGCCAATATACATTAACACAGCGATCCGCAGCCAATAATTTTGGCCTAATCAAGGGCTTCTAGAAACGAATATCCTACCCTTGAAATTATATAAACAACGGAAACTGATTAAGGAGAAAGCAATGCGGCAGTTCGCGAAACCGATATTATTATCCGCAAGTATCGTGGCTCTCGTTGTGAGCGGTCTATCTTTTACGCCAAAAGCAGCCTACGCGGGTAAATCGATGGCAGAGAAAGGAAAAGAAATCTCCTTCCATCGACAAAAAGGCAACTGCTTAGCTTGCCACAAAATGGCAGACGGTGCTCTTCCCGGCAACATAGGACCAAAACTCGTTAACATGAAAGCTAGGTATCCCGATAAATCAAAATTACGAGCCCAAATTTGGGATGCTACCATCAATAACCCCAATACGATCATGCCGCCATTTGGGAAATTCAAGATCGTCACTGAAGAAGAGATCGACATGATTGTAGAATTTATCTACAACCTTTAGAGTGTAAGATTCAAACCGGAACTAGAGGAGCATAGCAATGAAACGCAGAGCCTTTCTAAAAGGTACAATTGCAAGCAGTATTGCAGGGGTTGCTGTCAGTGCAGGTTTATTAACACCGCGCATCGTACTCGCTGAATGGCCAAAAGCATCCTTTGATGCAACATCCGTCAGCAAATCCTTAAGCAGTTTATTAGGCAGTGATCGTTATTCAGCAAGCGCTGACATTAAAATCAAAGCCCCTGATATCGCAGAAAACGGCTCCGTGGTACCAATTACAGTATCCACCAGCCTGCCCAAGATTGACAGTATCACTGTTATTATTGAAAAAAACCCATCACCACTCGCCGCCAATTTCCGATTATCACCCAACACAGAAGGATTTGTTTCCACCCGCGTAAAAATGGGAAAAACATCTGATTTAATTGCAATCGTTAAATCTGATGGTAAGTTATATAGCGCCAAAAAAACGGTTAAGGTGACAATCGGCGGGTGTGGTGGTTAACGGCCACCCCTTAGCTGCCACATAGAATAGAATATCAAGCGCGATTGATGCGCAGCACAAAATAGTAGAGGACAGTAAAATGGCCAAAAAGAGTATTAGAATTCGTGCCAAAATGAAAGGCAACGTAACCGAAGTAAAAGCACTGATGAGCCACGCAATGGAAACGGGATTACGCAAAGATAAAAAAACCGATAAAAAAATTCCCGCGCATTTTATCCAGGAAGTCAAGTGCGAACACAATGGCAAACAAGTATTACTCGCCGAATGGGGTGTAGCCGTATCGAAAGACCCGTATCTATCGTTTAAATTCAGCGGCGCAAATAAGGGTGACAAAATATCGATCAGTTGGTATGACAATATGGGCAAATCAGCGTCTGCTGAATCAACCATCAAATAAAAACCACACAGCAACCCTCATTTTGCCATACCGAACTCGGACGGAGGAAATATAAACAATGAAGAGACTTTTAATAATTGCGGCCACCGCAATTTTAACTGCAACACCGTTTGTAACTAATGCAGGCCCTGACGATGACCTTAAAGCCTTTCGTGGTTATTTTCTTGAACGATTCCCAAACGTACCTCTGGAAGAATTTGCCAATGGCGTCTACTCCATTGACGCCGCATCACGAGAGCAATGGGAAGCCATTGAGGAATTCCCCCCTTATGAGATTGCCATTGAAGAAGGCGAAGAATTGTTTAATACCCCGTTTAAAAATGGCAAAACCTTTGCCAGTTGCTTCAAAAACGGCGGCATTGGCATCAAAGGAGATTACCCTTTTTTCGATAAAGCCAGCGGCAGAGTCCGCACTATTGAAGCAGACATTAATAGTTGTTTAAAGAAAAATGGTGAAAAAACACTGGGCTGGGGTAAAGGTAAACTAGCTGCAATATCCGCATATATGGCTTTTACGACACGCGGCCAAATCATTGACATCAAAGTCCCGCGTGATCAAAGAGCCATTGATGCTTATGAGGCTGGTAAGGTATTTTATTACGCCCGTCGCGGACAACTGAATATGTCCTGCGCACACTGCCATGTAGACAATGCTGGCAACAAAATCCGCGCTGATATTCTAAGCCCGTCGTTGGGGCATGCCTCTCATTTTCCAGTTTACCGCTCCAAGTGGGGTGGCTTAGGTACTTTGCACCGCCGTTTCGCTGGGTGCATTAAACAAGTACGTGCCCTGCCCTTCAAAAATCAAAGCGATGAATATCGAAATCTTGAGTATTTCTTAACGTATATGAGCAATGGTATTCCCTGGAATGGTCCGGGAGCACGTAAATAAAGGCGAAATACCATATGATAATCAAAACCACCCGCAACGCGGGTGGCTATGAGGGTATAACCGTTAAAAGACGGTTGCTCGTTTAATGCCATTCTAGTGACGTGTATTCATAGAGTACAGGCTCAAGTATGAACGTCCAAATCCTCTTTTCTTATAATCCGCCTGTAATTTATACAGAGTCATCGACGAAAACCCCATCCATTTTTTCGTTAAGCAGACCTAATCTACATAAAAAAATCAAAATTGATCTCAATTTTCCACTTGCATCGCTGCAATTCTCTAAATTTAAAGCGCCTGGCAACACCTTATCTCTAAATAGGCATTTAGCACACGAGAAAAAACAGTTATATTTTATGAGACTGTTTAGGATTTATTAACGGTTGAAGCTAAAGTTCAATCGCTACGGGTATATTATTGAGATACAGAGTGAATTTTAAAATAGTGCCATCGTCTTTGTTGCTGAGTAAACCAATGTTTGGAATGTGCCAGATTCATCAAAAAATTCTGCGAGTTTCCCCTGTAACCCAACTAAGTTTTCTAAAACAAGACTTAAATACCTACATATTCCCATTGAGTAACCACTGGAACGCAAAACGATAGCAGTAGAATCCATTTTAATAGTGAGTACTGGAGGTTTCAAATGACAATCTCGCGTAGAGAGTTTTTGCAAATGTTAGCAATCGCTAGCCTTGCTGGATGTGCAACCCCCGGCACAGAAAAAACAAAACCGAATTTTAAGTCATTGGAAAACCTCTATCATGTCCCCCCTAAAGGAAATGTTTCCTTGCTGCATTTTACCGACTGCCATGCACAGCTATTACCTGTCCAGTTCCGTGAACCCCATATTAATATTGGTGTTAATATGATGAATGGCAGACCTCCCCACCTCGTCGGTGAACATCATTTAAAATATTTTGCAGTGGAACCCGGCTCAGCAGAAGCCTACGCGTACACATATTTAAATTTTGAAGAAGCCGCCAGGCAATACGGTAAAATCGGTGGTTTTGCACACCTGGCCACACTGGTTAAACAATTACGCGCCCAACGGCCTGGATCGCTATTGCTCGACGGAGGCGATACCTGGCAAGGTTCCGCCACCGCATTATGGACCAACGCACAGGATATGGTCGATGCCTGCAAGCTTCTTGGTGTCGATGTCATGACGGGGCACTGGGAATTCACCTACGGTGCAGATCGCGTCAGGGAAATTATCGATAAGGACCTAGATGGCCATATTGATTTTATAGCCCAGAATGTCATTGATAACGAATGGGAAGAAGCCGTTTTTAAACCCTACACCATGAAAGACATTAATGGAGTTCCCGTTGCGATCATCGGCCAGGCATTTCCATATACACCGATTGCAAACCCTGGTTACATGATTCCCGACTGGAGCTTCGGTATTCGTGAAGACACGATGCAGCAATACGTCGACAAAGCACGTAAGGAAGGCGCTCAAGTTGTTGTAGTCCTGTCGCACAATGGTATGGACGTAGACATCAAACTTGCCAGTCGCGTCAAAGGCATTGATGCTATTTTTGGCGGTCATACTCATGATGCAGTACCCAGGCCATTGGAAATAAAAGACCCTGACGGCAAGCGTACATTGGTGATTAATTCTGGCTCCAATACCAAATTTCTTGCTGTGCTAGACCTTGATGTGAAAAATGGTAAAATCAATGATTACAATTTTACATTGTTACCCATCTTTGCCAATGTGTTGCAAGCTGACCCTGAAATGCAAACCTATATTGATAAGACACGTAAACCATTTTTACCGGCCTTAAACAAAGAGCTTGCTGTCGCTGGGGAATTACTCTATCGACGAGGTAATTTTAACGGTACTTTCGATCAACTGATTCTTGATGCCATGCAGGAAGTACAAGAAGCACAGATCAGCTTTTCACCTGGGTTTCGTTGGGGAGTCAGCGTGTTACCCGGAGACAAAATCACCTCGGAACATGTCATGACTCAAACAGCCATTACCTATGCTACCGCTACCCTGACCGACTTATCAGGAGAAGATATTAAGAATATCATGGAAGATGTTGCGGACAACCTGTTTAATATTGACCCTTATTATCAACAAGGTGGTGATATGGTGCGTGTAGGCGGCCTCAAATACACGATAGACCCAACCAAAAAAATCGGCAACCGAATCACAGACCTGGAATTAGACGGTAAACCGCTCAGCGCAAAGAAAAAATACCGTACTGCGGGTTGGGCCAGTGTTGCCGGCCCTCGGGAAGGAAAGCCAATTTGGGAAATTGTAGAAGAATATTTAACCAACAAAGGCACCGTGCACATAAAAGAACTTAACGTACCAACCATTAAAGGTTTAAGCAGCCACCCCGGGTATGTCGATCTTAAGCCCTGACCATCCAAACTCATTTGACCTATAGGGGCGTTCCCCATTAATACAGCAGTACAGCCGTATTAATAGGGAACACCCCTAATGAATTCTGCGTAACAACACACCCACAACAACTGCCGCCAACGCCGTTGGCAATAATACGCTCAATACAGGACTGATGCTCAGCACCAAACCAAGGTAGTTTGACATCTGGCTTATCAAGTGAAAACCAATCCCCACCAATGCCCCAGCTAATACACGATGTCCCACACCCACTGAACGGAGCGGCCCAAAAACAAAAGGTATCGACAACAATACCATAACCAATGTCACCGCAGGCAGAGTGATTTTTGACCAAAACGTTTGTTTATACTGTTCCGCACTTAAACCATTATTCTCAAGATATTGAATATACTGATACAAGCCCCAGACCGACAACGTTCTGGATTTTACTGTGACAACATTGAGTAACTCGGGACTTAACGTTGTTTGCCACAGATACCGCTCATCAGTTGTCGAAGTCACTTGATTATCGTTGAAATAAGTATGTTTTACATTCTCCAGCTCCCAGTTTTGTTGTTTATAAACGGCGCTTTCAGCATGTAAAATATGGGTTACACGATGTTTTTCATCAATTTCATAGATAAACACACTACCCAAACGCCGGCCGGGTAATATCTCTCGCACATTGATATATTGTGTTCCGTCTTTCGCCCATAAGCCTTGGCTACCTTTTAACGACAGACTATTTGACTTAGCCACTGACCGCATCGTTTGAGCATACTGCCCACTTACTGGCGCAATCCATTCACCCACCAACACCATCACAACCATAGTGTATATTCCAACTTTCAACACTGACCAGATAATCCGCTCCAGCGACACACCGGCGCTACGTATTGCCGTTAACTCACTGTTGCCCGCCAGCATACCCAAGCCTATAGTACACCCTAACAGTGCAGTCATCGGTGTCAACTGATAGGCAAGACTTGGCAATGTAAGTAGAATATATAATATTGCCTGCCCTACACCGTAATTACCTTTTCCGACATCTTTTAATTCGTCCAAAAAACCAAACAGAGTAAATAAAGCCAATAATACGCTGAGAACCACCAGCATACTGCTAGCAACGCTTTTACCGATGTAGTTATCAAGGATTTTCATGAGTATCGGAAACTTAAGCTATGATGACAAAAAAGGCAGACGTAATAATCGTGCTGATATCAAGAAAAACCGCCCCGTCATTTGCTTATACAACGCAATAAAAATAAATAACAGCAGCAAAAGGTGAACCCACCAAACGCCTAGCTCAACGGGCAACTTGTCTTGTTCTATCCAAGACCGTGCAATACTGATCATATTGTTATAAATCACATACACCATAATCGCGATAAATAATTTTGCAAACCGACCTTGCCTGGGGGTGGTCTTACTAAGCAACACACCAATAATGGCAAGCAACAGAGTAGAGACCGGCATTGACAAGCGCCATTGTAACTCTGCTTTTTCGCGCAGCTCATCCGAACGCCACAACTGATTGGTTGGGATCGCCCGATTGCGCTGCCGTTGCACCCCCACTGAGGGCGCATCAATACGTATCGCGTTTTTCTGGTACCGTTGAATCGTAAAATTTCGACTGCCGGGAATACCTTGATAACGATAACCATCTTCAAATACCAGATACCGGTCTCCAGTTTCTTTATCGAGGTATTTATACCCCTGGCTGGCTGATAACACATCCGATTGGCCGTTTTTTTCTAACTGCACAAACACATTTTTCATGGTCTGACGGTCATCAGAAAGCTCACCGACATAAAACACCACTTTGTCCCGTTTACCAATTTGGTTAAATTGGCCCGGTAGTACACCGTCTAAATCAGAGTTTGCTTCAGCCGCAGCTATAATAGACGCCCGTTTTGCCTCGGCCCAAGGAGATAGCCATAAAGAAAGAAGTGCTACAATAACAGTAAAAACCAGCGATAACGCCAATATTGGACGTAGCACCCGCGTCACACCGACGCCGGATGACGCTAATGCGGTCATCTCACTGTCTTTGTAAAAACGTCCAAACGCCAACAGTACCGCAATATAAAGTGAAAAAGGCAGCATCATATTCAATGCACTTACAGTGCGCAACAACAACAGATCAATAACAACAACACCCGCTATTTCACCTGCTGCCGCATCAGCAAGATAAACAGCAAAATACCGCCCCATAAAAATCAGTAACAAAACCACCAGCACAGCCAGCAGAGTTTGTAATATTTCCACAATAATGTAGCGATCAATAACAACCATTATTCCACCGTTTATTTCACATTCTTTGTCGCTTATTATGTCAATAAACTTAACGCTACACGATAATTAACTGATAATAAGAGAAGGCATCAGATACTACAATCAACGCCATTACCCAGTTCCATTGTCAGTGTTAAAACCAAGAGCAGTCCTGTATCATCGCTTGTTGCAAGGAGAATTAGCTTTCTGGCAAAAAGCACACCATTATAAAACAAGTCTTGGCTTACTACCCTAAACTAAACCTACTATTACGCTCTAATCCTGGTAAAATCCACGTTATCTATCAAAATTGCAAGGGAATTTCTATGGAATTTAGCGTAAAAAGCGGCAACCCGGAAAAACAACGTTCCGCTTGCGTTGTCGTGGGCATCTTTGAACCACGACGACTCAGCGCTGCTGCTGACAAAATCGATAGCGCCACTAACGGCTATCTCTCCAGTTTATTGCGACGGGGAGATCTTGAAGGCAAGCTAGGACAAACCTTGCTACTTCACAATGTTCCCGAAACACTGGCAGAACGTATATTATTAGTGGGGTGCGGCAGGGAACGGGAAATTGGCGATAGTCAATATCGCAAAATAATCGCCAGCACAGCGACCACATTAAACGAGACCGGTTCTATGGAAGCCACTTGCTACCTTACAGAACTCAGCGTCAAAGGCCGCAACACCCACTGGAAACTACGCCAGGCAGTGGAAATTTCCCACGATACACTTTATCGCTTTGATAGTTTAAAATCCAAAAAAGAAGATACTCGTCGACCATTGCGTAAACTTATCTTTACTGTACCCCGACGTAGCGATTTAAGCATCGGAGAACAGGCCATTCGAGAAGGAGCCGCTATATCCAAGGGCGTTACCCTAGCAAAAGACCTTGGCAATTTACCCGGTAATATTTGCACACCAAACTATTTGGCAAAGCAAGCCAAAACCCTGGACCGTGACTACAAGTCTATTAAAGTCACGGTTCATGAAAAAACGGCCATGGAGAAAATGGGCATGGGCGCCTTATTGGCAGTCGCTAAAGGTAGTCGTGAGGCCCCTAAATTTATTATTATTGAATATAACCATGGCAAAAAGAAACAAAAACCCATTTGTTTTGTCGGCAAAGGTATTACTTTTGATTCCGGCGGTATTTCCTTAAAACCGTCTCCCGCAATGGACGAAATGAAATACGATATGTGTGGTGCCGCCAGTGTTTTTGGAGCCCTGGTTGCCTGTGCCGAACTTGAGTTAGCCATGAATGTCATCGGCATTGTTCCCTGCGCAGAAAACAAACCCGACGGCAATGCAACAAACCCGGGGGATATCGTAACCAGCATGTCAGGACAAACTATCGAAATATTAAACACCGATGCCGAAGGCCGATTGGTTTTATGTGATGCACTAACCTACTGTGAAAAATTCAACCCAGAAAAAGTAATCGACATCGCCACCTTGACCGGAGCCTGCGTGATAGCCCTGGGCAATCACGCCACTGGCGTCATGGGTAATCATAACCCACTGATTCACGACATACTCAATGCAGGTAAATCCAGTGCGGATCGCGCTTGGGGATTACCCTTATGGGAGGAATATCAAGATCAGTTAAAAAGCAATTTTGCTGATATCCCTAATATTGCCGGACGAGAAGCAGGCACTATAACCGCCGCCTGTTTTTTATCGCGCTTTACTAAAAAGTACCACTGGGCGCATTTGGATATTGCAGGTACGGCCTGGAAATCCGGCACTGAAAAAGGCGCAACAGGTAGACCCGTGCCATTGCTTACCCAATACTTAATTGATTATGTGACTGAATTAGCAAAAAAATAATGACCAAGGAGTCATTTTGACTAAAATAGATTTTTATATTTTATCGTCCAGTGGTACTCAGTCAAAAGAAACCATGGCATGTAAACTCATCGATAAAGTCTACAATCTGAAACACCGTATTTATGTGCACACCGTCTCAGCGCAAAATGCCAAACGATTTGACGATCTGCTATGGACTTTTCATCAAGACAGTTTTTTGCCGCATGAAATTTGTGAACCAGGCCAACAAACAAAAGCGGCCATTGTCATCGGTTACCACAGCGACCCAGCCCCAACAGGTGACGAGGTTATGGTGAATTTATCGCCCACCGTACCCCTGTTTTTTGGCCAGTTTGAACGGGTAGCAGAATTCGTTGAAGCCAACGACATTGCACGACAAGAAGGCAGGCACCGGTTTAAGTTCTACAAAGACCGTGGCTATGATCTCTCCACACACGAATTGAACAACTAAAAACCGGCTCATATGTGTTATATTTTACACACAAATCTTAAACTTTAACACCTGACTCAGCAACCGAAAACGCTTACTGAGTGAATAAATTTTACAGCTATTTTGCTTTGCATTTTGAGCAATGATAAGGCCCCTGTGTCAGAATCAAAGACATATTTAGCCGCAAGATCGTTGGCTGGGAAGTGCACGAAGAGGAGAACGCAGAACATGCAAACTGCCTGATTGGCAAGGCTTGTCTTGGGGAAAGAATTCATCAGGAAGGGCTCGTATTGCATTCTGATAACGGTAGCCCGATGAAGGGAGCCGTGGAGGTAGACAGGCAATGCATTGAATCCATTAATAGTGGCTGAAAATCGTTTATGTTCAATATTATCATCGCTCTCGTGACGATTGACAAATGTGGTAAACTTAACCTAGATTAGGTATTTTTCCTGAAAAAACTACTGTCGGTTGGTGAAAAACTGGCAAGTGAAAACAAACTGAAGATGAAGTGTTAACGCGGTAGTATTTCGAACATTGGCAGCCTGCTTTTCAAGAACGACAACGCCGCCGTCGTTAATTCGCGGCATTCTCTCTATCGGTATTTGGCTCGATGCACTACACTGAAGCCTGTCCGAGAAGAGAAAACCTACTGCGAAAACGCCATTTTGATGCTCTAGGCGGTATTTTCAATCATTCATAATGCCTTGTGTCTGAAAAAGCGTTTTCGGTAGGTGTATTAAGACAAGGCTCAAACAAACAACAGTCCCTAGTGAAATGGCAATAACGGACTGCATCCAATTCAGCCGTTGTACGACATACTGGGGTTCTGTCTGGCGAAGCGATTAAGAGAAACCTTGGCGAAACGTAACAAGCGTGAGATTATATGCCCTGCGGATTAAGCGTCCAATACTACGGTCATTTAACTATTTATTATTTATTTAACTACTGTTATTTAACTACTGTTATCAACCAACGCACTTAACCTACAGGTTAACAACTCATCAAAATGCAACCTAGCTGCTTTACTATTTACAATAAAAACGACTTTTTATTCCAGGCCGCCCAAACAAATACCCGTTATGAGTGCTAACATTTTAGATGGCAAAGCCATCGCTAACGCATTACGGCAAGACATTAAACAGCGTGTGGAACAACACATTGCAAACGGGTTGCGCCCACCTGGGTTAGCCGTTGTACTGGTGGGTAAAGATCCCGCCTCACAAGTTTATGTCGCCAGCAAACGCAAAGCCTGTGAAGAAGTGGGCTTTAAATCGCTCGCTTACGACCTACCCTCAACGGCCCAGCAACAACAACTATTAAACCTAATTGAAGAACTGAATGTAAACGATGATATTGACGGTATTCTGGTACAACTGCCGTTACCCGCGCACATACCGGCTGAAATCATTATCGAACGCATATTGCCTGATAAAGATGTTGACGGTTTTCATCCTTACAACATCGGCCGCCTCGCGCTGCGCCAGCCTGCCTTGCAGCCTTGTACACCGCGCGGTGTGATGACGCTATTAACTCATACCAACATCGATATCAGAGGTTTGGATGCTGTCATCGTTGGTGCATCCAACCACGTTGGCCGCCCAATGCTGTTAGAACTATTGATGGCGGGTTGCACGGTTACCAGTTGTCACCGTTTCACCAGGGACCTGGAAGCCCAGGTTCGCAGGGCGGACATCCTGGTGGTTGCCGTAGGCAAAGCAAATATTGTCGATGGTCACTGGATAAAACCAGGTACAATTGTTATTGATATTGGCATTAATCGTTCAGGGCAAGGCAAACTGCAAGGGGACATTGACTTTAATACCGCGAAACAACACGCCGCCTGGATTACACCCGTACCGGGCGGAGTGGGCCCAATGACTGTCGCAACCCTGCTACAAAACACCTTGGACGCCGCCGAAAAATCATATAACAAGTCACGGGGCTGAGCAATAAAAGGAACCGGTACATAATAACGTTTCTGTTTGGTGCTCGGTGTTATCACCTGAGTCGCACGACCAAATAGTATTTATATTCATTCTGATCAGGCAAAAATGCCGCACGCGCTACACCTATCACCAGCCGCTATTCACGACGCCAGGTAGTGCCACCGCCAGCACCATCCTCCAGAACAACCCCTTGGCCCGCCAATTCCTGACGAATACGATCAGAAGCCTGGAAGTCCTTGGCATGACGCGCTTGGTTACGTTGCTCAATTAATGCCTCAATCTGATCGACCGTTACCCCCCCCTCCCCCGACGCAATGACACCCTGCAAAAAATCGTCTGGCTCACACTGCAACAAGCCAAGCAGCGCACCCAATTGTTTTAGCTGAACGCCAAGCTTTAACGCCTGTGGGACATCATGCTCCTTCAATTTATTACACTCTCCGGCAATATCAAACAACACCGCCATAGCAATGGGCGTATTAAAATCATCATCCATCGCCGCTGCAAAACGACTGGAAAAACCATTACTGCCGGTATTGGTAACAGACTCTTCCAATGGTAAACCGCGCAATGCGGTATACAACGTAGTCAATCCTGATTTGGCATTTTCTAAATGCTGGTCAGAGTAATTAAGTGGGCTACGGTAATGACTGTTCACGATAAAATAACGAATCACTTCCGGGTTGTATTTAGCTAGCACTTCACGAATGGTAAAAAAATTGCCTAATGATTTGGACATCTTTTCATTATCAACACGAACATGGCCGTTATGCATCCAAAAATTCACAAAGGTCTCACCGCTAGCACCTTCGCTTTGCGCAATTTCATTTTCGTGATGAGGAAACTGCAAATCCAAACCACCACCGTGAATGTCAAAATGCTCACCCAGGCAGTGCGTTGCCATAGCAGAACATTCAATATCCCAACCGGGACGACCAGCCCCCCAGGGCGAATCCCAGCTTGGCTCGCCTGGTTTTGCCAATTTCCATAAGACACGGTCTAACGGGTCATCCTTTTTATCATCTACCACCACACGATCCACTGAACGTAACTCATCAAGGTGTTTACCAGACAACGCACCGTATTGTTTAAACGCACTAACATCATAATAAACATCACTATCCGGTTTGGCATAAGCGAGCCCTTTTGTCATCAACGTCTTGATCATACCGATAATTTCGTCAATGTGTTGAGTGGCGCGGGGTTCATGGTCGGGCCGCAACACACCGAGTAAATCACCGTCCTGATACATTTCTTGAATAAAACGCGCGGTTAGCATATCAATATCTTCGTGATTTTCGTGAGCACGCGCAATAATTTTGTCATCAATATCGGTAATGTTTCGCACATACGTCACATGACCTTTGCCATAGATCCGGCGTAAGTAACGATACACCACATCAAACACGACCATGGCCCGCGCATGCCCTACATGGCAATAATCGTAAACCGTCATTCCACACACATACATTCGAACATTATTGGGATCGATTGGCGCGAATTGCTGCTTTTTTTTGCTTAGGCTGTTATAAATTTGCAACATAATAGGAAATCCACTGGGTCATTTTTTTGTTTCTACACTGCTTACAATCGTTCGTCAATTTAACGTCTGCACAAATATCCGCTTTCCGGCTCAATCTAGGAACCTGTCCGAGAATAAAGCCGACTGCGAAAACGCCATTTTGACCTATTTTTACGATCACTACGTTAAACCTAACACATCAGTTGAATCCACTGTGACCACCTATGGCACAGAATCTAAAAGACTTATTGAGATTTTCTGAACTCACCGTATGGGTGATACGCTGTCGTCCAAAAATCCCACTAAGTCTTTTACCTTCAGCGCCCTAATCGCTCTCGCGACGATTCAACTGATGTGTTAGGTTAAATGGGCTCAATATTCGCTTCAAATGCCAAAAAAAAGTAGGTGCCGGATGCAATCGAAAAAATGGACTCAAAATGGCGTTCCCTCGTGACAGCTACTATTCTCGGACAGCCCCCCCCCCCTAGGGGGTATTCTCAATCATTTTTGCACGCCTGCCGACGCTCATTTTTTTATCCAGCAAAGCGGAGCGAGTGTTGTGTGGTTATTTCACATCAACAAGCGACAACGCCGCTGGGTGAAAAAATGTGCTCGGCCCTTCGGGTTGCGCCTAAAAAAGTGCCAGACTGCGTTGTTCGTCGTTTATTTGGAATGACCAAACCTCTCTCCTCTCGCCTTGCCTAGCGCTGTTTTAGGCTCAACAGGCGCGCAAGAATGATTGAGAACACCCCCTAGCGACCCGTCATACTATCTCAATCGCCAGGTAAAACAAAACCCACACAATACCCGATGGAAGCTTTATTTTTTGCTAAGCGCTTGATTGAGTAATCTTTTTCTTATAATAGCTCAATATTTTCACTTTCGTTGACGGAGCAAACAATCTATCATTGAACTCTCAAGAAAAATGGGACTCAGCAGTATATCCCGATCACCAAAAGACTGACACTCAATCAGGACTCCAGGAAAGCCCTTCCAGCTTTATAGATGGTTGGGAAAACGGCGCTGAATACAGGGGCCGGAAACCTGTTTGCATTTGTAATCCAACGTTAATTAAGGATAAAAAAAGTATGAGAACATTCAAAAAACTCGTTATTGTAGCCAGTTCTATTTTCCTGTTGTGGTCACAAACAACGTTTGCTGAAAACAATTTTCCAAAAGTGAAGCTGCAAACCAATCTGGGCGATATTGTCATCGAATTAAACAGTGAAAAAGCGCCGAAATCAGTGGAAAACTTTCTTACCTATACCAAAGACGGGTTTTACAACAATACGATCTTCCATCGTGTAATTGATGGTTTTATGGCACAAGGCGGCGGCTTTACCGAAGATATGCAACGCAAAGGCACCCGCGCGCCGATACAAAATGAAGCCAACAACGGTTTAAAAAACGACCGTGGTACGGTGGCCATGGCGCGCACCAATGCCCCCCATTCCGCTACCGCACAATTTTTTATTAACCTCGTTAACAATGATTTCTTGAACTACCGCTCACCCGATGCCAGAGGTTGGGGTTATACCGTCTTTGGTAAAGTGATACAAGGAATGGAAGTAGTTGATAAAATACGCAAAATCCCTACTGGTGCGTCTGGCCCGTTCCGCAGTGACGTCCCCCAATCCCCGGTGATAATCGAATCCGTCACGCTTTTGGAGGCACAATAGAGATACAACAATAGCGAGAACAATAACTCTGGCAATCATTACTGTAAATAAACCCAGTTTTGACGCCAACTTCATTTCATTATTACATATAAATAACTACAATAATTTCAATATTTATAATAAGCTGCGATAGCGCACGATGAAATTATTAAAAACGGGAATTTCCACAATGATAAAAATGCAAACAAATAAAGGCATGATTGAATTAGAACTGGATCATAAAGCAGCGCCTAAAACAGCGGCAAACTTTGAGCAATATGCCAACGATGGATTCTACAACGGCACCTTGTTTCATCGAGTTATCAGCACCTTTATGATTCAAGGAGGTGGCATGGAAAGCGGTATGTCGCAAAAAACACCGGGCGCCCCCATTGAAAATGAGGCCAACAACGGTTTAAAAAATGACATCGGCACCATTGCGATGGCAAGAACAGGGGATCCGCATTCCGCAACCGCTCAATTTTTTATCAATGTCGCCAATAATGACTCTCTAAATTTCACTGCACCCACCGCACAGGGCTGGGGTTATTGTGTGTTTGGTAAAGTGGTGAATGGAATGGATGTGGTTAATGAAATTAAAGCACAACCCACCACCAACGCGGCGGGACATCAAGATGTACCCGTTGACGATATCGTAATAGAAAGCGTGGAAGTGGTCGTTGATTAATTAAACATTCAAACATCCCGATGTAAGCACCATGAGTACGCTTTTTATTTCGGATTTACATTTATCCGCTGACCACCCTGACACAATCGAACGATTCCTTGAGTTCATGTCACTCGTCGCTTGTCATTCGAGCACCTTGTATATATTAGGTGACTTGTTTGAAGTATGGGTTGGTGACGATCACATTGACTCAGAATTAATTCCGGTGATCAGTGCGTTGAGGAAATACACTAAAAATGGCAATCAGCTATTTGTTATGCATGGCAATCGGGACTTTTTGCTGGGACCACAGTTTGAAAAATTAACAGGATGCATCATTCTATCTGACCCGCATGTGATAAAATTAAACGGTATAAAAACAGCCCTGTCGCACGGGGATATGTTCTGCACTGACGATATCGACTATCAAGTGTTTAAATCCAAAGTGCGCACCCCCGAATGGCAACAGATGTTTCTTGCTCAGCCTATTGAAAAACGCACGGAGTATGCATTCTCCGTGCGAAATAAAAGTAAAACCGACACGAACATCAAACCCCCGGAAATCATGGATGTAAATCAGTCCAGTATTAATCAACAACTACGGGCATTATCAGTGACTCAATTGATTCATGGTCATACCCACCGACTCAACACACATCAATTTACACTCGATAACCAAGTGATGGTTCGTTATGTATTAGGTGACTGGCACAAATGCGGCAGTGTATTGGTATGCAGCAACAACGGTTGTTCATTGCGCATACTGGAATCAGGCATAGTATAATCTTTGGAGCCCGCCTTATACCGCTACAGCAGCACGTTTAACCACTGACTGAATATTGGCGATACTCCGATGGAAGCTGAAGCCTTTCAAGCTTCATCTTAAAACCTTCCGCGTAGTCGACCATAAATTTTAAAAAACCTCGCTGGTCCCACTCGCGTAATGGCACTCCATGCTCTAGGTGCTTGGTGGAGTAAAATATATTCAATGCCAAACCGCAAGCATCATGGGTATCGGCCGGCATACGGCTCAATGACGAGGCATGCTCACCCGCTAATACCGTACGAAACTCTTTAAACGCACCAATAACTTCCGGTAAAAATGAGCTTTCCATGGTTACCGCATCGTAACAACGCTTGCCATTGACATCATAGCGATAATGCGTGGCTTTACCTCCATTGACTTTTGGTATTGCTGAACTCGGTTGTGATTCTTCTGTATAGTTAATTTCAATGGGGGGCTGCACAGTTATTGCTTTAGCTGCGATGACAAAAATACTTTTTTCACCGGAATTAACCGTATAAATTTTCTGTTCTTTACGGTTAAATAATAAAAAATCTTCTGGTACACGAGTGTCATCCATATACACATAATTATCGCTAACAAATACACGGCTACGGAATAACGGACCACCTGCCTCACGCTCTGAATACACCATCAATACACCCACTTCACGGTCTTCTGCCTTATTCGATGCATTGCTGTTAGCCCCTGTACTTTGACAAGCGGCCAGCACCACACTACTGAATAGTATCAGCAATAGTCTGATAACATTGCTATGAAAAAAATGCTGATAAAAAAAATTGTTTTGAGATAAAAAAGTACCCACCCTTAATATTTTTGTACATTTTTGATACATCACGCCAATCCCTCTAAATAATTAAGTTCCGCTTCGGTAAAACCGGCTTGTAATCGTGCTTTTCGATGCAATGGTAGTTTAACTGTGCCACTACTGTATTGATGCAGAAGTTTTTCAAAGGTCGCTTGCCGTGGCAAACCATATTGATCACAACAATAATGAAACCAACGGGTACCTATTTCAACATGCCCCACTTCTTCGTCTAATATTATGTTTAATATGCTTACAACACGTACATCACCTGCGGATTTAAAACGCTCAATAATACTCGGTGTCGCATCCAAACCTCTGGCTTCCATAACACGGGGGACCAAAGCCATGCGCGTCAATGCATTTTCCGATGTTTTCAATGCCATTTCCCAAAGCCCATTATGAGCATCAAAATCGCCGTAATCATAGCCCATTGACAGTAAGTGGTCTCGCAACAAACAAAAGTGACGACTTTCTTCCGACGCCACCCGCAACCATTCACCATAATACGCGTCCGGCAGGTTGCGAAAACGATAAACCGCATCCAGGGCCAAATTTATGGCGTTAAACTCAATATGGGTGATGGCATGGATTAATGCTAACCGCCCTATTTCACTGTGCATGCCACGACGGGGTAATTTTCGAGGGTGCACTAGTCGCGGTCGACTGGGCTTGCCCGGAACCTTGATGAGCCGTGGTTCGCTATATTGCTCCAAGCTCAACTCGCCACGATGCCATTGCCCCAGCAAAATATTTGTTTCATGGACTTTCTCTTCAGGGTCGCATAGCGCTATACAGTAATACGCCCTGTCGTACAAATTTTCCATCATCCCGTCATCGTCCACAAAACAGGGGGCTATTATCGATATATCTTATGGACTTCGTCAAGACATGCATACCTCTAAACTCAACATATCGATTAAACTTACTTTGAACATCGAATACACCTAATTTACCAAACTTTTTCGAACATTTTGGACTTGCCTAACGCAGCTATTGCTGGCGCCGCTAAACAATATGCTTCCGTCTAAAATAACCGTAAAAGCCTCGAATCTTAAGCCTTACTCCGTTCTCACTACCATTTAACCTAACACATCAGTTGAATCGTCGCGAGAGCGACTAAAGCGCTGAAGGTAAAAGACTTATTGGGGTTATTTTGGACACAGCAATTATACCGCTTATGAAAGCAAGTGGAGACAACCCAGCAGGACTTCCGATCCTCGGACAGTCTCTCCCCCTAATCAATGGATGAATAACGATTAATATTGAGCGGTAATCGCTTATCACCCCATTCTCCCGGCTGAGCATCAAAGATACCCACACAACGGTTACCACAAACAGAACAGAGTCCATCCGGCGTTAAATTCCAATCGGTCAAAACATACCAGTCTCGACCAATGAGCTTGTTCTGACACTGCACACAATACGTACTGCTGGCACTTTCTTCATGCACATTTCCGACATAGACATGATACAAGCCCGTATCCATTGCAATTTTACGCGCCCGCAACAATGTATTGACTGGTGTAGCCGATTTGTCTCTCATTTTCCAATCAGGATGAAATGCGGTAAAGTGCAAAGGGATATCTGCACCTAAATTCTCGTATATCCATTGAGACAAGGCCATTAACTCCGTGTCCGAATCATTTTCACCCGGTATTAACAAAGTGGTAATTTCAAGCCAGGTGTTAGTTTCATGCTTAATATATAACAAAGTATCTAAAACGGGTTGCAAATGCGCGCCCGTCAGTTTGTAATAGAATTTTTCAGTAAATGCCTTAAGATCAACATTGGCAGCATCCATGTATTGAAAGAATTTTTTACGTGGTGCTTCACAAATATAACCCGCCGTAACAGCCACAGAGCGCACTCCCACATCACGGCACGCCTGCGCCACATCAATAGCGTACTCCATAAAGATCAATGGGTCATTATAAGTGTAAGCCACACAGCGGCAACCACATGCCTTGGCCGCAAATGCCAACTGTTGCGGCGTTGCCCGATCAGCCAGTGTATTCATCTCCCACGACTTACTCATGTCCCAGTTCTGGCAAAATTTGCAGGCCAGATTACAACCAGCTGTACCAAAAGAAAGCACAGGGGTTCCGGGTAAAAAATGGTTTAAGGGTTTTTTCTCAATAGGGTCTACACAAAAACCACTGGAACGACCGTAGGTAGTCAATACAATTTCATCGCCCTGTCTGGCACGCACAAAGCAAAGCCCTCGCTGATCTTCATGCAACTTACAAGCCCTCGGACATAAGTCACACTGAACCCTACCATCGTGTAATTTATGCCAGTAGCGGGTCGGGACGACACTATTCTCTATCGTCAAAGGATGCATGTGTTAAATTATATGATGAAATAATCCGGTATTTATTGACATAGCTAAATTAAATGCGCATCAATTTACACGAACACTTTAGACTCGTATACTAAAAGTATTTTAAAATTTTTCGTTTAATTTACACTATTGCTTACACCATTTACATTTAAAACACATAAAGCACCTCCGCTACTGGCACCCCCTACGGCTAATGTTTCTGCAATATTGCCACTAAACGTACTATTCGCAATTTCATAATTACCGTCTGTCACGCTTATCGCACCACCACATGCATTTAGGAATTCACCCGTTCCATCGTTTTGTACCCTATTTCTTATAAATGTGGAGCCAACTATGTTGGTAACAGACAGTGAACTGCGTAACTTATTCAGTACTTATTCAGTTTTATTGCGCCTCCCTCAAAGGCCAACTGATTTGCATTAAATTGACTGTCCGAGATCAAATCGAGATCGCCACTGGCACCCGCATCTCATTAGAATTGAATATGATAGCAAGTTATGCAATAAAGGAAGTTAATATCTAAAATCGAGTTACAAGCCTATGCTTCAACAATCAAAATGAGTCCGCAGCCGTGACGATTGGAAAGATAAAAAACCGTCCAACGAGCAAATGAAACTAGAGAGTTAAAGAAAACCAAACGGCGACTCAAAATACACAATAGCGCCAAACACCGAGGGCGTGCCTAAATCATACAAACCCTAATAAAAATATCCCGACCAACCAGATCTCTAAAAAAACAAGAAACTTCAGCTAAATATTTACACTCAAAGCAATTCCTTGTCACGAATTTTGCATAGTTCATATTTGCATCAATATTTTTAATCGCTTCGAGTACGATATCCACCGCTTGCGGCAAAATTTTTTATTGGCACTCAACGCTGAACTAACCGGTATAAATAAGCGTGAAATAATTTCAGACCATGAAGCGATTAAGGCTTTATAAAATCTTAATTCTAAATTAATCAACTCAACCACGAATCAACCAATTATGGTGGATTTACCAAACCGTCATTTCACGAGCACTACAATTCTGCCGGAATCATTGAGAATATGCGTTTATTGGAATATCGATATCCTGCGGTAGAAATTGCACTTTTTGTGATACTGGCTATTTGGGTACTGCGCACTAGTGGTGTTTTAGAAATACCCTCTGGCCTGACCTATGACTTAATGGTACGACACAATTTAGCACCGCACACCGTATCAAAACAAATATTGCTCGTACGAGCCGATTATGAAGAGCGTAATGCAAGCAACGGATATTGGCTGAGGTTGCTCGACACATTAGAATTAATGCAAGCCAAGCAGATTCTGTTTACATTCATTCCTGGGAATGCAACATCAGCATTTTTTGAATCCGCACAACGCTACGGCAATGTCATACTGGGCCGTGCCGTTATTGAAGACCAGGAAAACCCCGGACGCCGCATTCTTGAACCTATTCCAGAGGAACTGGCACAATCATCGATTCCGTTGGGTATTGTTGACCAACCTCCATCCAGTTACGGCATACATAGAGAACAGTATGCAAACATCCAAATAGCCGGACAGCATTACCCAACCCTGGAAATTGTAGCGGTTAACACCGCGCTGGCCACCCCTCTCCTTCCTACCGAAAATTATCTTATTAATTTCCTCGCGGACGAAAACACGACGCCAGTGGTCACAAGCAAACGAGTAATGAGCGGAGGACTAATTCCCGACTTGGTACAAGACAAACATGTGGTGATTGGTTTTAGCAACAGCGCTTTTTTACCTGGCATCCACACTCCTATAACAGGGGGGAAAGCTAGAATTCCACTACTGACCTTCCAAGGCTACGCTTTGGAAACGCTGCTGACACAACAAATGCTTTATAAGTTAGCCTCTAAGTATTGTCTGGTAATACTGCTGGCAATCGTCTTGCTCAGCATTTTCATTTACCAGTCAACATCATTAAAACTGGCAACCTGGATATCCTTTAGTTTGGCAACAATTTACCTGTTAATAAGCTGGTTAATGCTGTCTTATTCACTGCTTGTGTTACCTATAGTTGAAATGCTATTGGCACAACTGGCCATGTTCTTTCTGATATTTCGTTTTAAATCTATTTTAGAAGAGCAAGAACTCACCCAAATGCTACTGGAAAATAGTGCAAAACAACAAAATCGAATCGCACAACCCAGCTTCTACAATTCACCTGAACACTGGTCGCAGATTATTAATCTAATCAACCAAACCTTTGACTTGGATCGCGTTATTTTCCTAGAACGCATTGAAGGCGATCATCGCGTGCGGGAAATAAAAGCGTTGAATTGTTCTCTTGATGCTATTAGCGAACGGCGTCGCGATTATGAACGCGCACCGTATAGCACTGCCATTGCCGAAAATGGACCGATTCAATTAAATAGCGAATATTTCACCCAAGTGTCCTCAGACGAACAGCAATATATGGTGCCATTAATATTTGCCGGGGAAATACTGGGATTTTGGGCGTTTACCATAACCCCCGAAAAACTTGCCACTATGCCTTTATTTTCTGCCCGGATAAAAGATTATGGTGTTCAAATTGGCGAGCTGCTGTATCACCGAAAACAGTGGATGAAACAGAAAAAATCGCAAACAAAATTATTCTCACAGTATATCAACCTGGAAACTGATAGCACCACATACAAAACATTGCATCGATCGCAGGAAATTACAAACCGGCGTTTTACATTATTGGAAAATGTCTTTAATGGACAAAGCACAGCAACCATTTTATACAACCTGTTTGGCGGGCTGGTACAAATGAACCAGACGATGTCAACGATCCTACAACATGCCAATTTACCGGCATATGAAATGACTGCACTGGACCTAATAACCGCTGTAACTGAAATGGACCTAGCCCAAGCCCGTCATACCATGCGCTATGTTGTACTGGAACAAGGCAATATCAATGTACCGACATCGGTAAACGGCGTTAATAACGAAACACTTTTATTAAATATCCGCCCATTAGCTCAGAATGAGGCCGATGATAGCACTTCACCAAACCCATTCAGCCTCCTTGGCATACTTTTTGAATTTATCAATATATCAGAACTGAAGAAACTGTACATCTTAAAGGATCGGTTAATTGAGCGGCTCAACATACAACTCCGAAATGATATGGAGAGCATGATCGTCGCCGCTGACATTTTACAAAGTGATAATGTATCCGGTCAAAAACGGCGCCGGGTACTGAGTATTATTCAAGACAAAGTGACTCAAGCGGTGGACGTACTGCAAGAGGCACAGCAACATTTAGATATTAATGTTCAGGAATTATTATTAGAACGCTACCCTCTGGAGGCAAAACCACCACTATTAACAGCCATTACCGCCGTAACGGAAAAAGCGTCACGCCGCCATGTTGAGGTACAACCAGATACATCTGCCTTGGTTGGCCTGGTATTCGCCGAACCAAATACGCTTATTAGCGTTCTTAAATCCATTCTGGATGTTTTAATTGAGGACGCCTCCGAAAACAGCACCATTAAAATTCGTTTGCAGCAAACTGACCAAACCAATACCTTCCAACATTCAGTCATTTTTTTATTTGAAAATACGGGCTTTGGAATTCCAGAAGAGAGACTTAACAATTATTTATATGGCGAAATGAGTTCCTCCACAGAGCTGTTTCAACAACTGCGTAACTCCGTACATATCGTACAAGACTGGGGTGGCAACCTTGAAGCACATAGCGATGTCGGTGTTGGGATGCGCTTTAACTTAAAGCTTAAAGGATTTTTATGACTGAAACAGAAAAACGTATTTTACTGACAGACGATGACCCTTTACTGCAAGAGTTGTTGGAAATATTTTTAGAAGCGAATGGCTATATATTATATACCGCACAAAATGGAAAACAAGCGACTGATGCAGTAAAAGAACAACAATTTGACTTAATTATTTTGGACTTGATGATGCCAGTAATGGATGGTCAACAGTTCCTACACTGGTTACGAGAAGAGCATAACTCAACCATTCCGGTTATGGTATTAACAGCAATGCAAGGCCAAAACATCGAACAAGATTTACTGGCCGCCGGAGCAAATGCGGTTACTTTCAAACCATTATCGACAAATTTATTGATGGAGTCAGTTAACAAATTACTCAGCTAGTATTGAGGATTAAATATAATAAACAGTCAGTTTTTTGTGAAAAATATCAATCCTTGATCGCTTATTTTTTCGATGCATAAATAGTGAATTGGTGATGAGGAAATTTTTAGCATTAGCGAACATAATGAACGATTGCTCGGACTTTTATGCTCCAGCATTTTTTTGTCACGACACTGAGTTAGGATAATTCCTTTGGTAACGGATTTATTAATGGATTTGTTGCCCGGTCTATTCCCCTTGCAGTTGTTCCCACAGGGAAGCCTAGAAAGCTCAGTGATCACGACTGTTTGGGTGGGAGTCTTTGTCGTTGCTTTCTTTAATCTGCGCCTGGGATGGGTGCTTTCCGGCCTGGTAGTGCCCGGCTACATCGTTCCATTATTACTGATGAAACCTTGGTCTGCAGGAATCATCTTTACCGAAGCGTTTATCACCTACTTTATCGTTCGTTTTCTATCAGAAGATTGCTCAAAGCTGGGGTATTGGAGCAATTTATTTGGCCGGGATCGTTTTTTTGCCATCATCCTGGTAAGCATTATGGTACGAGTCAGCTTCGATACTTGGTTATTGCCCTGGTTCGGCAATATGATGGAAAACCAGTGGCATATCACTTTTGATTACCGCAACAACCTTCATAGCTTTGGCCTTGTTATTATTGCCCTAATAGCAAATCAACTCTGGAAAACTGGGTTTTGGCGTGGTCTCCCTCCACTATTGATAACAGTATTGGTAACCTACATTATTGTGCGTTACGGCCTGATGGAATTCACGAATTTCACGGTGAGCAATCTCGCCTACATGTACGAAGACCTCGCTTCTTCAGTGCTTGCGACACCTAAAGCTTACATCATTTTAATCACCGCCGCATTTATAGCATCGCGCATGAATCTGCATTACGGTTGGGATTATAACGGTATATTAATTCCATCCCTGCTTGCCCTGCAATGGTATCAACCCAGTAAAATTTTCACATCCTTCGTTGAGGCCTTTCTAATTCTTGGTGTGGCGATGCTGCTATTACGAATACCCTGGCTTGCAAATCGTAACATTGAAGGGGCACGAAAAGTGTTGTTATTTTTCAACATTAGTTTTATCTATAAACTAATTCTGGCGTATACCCTGCTTCACTTTTTCCCGGAAATAAAAGTCACCGACAGTTACGCATTCGGTTATATGTTAGCGACACTAATGGCGGTCAAAATGCATGATAAAGAAATAGCCGCCCGCTTAACAAGAGCCACACTGCAAACATCACTGGTAGCGGTAGTTATGGCAAGCTTTGTAGGGTTTTTTTTAACCCTTTTACCGACCAACAACTTTACGCTGCAACCGGTTAATATGGCCAATACACGCTCTGTCGCGCCCATCAATAAAAGCATCATCGAACTTATCCGTGAAGACAAAGTTACGCTCTACCGACCCAGAAAAACCAAAGGAGTGCCTCCTCCCCTACCACGCGAAATGGAAATATTTTCCAGCGCTATTAATCATTTATTATCCTATGTTGCACTTAATGAAATAACGCATTTGCTTCAAGCCACCGCGTTACTGGAGCAGTTGCGGTACCAAGTCTATTTAGTTGAAGACCGCTACTTATATCTCAAGGAACAAGAACCCGGTAACGGCTGGGGAATCTATGTTATTGACAAACACAGTAAAAACAATTTGCTCATCGAAATTCCAGCACCATTGGAAGAGCTAGGCTCGCTAAATGCCGCTGCCTTATTGTATTCCAAAATGGAGGCCAAAGGACTTGCAATAGGCGGCTCACGGCGTTATGCCAATGCAGATGGTTCAGCCAATGTTTTACACAATCAAGATACACTTTATCATGTTTTTCACCGCGCATTGGCACGTCGGGATGTATTACAGGTTCGCGGCTATACCGAGATCAGCGTGAGGGTATTAGGTGGTATGCGCCGCCTCGCATCACAAATTGACTTACCTGAGTTGCCTAGCACAATGTGGGTTAAGGCAAGTTTACCCACAAGCCTGAACCTCATTGAATTAAAAAAACTATTGCCTAATCTGAATATCACATGGGACAGCACACCACTAGAGAATCGGCAGCGAGCATCAACCCACTCAGGTTTTGCCGAACTTATTTTAAATAAAACTGACATGCGAAAACTCCTGGCCCAAGCAAATCTCGACAAACATGACATTCCGCTACAAATAAGTGAACAACGCATTGACGGCTATTTACAACAATGGTTGTTGGAGGACAAAAACAGAATCGCTGGCCGTGGTACAAATTTGTATGTATCACCGCACACGGAAGAACTCTTATACTTCGACGATGAGATACTCACGCCGCTTTGGCGGGCAATGCAGCAACAATACCGCGATGGCCACTGGACGCACGAAGGTAAAATAGAATTAAGAAATATCGCCATCGCTGCAACGATAATGGGTTATCAATTGGTGCAATATCAACACCGAGGCACAGGACAGGATTACCTCATTCTCACCGAAGCGGACGAAACCATGCGCCGAACAAAAGCGCGCCGCTACTGGGGAACATATGTGTTTCGGCTGGGCGCCACTGAAGGTTATATAGTGCAAGTACCTCGGCCACTTTATGAAATTAACAGCTTCGAGTACGCAGTTTCTCTGTTTGAACGCTTGGATGCCAAAGCACTGTTGATTGCCGGCACTAATCCTAAAGCAAATCTTGATGGCACATCTGACATTGTGCGCATAGATAATGTCGAGAGCCTGTTTACACTGGTTAATCAAGTCGTATTACGTGAAAGTCAAACGATACCGATGATGATAATACATAGCCGGGCTTTCGGTCACCGAAAGGATAGCGCAACGCCGCAGGAAGATGTACTGATTTCGCTACACAATGGTAAAAA
Organism: Gammaproteobacteria bacterium; assembly: GCA_013152545.1. Lineage (GTDB taxonomy): Bacteria > Pseudomonadota > Gammaproteobacteria > SZUA-152 > SZUA-152 > JAADGF01. Next base: position 61,661 of record JAADGF010000109.1, read on the forward strand.
CACTCGCACTGGACTGCGTCCATTAAGCAAAAACCTTATTAACACGTTAGAAAAAGATGGCTTTCGTACACGGTTGGTGGACGGTTCACCGGAAACCGCTGGCTACGAAGTAGCAAGCATACCTCAGTATCTATACCTCAACGCCAGTAGTAACAAAGAATTTGCCATTCTATGGGTCTCTCCCTTGGCACGCACAAGTTTTGGTGCAAAAAATGATAACCGTCAGGAACAGGCGCAATTTCATTCATTGGGCATACCGACAATTGAGGCCGATTTATACACGTACGTTGCAAGTTTAACAGGCAAAACAACTCAACCGGAAATCACCCAGGCATTACACCAACGTGTGCAATACTACATTGAAGCACATGATGTTGTTACATTACGCCGTATCCAAAATGAATACCCGTCGCTAAACATAATACGATTGGTTGATCGTGACTCGCGACAGTCGTTCATGCTAATTTTGACCGACCAGAACCACCTACTGCTCATCGCGAACCTGGGACCACGCAGGATAAAAAAAATTATTCAAGTGCCAGCAGGTAAAATTGAACACCCTAAAATATCTCGTTTTAAAGAATTAAGTGCTGGACTATTGGCATTTGAGGCAACGCCATGAGATTTTTAGGAAGGAGCCTGTTCATAATAATATTACTACTGCTCATTGGGTTCAGCTACGAAAAACAATGGTATAGCAAACCCTGGTCGGGTTTACAAAAGAGCACCACCCTGCTTGAATACGCCCGCCCCAGCCCAACGTATCTATTAAATAAAACAAAATGGCTAAAGTTTGCGCTAGACAATCGCGGTGATGTGTTAACGGTGATTAGCAACGCAAGCATTACACGCTCCAACGCTATACAGTCCGACATCACTTGGAAGTATGCGATTGACTATCAAATTTTGAATGCCGCTGGTACGCTATTAAAACAAAAGACTTACCACCACCGCACAAGACTCACTCAATATTATGATAAAATAAAAAAGACATTACTTACCCGCACATTCTACCTGAATGACAGCCTAATGCCCACTGACGGCTCCATTATGCGTATCAATACGGAAGGACTGGACAACCCAGCCATATTGCAATTGAAACTGGCTAGCCATTCAACAGCCCTCAACGAAGTAATGGTGCGCATTTACCAACCTGACCCAATACCCGTTCATAAACTTGCCTCAACCTGGCAACGACTCAGCGCAAAACAAAAAGTGTTTCTTGGTCGCGGCAGCGTATATGGACCTGAATTACTGCGGGAACAGGAGAAACGTTCGTTATTACGTAATCGTTCCGTGCCTATTGGCCCACAAGGCGTGCGTGGACAGGATTATCAGGATCGAGTGTTATATTTTTTGCGCGATTATCCCGATGAATTAGTCGAACAAAAGGATCAAGCCGTGTTACCTGTCGGTCTCTTCGTCGACACATGGTTACGGGGCGTTATCGCCATACCCAAACAAGGTGTCCGCCTGGCAGTGCAATTCACACCGATTGAATCCAGTATGATCACAGCCTCAAGTCATCTTGATCTCCAATGGACAGGACATGGACCCAGCGCCCCAAAACGGCAAAAATTGATATTAAACACACAAACTTCAGTATTACTACAACACTTCGACGGCGGCACACTCGAAATCCAATCGCCAATTGCGGGTGTCGTCCGAGCCTACGCTGTCACCGGCAATTCTCAACAAGAGCTGGACATTGCACCATTATACCTGCGCAGCTATCAGATAGACATGCAGTCTCCCATAACGTATTTGGTAGAACACACTCAAAACATGGCAACTCCGTTTCGAGTTGATCTTCGTGTATTTACCAGCCCACTGGAAATATCCCCACATTCCCGTGCCAAGTCAGTATCCTATGAAATCATGGATAAACAGAAAAATATCATTAAACAGGGTAAATTAAGTATCGACACCCCGATTTCAGTTTACGACCGCCTTTCCATGGACCACCGTAACTGGCAATTATCAGACCCCTCTCGGCATTATTTTTTATTGCCTAAAAAAGCGGCTAAAATTCGCTTCACATCAAAACAGCCCGTACTACTAACGGCATACAGCCGACCGCCAGATCTGGCAAGAATATTACAGGTACCACAAGACTATTATACGCTACATGACAACCAGAAACTACGCCAGCCCGCGTGGTTTCGTGTACGCGCTGTAAACAACACGATACTGGAAAACAATAACCAAACGGTATTGTTACGCATACAGCGCCGCCCCCGAGAGAAGAATGAACACATTTTGGCTGGTAACTATTTATGGGAAAACTATCAACCAAGTGGTTCTTGGCGCGCGCGTTATTTACTGGCTCCTCGAAATAATACACTGCCAACACGACATTCAGCACTGGGTATCACGTTTCGAACACTGCCAGCACAAACAGTCGTGCCAATCGAATTTCAAGCATTACCCAACAGAGAACAGGTGACACCAAGTTTGGTCTATTTACAGGAGCGGGTTATTAATGACGCACCCCAAAACCATCCGTCTTTTATGAGAAATAATAGCCCGCCAAATGCAATTGACATTATTTTGAATGGTAAACACATCTATCACCGTAATATGACAAACTCCCGAGGGATAATAAAATTACCCAGGTTACCAGCAGGTAAACATAATATAGAAATTAAATCACCTCAATCAACACAGTGGTTTATAAATTATGCAACGACTAGTGACACCCTATTTATGAAACGCCTGGCTTACCGCTTATCGGCCAAGGGCTTACACTTTATTTACAATAAAACCTCGCCTGAGGATGCACTTTCCGCACAACTGTTTTTACCTTATGGTACACAGCACCATGTTAACGTCAACGTTAATATTGATCTTGTTCGCAAACGTGGCATCGGGCCATTTCGGAATTGGAGCTTTTTACAACGCACTTATAAGGTTGTACCGGACAATGAGCAACGCATCGTGGTACTCAACACACATAATGAGTTTGTGGGAAACAGCCAACGCCTCTTCATCACATTAGGCAGCGATCTCCCCATAGGGCAATACCGTATCCACGTAACACCTGAACAAAACATTAACGCATACCTATTGCTTTACCGCTTAACTCCCGGCCAATTCGAACGACGGGTATTTTTTTCAGAATCACCGTTAAATAACCAATATGCAATGGAATAACCCTAATACAGCGATAGTACTGGCTCTGGCAGCGTTGATGATTAGCAGTGCTTCGCCAGGTTATGCGCAGTCACTCTCAAAATTATGGCAAAAAAGCAAGGCACCTGTTTATCAGGCACCGGCAATGGATGAATTAAGGAAAGCAGAACACTTATTTCGTCAACACTTTAATGGTTACTTTGGAACAGCATTAATACAGCAATGGAAAAAACTTGGTTTTGGCACCCATGTTATCGAGCAAAATAATAATCGTTTTTTCATTATTCGTGAACACGCCAGACATCGTGATGGACGAGGTTTTTTTATATTTTCCCTTGACCGGAAGCCTGGCATCATCTTACAGGCACCGCATAGCTATTATGACCGTTTTACCGGACACATTGTTATGAAATTGATCCTGGCAAACACGACTATTAGTGCTGCCGCATGGAATACCACGGCCAGGTATAGCAACACTGGAAATCGCACCAGTGCAGATTTAGCCCATCTAAGCGAAAGTTATTTCACCGCATTTTCCCGCGCATTTTCTAGCATTAACGCTGGCACCTTGATTCAAGTCCATGGTTTTGCAAAAGACAAACGACGCACATCTCAGGCAGCCAACGCCGATATCATTATCAGTTCAACAACCCAGATACCCGGCAAACGGGCCCAAATGATCACTCAATGTTTAAAGAGTAACACGCCATTCCTAGTAAGGATTTATCCCTGGGAAGTGCAAGAACTGGGTGGCACAACCAATACGGTTGCAGCCGCGCTGCGTGCCGCGGGATCATCTGCCTTTGTTCACTTGGAACTAAACCTAGCCTCCCGTAAACAACTGCTTGACAACAAAACACTACAACAACTTTTTTCGCAATGTTTAGCAGCAGGAGCGCCGCTGTGAATATTGTGTGGTTTATTTTTATATTCATGGCAACCGCAATGTTGACTCTCAGCAGTAAGCTACAAGCACAAATCGACCCGGTGGAGTTTAGCCTGCAACAATCATATCACGCAACGCTACGCTGGGATAATATTGAGGCAGCACCCTATTGGGTCGAAGGAAAAAGACCACAATACCAACATTCACTGCAAATGCATACTATTCATTTTTTGAAAAATAGCTATGTTATTGTACGATTGCCTGCTCGTCGATATTTACGCCTGTATTCCCCACACCATATACTGCAAACACAAGACTGGCATATCAGCATTAGCAATGGTAGCGGTATTTGGATACAAACCCGCTTGCAAAACACTAACGATCCCGCATCACTTATTATCCCACAGCACCATACTCATGAACGCTTAGTTCGGTTACGATTTTCCGGTCAGCACTCTGCCAACAAAGCCGAAACCGCACTGTTTTTATCACGCTTGGAACACCTTGGAACAATTGCCCCTTATCGCAATAGCATACCTCTCAATTCCAGCAAACACACGGTACGTCGGGAACATCAGTCAGGGGGCACCCACTATTGGCAACTCGTCCCTACTGCGCAAACTAGCATCGTGCTTACCGGCCCTAAACGCATCAAACTACAACATCGTTCTTACTCTCTTAACAACAAACACGGCAATGATTTTCAACACCAACATACCTACCATCTGAATCTAACTCTCAACGGAAAACCCTGGAAGCACCTTACGGTGAATACCACTGTGGAGACTCACGAAGTCCTGTATGTGGATAACGCAGCCCAAACCATGAGTCGTTTAAATCAGCATTTCATTGAAATACCTGATGGTACACACACTCTAGCGATCAACTCCTCGCAATCGGTATTGGCACGCCTTACAGCGCAATCGGCGGACTATTTATTCCCCCAACTTAACGCACCCAACATTACCGCCAATGACGTGCGCAATCAATTACAGGCGCAGCCTGCCGTTCCGCTAACCTGGCCGCTAAACGCCACACAGGTCAGTGGGTTTGCATCTGCTCGCATTGACCAGCTCGAATACCTCACCGCCGCATTGGTTAAGGATAACGCTCACCGTAACAGCCCCCTCAGTGCGGCAATGATAATGCAGACCGTTGCCAACACATCCAATGACGTACCGAAAACCAGCAACACTGCACAACAGTTACTAGGCGCATACACTTTTTTTCGCCATCTTTATCCAGAAAAACTGTCGTTCCGAACATCGCTGCCTGACACATCACCCATGCCAGCCACACCTCGGTTCCAGGCATTCCATACCCCTCGGTTACTGGCTGTTGACAATCGAAATCAAGGCATTATTATTAGCGCACAACACACCAGCAGCGCTGCCCATCAATCAAACAATGCCTATTTTATCCCTTTACCGGATAACGAGAAACACGCCCACCAATACCCTGTTCCACCACGGGATATTGTTTCCACACTGCGCTTGATAGTGCATCAAGCTGCTTTGGCCACCAGCACCTCACTGTTTTTGCAATACGATGATGCAGCAATTATGTCGTTTGAGGTAGAGCCTCAACGCACCTTGCCGACGAACCATTACGCACCGGATTTAAACCAAGCCGCACTGGCAGTGTTATCGTTACCGATGGACCCTGGCACAAATACAACAACAACGGTTAATCGCGCAGCTACCAGGGTTTGGGCGAAAACCATTGCGAAGAACATTGCTCCCGCAGCGATACTGGAACTACCATTACCCCCTCATGTAAACAACATTAAACTCTGGCGCGCCCCCGGCACACCGGTACAGGCCGCACTTCAGTATCGCAGTAGCAAATCACAGCGTTTGAACGAAATCGATTATCTGCGCACATTTCATGACGCCAACGGAAAAGATGGGGTTACTACCGAGCAATTAAAACAACTATTAGGTATTACACCAGCAAAAAACATACCCGCAATACTCATTAATGATTGGTTGCCGATTGCACGGCAATTAAGAAACCAGAAAAAAATATTTAGCACACCAATAAACCCTACTTGGAAGGAACCCACTGGCACCTCCCCATTATCCAGTGTTGAGTGGCAAAAACATCGACGTCTGGCAGTACAAGCTGAGCAACACCAACAGTGGTTAACAGCTCTGGAGCAATGGAGCATTGTCGCTCAAGGCACCAGCGGTCATGCACAAAGAGAAAGTCACGTCGCTCGAATTTCAGCACTACAACAACTAGGCGAACATTATTTATCAAACCAATTGTTAAAGGGCTGGTTTTTACACGCAAAGGACCAGCAATTACGCCATACAGCCAAACGATTACTCGCAATAGAATATATCCGTGCCGGTAACACAGCAACGTTGATGGGATTATTGGCCAGCGCCCTATTATTTGAGCCTATCGCTGAAAACATTCGGCCCTATATCAATCTACTGATGGACCGTAACCAGTATCAACATGCACTGTTACTGGCACTGGCATTACCCCCAACACAACGACCCAATGAGGCTTTAATGCTAGCAGCTTATAAACTAAAGTGGTGGCATGTATTTGATGCCACACAACGCAATCTTGCCCCTGCACAGCAACAATTATGGTTGGGTTATCGTGCAGTGACCCAGGGGGATTTTGCAACTGCTCAGATACATTGGCAACAAGCCGGGGAAAAAGGGCAGCACCTAATTCAATTTTTACAACAAAGAAAACGTATTATCAGCGATTTATCCTCTATTGATAAAATGAACCGTTCAAATGCCATGCTTCACAAAAAATCACAGCAACATTGGCAGTCCCACCACCCTGGGCCGTATAGCTGGCAGTCATCGCCTGAAATTGTTACCGATCACAGTGGTATAAAATACATTCATGCCATAGAACAGGACACCTTGGCACCTGCCTTTATCACCAATCAAAAACGTCCGGTCAAAATAAACGTGTACGGCCCCATCACATTGCGATTCAGGGCAAGGGTATTACACCCTGCTGGCAACACCACACCAATCGATGACTGGCTCATCGTTCGCCAGGGTCAACAATCAACCGTGTCACCAATAAATGCCAATCGCCCGACACAAGGCCTAGCGCTGGTTAGCAGCAGCACATCAATACCGGGCGCCAAACTCGAAATGCAATATACGTTAGGCGTTGGTTATCACGAATTAACCGTCGCAGCGGCACAACATGAATTACTGTTACAAGTTTCAGCCTATCGCCCGCAATTACCGTTACCGTTTTCAGTACCACTGTTACCACAAGATATTACTACGACGATTCGTCATCAGCGAAATGCAACAAACCACAAACTGTCCTGTCAGCAACTTACCACTAACCATTCGATGTATCGCTGCCAGTACGCACTAAACACTGGCTTAGCCGTTAATAACAAGGAAAAAACCAATAAAGAAACACTAGGAAAAACATACAACCCGTTTATCTTTCCCGGTAAAAATTCTGTTAAAACCAAACAACCGAAACCACATGATCGGCCTCAAGCCGGCACGGTTATCATTAACTCGCTTACATCGGCAACACTGCCAACTGCCATTATAAAGCTGAACGATAACGAAGCTCGCTCGTTAATGACAAACTTATTATGGCATACCGAAAAAAACACATTTCCTGAAAAAAACTGGTTACCTATTGCCGGGCAACTGTTTCAGCAACACACCAAAGTACCAGGCCTAAAGCAGATATATGCCAGACTGAATAAAGGCCTAAGTTGGAAATTGCTGGAATCAGTGTCGCATAGTGCGGGTATTTATTCGACCAAACACCAGGGGTGGAACCCAGCAAGCCCCTCATTACGCGCTCGCAAAGCGCTACTGGGTATCACCAGTCCGAATACGTATATTATAAGTGGAAAAACACAATATGGCTTGACGATGACTAACCTAAAAGCCACCACCATTCGGGTACAATTAGAATTGTTAGAACTGCCGTTCGCTATTCCTGTCGATACCAAAATACGTTACCGCCTGAATCAAAAAATAGCACAAGAAATCGTCATTGGAAATAACAACCCCACTGTTGAGCTCTCTCTAAAAATTCCTGTCGGTGAACACACTTTACGATTTTCGCTGGTTAACCCTGTGGTTAACCAATTTCTAGCAATCAAGCTAGAAGAGCAATTCGACACTAACAGGACAATACTAACACATTCCGCTAAACGCACCTATCATGTCGCTACTCATACCGAGCCTGTGCAAATAGATATCCAAGGTCCGGTGAGGCTGCGAATTGATGAATGGTCCACACCGCACATTTATAGTCGATATAAAACACTCGAGCCGGGGTCGCATCATATCACTTTAACACCTGGTTCTGGTACCGAACACACCTATTACCGTATTTATCAACGTGAGAAAAATCACCGCGGGGCAAAAAATTACGCCTACTCAGCCAAATCACGACCACGTACCCCTCTAGCCATAACCCCAAAACCCGCGCCATTATTAAAAATAACCACAACCAGACCAGCACATGGCCCATTTATGCTAACAGATAATCTACCGCTTAGGTCACAAGAAGATGGCTCCTGGAGCTGGTCAGCGGACCTTGTCAGTCGGCGTCAAATTAACGAAGATCGATCAGATATTGACAATGCCGAACAATTCCTGCAACTAAATGCAACCCACCGTTATTTCACAGGATACCAGCACACCTACACCAAACAGCGTTTAATAGCTCGAATACGCAACAATGGTGGCCCAAGCCTGGGATTGCAGGGTGGTGTTCATCACCAACCCCGATGGCAAGCATGGCGTGCAACACTACGAGGCAATATCTATTTACAAAACCCTGAAAAAACCATCGATGATGCACCAAGCCATACTGAATGGTCTGCAACAATACGCGGTTCTTTATCCCAATACCGCAGTATTAACCCTAAAAGCTTTCATATACCTAAAGCAACCATTTTTCAGCGTAAGCTTAGCTTGACCAGCTTTAATCGCTATCAACCTGATGCCGTTGATCAGGATATTTTTAGCCGCTATAAATACAACCACCAACGGGGCATAATTTTAGAGGATAAATACGTTTATAAACCCTGGCTGGACTCTGAATGGAATGTGTCGGGCGCGATTGCTAGCAATAAACAGCTGAACCCTTTTAAACCTGATTACTTTAACACCCAATTGACATGGAAACAGCTATTAGGGAACTGGCAGGTAAATGCTGAATATGGTTACCGTTATTATTTCGATGACAGCCAACGTGCCACCGCGCAAAGTCGTAACCGTTTGGGCATTGCTATCGATACGACTCGCTGGCATTCATTTCAACGCCGCTGGCAATTCTACGTTCAATACCGCTATGACGTAGAACCCAGCGACAGCGCTTTAATGTTAACTGTCGCCTGGCATGGCGGCAATGGCCGTGCCTTGCGTGATTTTTCACCAGGGGAAATTGATTTCAGACTGCTTCAGAAACGGCGATCGACAGCGTTGCCAAACAATGATATTAACGGTCATTATACCAATGAATAAAAAAACCATTAAGCAATTATTGCGATTAAAAATCCCTTCTTATTTAATTAAGGTGGAAAACCGCCTGATCAATACATTTTATAATGAATATAAACGCATCAATTTTAAAACAGAGTGCATTTCATTACCTAATACCAGCGAAACAGACAATCTGCTATTACATCTAATAGAATTTATTCAAATTTACATTCAGCAACAAATTGACTATCTGGCATCAATAGAGCGCCTTCATGCCAAGTTCACACAGCGATTGTCGCGCGCAGTCACATTACAGGAAAGCCAACAACACATACTTTCCTTCGCCAAGAGTTTAGGCGCTAGCAAAAAACAGTTAGCTGCGGATCGGCAGGCTTTTAAACGCTGGTTTGGGCAAGATACTGTCAGTGAACGTTACCAACGTCGGCGTTTTGGCAGCGAGCGTATGATTGCTTTTTGCCTCGATCGTCTTGGCGTCTGGTGTGCCTCATTGCTGGAGAATACCGTTGCACACCATGCCCCTGAGCAACTTTGGCGACGCCTGGATATAGAACCCCTAGTACAACCGCTCCTGACTTATGATGGCGATAGCCGAGTACGAATCGCCGCATTCCGGTGCCTTGTTACGGCGTTAAAACAAATGCCCGAAAATTTACAAGAAACCGTTGTTAGTGACGGCACACTGCAATATGTGTATCGCGCATCGCTGAACAGTAATCAGGACGTATGGATTCAGTGTGAGGCATTGTCAACACTCGAAAGTTTATCACGAAAATCGCTGAAAATCGTGTTACATAAGCGCCTGACAGCGGCATCTTCTGGCGATGATTTATTCGTGAGACGACACGCCGTGCATATTCTATGCAGAAACCGGCAACACCTGACGAACTCACTCACACTGATCGAATCCGTATTGCATGATCCTAGCCCGGCAGTACGCCAAGCCCTGGCGGAATCGCTCGTGAATTTACCGCACCTTGAATACCAACAACCGTTACGCCATATTATCTGCCACGATGAAATAGCGGCCGTACGGGCAACGGCATTATTACAAGTGCCAAGCCTGCTTGACAAGGAAGCTTGTGCGGACTTTGGTATTACCGTGTTAAATCATGTTTTTATACATGAAAAGGATGAATTTGTATTACGCGTTGCCTTGCAAACGGCCAATGAAGGTTACCTGGCACTCATTAAACTCAATAACGACACACTGTGTCATACATGGCAGCAGGCATTACTACCAGCAATCGAACAACTTCATGGTGAATCAGACTCGTTATCCGTAAGACGTTGGGCGGCACAAACGCGGGAGAAAATATGGAGTAACATGACAATCGCCCGCCGTGCGCTGAAGACGCAACTCCATAAAATAGCAACCACCATACCACCGGGATCACGCAAAAGCATCTCACGCCGCTGGCAAAAAGAGCACGGAAATGAAACCGTCGGAAGAATGTTATCTGTTTTAGCGCAAGAGGGTTATGGTTATGACCTGGCCCCTGGCTGGTTACGTAGCAGATTAATGCGAGGCCATAAGTTCGGATTCCGCACTTGGCGTATATGGCATGAATTCCGAAATCCGTCTACCGATAAGCGCCAAGCCTTTCCTCACACTAGGGGTCGGATTTTTTATGGTGCTATTCGTGCCCCCTCAGCAATTCTATCTGAACTGGCTGAAACTAAAGTACCTGGTGAGCCACTCTATATGAGTTCGGAATCCGGTTGGCGCCCCTACTTGCCACTGGTTGATGATATGATTTCGGTGCTCGACTATGGGTTAGGTAAAACGCCAACACAATTCTATACCAGCGAAGGAATTACACAGGTTTCCCCACCACAATCATTAATACGAAAAATATATGCAAGAACAGCGTTGACCCGACGTTTTGCGTATTATGCCCGATTGCGGAATCATCACGACAACAGCAACATTAAAACCAACACCTATATTAATGAGCTTAAAACATTGGGTTTCGATATTCAGTTTTCCGCTTATCCTGTCGAGCAACATCAACACACATCGATTGATTCAAATGTACAGCGTTACTTTACCCCGCTGTTACCATTCTCAAGTGATGATTTGTGGTCAAAATGGCAAGACTATTTTGTTTCTGTCTATGAAAACTCCATGACAGACCTAGTGCTCTTCTTATCCGCCATCAGTTCGGTGTTCATAGGTCGTCACTTATACATTAATCGCCAGTTACGTCATACCCGTAAAAGCATACCGTTAGTAATCGGTGGATGGGGTACACGGGGAAAATCCGGCACAGAACGTTTAAAGGCAGCGTTAATAAATGCCCTAGGCTATAGCGTTGTCTCCAAAACAACCGGTTGCGAAGCAATGTTTTTACATGCCCCACCTTTCGGGAAATTACGGGAGATGTTTTTATTTCGTCCCTACGACAAAGCCACCATTTGGGAGCAAGGCAATGTATTACACTTGGCCGACAAGCTCAATACCGATGTGTTTCTCTGGGAATGCATGGCATTGACCCCAAGTTATGTCACTGTGCTACAACAACAATGGGTACGAGATGACATCGCCACTATCACCAACACCTATCCTGACCATGAGGATTTACAAGGTCCTGCGGGCATTAACATCCCCGAGGTAATGACTGAATTTATTCCCGACTCATCTTTATTGCTCACCAGCGAGGAACAAATGTTACCGCTACTACAAGAAGCTGCCAACAAACGCAACACACGAACCGAAACAGTGGGTTGGTTGCAAGCGGGACTCATAACACCTGATTTATTGCAACGTTTCCCCTATGAAGAGCACCCCTATAACATTGCATTGGTATTACAGCTTGCACAGGAACTCGGCGTAAGCAACGATTTTGCAATTAAGGCAATGGCAGATCGTGTCGTGCTTGATTTAGGTGTATTGAAATCTTACCCTGTTGCCCCTATGCGAACACGACAATTGGAGTTCATCAACGGCATGTCGGCTAACGAGCGGTTTGGTTGTTTAAATAATTGGCAACGCATGAACTTCGTTAATCATGATTGGCAGCACGAACCAAATATTTGGCTTACCACCGTCATTAATAATCGAGTTGACCGAATCGCCAGGTCCAAAGTGTTTTCAGACTTGATTGTTGAGGAGTTGCACGCAGACCGGCACTTTGTTATCGGCACCAATGTCGATGGGTTTTTTTCTTATCTACAACAGGCTTGGAAACGCCACACAGCAACTATTACATTATGGCCGAAAAATGACGGCAATGAAACCATTGAGCCGTTAACGGTCCTGAAAGAATGGGCGTTACGTTTACGTATTCCATTTTCAAAACAACATATCCTTGAAAAATTAAAAGTAATGCTTTCGGTCGTTAATGATGAGTCATTCACGGTGAGCTTAACTGAACACTGGCAATACCCTGAAGCACTGCATTCAGCATTAAAACAAAGCACTAACGCGGCAATAGCAACAGAAATCATCACGCACTTAAGACTGTATTTGCAGCAACTTCAGGAATATGAGTCAATTCACACACGAATTACAAACAGCAACGATCAAGATAAGGAAACCCTTGACCAGGAATTCCAACACCTGTTATGGCAATGGTTTGAACGTAAAATCGTCATACTGGAAGACTCTCATATGAGCGGCGATCAAATCATTGAAAAAATATGCAGTGACACACCGCCAGGTGTACATAACCGCATTATGGGTCTACAGAACATTAAAGGGACTGGCTTGGATTTTGTGTACCGCTGGCAGGCCTGGGATACCTGTCACAATGCCTGCCAACTATTATTATCGACACAACAGGCCTCGCGAGTAGAGCAAGGCTTGCACGAATTGGTACAATTTCGTGATTTTGGATTATTGTCGGAAGAATTTGTACTTAACGCTATCGAAAATGTGCGTCACTGCAATTTAGCACAAAACGAAACATTCCAGGCTCAATTACAAGTCATTGACTCCAATCTGAAAACAGCATTAGCCCAGATCAAAACTCGCACACACAGTCAAAGCAACGCCGGAATACTCTCTTATATTGCCGAAGCGATTGAGTCGTTCCTTGACGCGGGTGATGCTGTAAAACGCCGCAAACGTGCTGACAAAATTTATAAAGACCTTGTGCATGAACGTATCAGCCACGAACTCGCCGCCAACGAGTTACAAAAACTGAACAAACGCCAGAAAGGAGGCTGGTTGACCCAGCAGTTGCATGACTTGTTGTCGTCACTAAGGAAGCGTATCAAAATAACTTGAACATATGGCGTTCAGGCAGTTGCTCAGCAAAGCATTCGAGCTCAGAAATATGTTGATATTTCAAGTTCGAACAACGAAGCTGAGCGGGATGAAGGGATAACCCAATGTTCAAATAATTTTGACACACCTCCTAACGAAACACCGAAATAAGCCTTCCAATAACCTAATATTTACAATCACTAAAACCGGCCACATTAAAGTGGCACATATTCTGCCTTGGTTTAGATAACTGAAGCGGGTGACCTGCTTTAGTGCAGCATGCAAGTAAGCCAGCTTACTTAACATCAACAATACGGTTAACAATACAAGAAAAGTCAACACTGCCATGGCAGCAAAAAAACCCGATATATCTGAACAACTTGCAAAGCTTCAGGCCAAATATGAAGCCTCATTACCCGATCGCTTAAACAATATCGATCAGCTTTGGCAGGCACTAATAACAAATGAGTGGAATAATGAAAATTTACAACACCTGCACCGGGAAGTACACTCCATCACGGGTTCCGGCGCCAACTTTGGGTATACCGAGTTAAGCAATGAAGCCCGCGCTATTGAAAAAATTCTTAGCGTGTGGGAAAAAACCGCCAGTGTTCCACAAGAAGAACAACGATCAGCCGTTCATAAACAACTCAGTAATTTATCGACATTTACCAGCAAAAAATACCGTAAAAAATTTTTACCGGCCGTAACTTCTGACAAACCAACAGACTCCGATCACTCACTCATTTACTTACTGGAGGAGGATAAGGCATTAGCGTGTGCCCTGCAAAGCCAGTTTTCCCATTTTGGTTACCAAGTGGAACTCTTTACAACAGAGCACGAAATTATTAAGCGCCTCAAGCAACAAATGCCAGATGCACTTGTTATCGATATTTCACTTGAGGACGTACACTTAACGGGTTCAAACCTATTCCAAAGTTTACACAAAGCACTTGCGCCCAATACACCGTTTGTCATTTATTCATCCTGTAGCAACTTCGAAGCACGCTTGGCTGCCGTGCGTGCGGGTGCATCCGCTTATTTTGTCAAACCTGTCGATACCGACGCGTTGGTTGAAACCTTAAACAAGCTAACCTATCGAACGCCCGACCAACCTTATCGAATAGTCATCGTAGATGACGATGAAGTACTGACAAAACATTTTTCACTGGTTTTAACCCAAGCAGGAATGAAGGTAAGCATTCAGGAAAACCCTGAAGAAGCGCTGGATACATTAATTGATATCAATCCAGACCTGCTGCTCATGGATATTTACATGCCAAATTGTACCGGCATCGAACTGGCACAAATAATTCGTCAACAGGAAGAGTTTATCGCATTACCCATCGTATTTTTATCCACCGAAACCAGCATTTTAAAACACTTTACGGCTTTACGCACTGGCGGCGATGACTTTCTCTGCAAACCCATTGATGACACGCATCTTATAGAGTCCGTCACTTTTCGAGCAGCCCGAGCACGAGAACTTAAAACTCAAATGACACAGGATAGCTTAACGCGCTTATTGAAACACGCGAAAATTAAGGAAAACCTAGTTATTGAAACATCCCGGGCCATGCGTAATAACACCACATTGTCGTTTGTTATGATAGATATAGATCATTTCAAGCAAGTTAATGACCTATATGGTCATCTAACAGGAGACCGCGTATTAAAAGGACTCGCCAACATTTTTAGAAAAAGATTGCGTGTAGCAGATTCGATTGGTCGTTATGGTGGCGAGGAATTCGCTATTATCCTACCTCAATGCGATACAGCATCGGCAAAAAAAATTGTAGATAAAATTCGTGATGATTTTTCTGGTATCGAATTTACTAACAATAATACCAAGTTTAAAGTATCCTTTAGTGCAGGCATTGCTTGCTATCCGGCCTTAAAAACACCAGAAAAAATCAACCAAGCAGCCGATTTGGCATTGTACCAAGCAAAAGAGAATGGTAGAAACCGAACCATCATTAGCGAAAAAACCTAACACAATAACGAGAACAATAAGCACCGCACCAACAAAACAAATAAACACCAAGCATTCCTATACCCGTGGCGTTTGAGATTTAGGTATTAAGTGTAAGTGTGCGTCCTATTCATTTTATGGCACCAAAGGTAGGCGCTTTTAGGCGAGGCGAAATGACGCGTAATAGCTGGGGGGCTATTGCGAGAAATTTCAACGCCGCCATGGAATGAAGAGGGCGTATAATTACACCTAAACCTTAATTGCCACGGGTATATATGCAAGGTTATTCTTCCGCAAGACAACGTAGCGACTCCACTTGCTGGCGTTTCACTTGATGACAACATCAAAAAACAATCATTTAGGAACGTGCACGAAAGAATATCCCTGTTTTATCCCGGTTTCAGTGCCTTGATTCAGTACTTTGGTTTCAGTACTTTGGTTTGAGAATAAGGCTGGCAAGTGGTGGTAACGTAATGCTGAGTGAATATAACTTATCCATCCACGGCAAATCGTCTGTGCACATTAGGTCAGGGCCATTCCCTACATTACTACCACCATAGTATTCAGAATCAGAGTTAAATATTTCCACGTACTCCCCACCTTGTGGAACACCAATACGATAATTTTCCCGCAGTAACGGGGTAAAATTTATAATTACAATTAAAAAATCGTTATCGGCACGTCTCACAAAGCTCATCACTGACTGGTCCGAATCATGACAGTCTATCCATTCAAATCCCTGCCAATCGAACTCATAACGATGTAAAGCCGATGATTGATGATAAATTTTATTCAAGTCTTTTACCAGTTTTTGTACTCCTTGGTGGTAGGCATATTTCAACACATACCAATCCATGGTTTGAGTACTGTCCCACTCCTTCCCCTGAGCAAACTCCGTCCCCATAAATAATAGTTTTTTGCCCGGGTGAGTAAACATGTAAGTATATAGTAAGCGTAGGTTGGCGAATTTTTGCCATTCATCACCAGGCATTTTGTATAACATGGACTGCTTACCATGCACGACTTCATCGTGAGAAAAAGGCAATAAAAAATTTTCAGTAAATGCATATAGCATACTAAAAGTCAGCAGATCATGATGATATTTACGGTGAATGGTTTGGTGCGATATATAGTTTAAAGTGTCATTCATCCACCCCATATTCCATTTAATGTCAAACCCTAAACCACCCATATATACAGGGCGACTGACTTGTGGCCAGGATGTTGACTCTTCGGCAAACATCAAAACACCCGGGTGAACCTCATGTATGGCCGTATTTAGCTGTTGAAGAAACTCAATCGCATCCAGGTTTTCCCGACCACCATGTTTATTTGGCACCCAGTCGGTACGGGAATAATCCAAATACAACATTGATGCAACAGCATCCACTCGAAGTCCGTCGAAATGAAATTCCTCCACCCAATACATTGCACTGGATAATAAAAAGTTTTTCACTTCGTTACGACTAAAATTATAAATCAGCGTAGACCAGTCGAGATGTTCGCCCAAACGTGGGTCTTCGTGCTCATATAATGCACTACCATCAAAACGCGCCAGCCCATGGGCATCTTTGGGAAAATGCGCTGGCACCCAATCGAGAATAACGCCAATATTGTTCTGGTGACACTGCTCCACCAAGTATCGCAAATCATCGGGTTTGCCATAACGGCTGGTGGGAGCAAAATAACCGGTGGCCTGGTAACCCCAGGAAGGATCATACGGGTGTTCTGTAATGGGTAATAACTCGATGTAGCTAAAACCCATCTCCAACACATAGCTGATCAATTGATCTGCGTATTCTTGATAAGTTAAAAATTCCCCTTCAGGACCACGCCGCCAAGACCCTAAATGCACTTCGTAAATAGACATGGGTGCATGTTGCCAGTCATGATGACGGCGTTTTTCCATCCAGACTTGATCTCCCCACACATACTTAGCGTCCGCACTGATAATCGACGCCGTATTGGGACGTATTTCATATTGTTGTGCATATGGGTCGGATTTTAATAACAGTTCCCCACTATCACGATTACGGATTTCGTATTTATACAACCCACCGGGGGCTAGATCCGGAATAAATAACTCCCATACACCAGTGCCGCCTCTCACTCGCATGGGGTGGCAGCGACCATCCCAGCGATTAAGATCACCAACCACACTTACCCGCTCAGCATTGGGAGCCCAAACAACAAATAATATACCACCAACACCATCGATCTCATATTTATGAGCCCCCAAAAAACGATAAGCATGCCAATGCTTTCCTTCACTAAATAAATGCAAATCGAAATCGGGCACTTGCGGTGGAAACGTATAAGGATCATGGCTAATATGCTCGCGATGATCCGCATCTCGCCAAATCAACCGATAATGATCTGGCACCTCACCAATATCACCACTCCACTGAAAAATACCCGTATTAGCAATCGGCTGCATGGGCTTTTCACCTTCGGCAACGGTCACTTCGGTGGCGTAAGGGAAATATGCGCGAATAGCTTCCTGATGTTGGAATCGATGTTTGCCCAAAACAGCAAAGGGATCATGATGACGGGCTTCTGTGATTTTTTGAAATTCGACATCCAAGCCATTACTTGCCATATTTACCTTCCTTTTTATAAATCATTCTCATGTGAATCGCTCTTTTAATATAAAACACACCTTGCCAGCTGAGCATTACGAACCGATTATTATAAATTCAACAGCAATAACACCCAATCATTGCTACCTCATTACACTTCCATCACCATTGGTTGAAGTATAGAAGCTTTACGCCCCGAGAGTAGTAATAAATGACTGGCAAAACTGACCCACATCCAAAGCGATTAAAAGACAGCCTTCTCATTGTCTTTTCCAGAACATCACTCACCATCAAACCTTGTATTAGACTGTCAATGGTGAACAGCAATCAATTAACCTCACCGCGAAACAACACCACGGGTAACCTACTACGCGGTTTTTTTGAATCAGCAAAACGACCTAAATCACCTAATTCAACCCTTAGCATCTGCTTATACAAAAACACAATGTAACACTCAACATCAAAAAGCTATCGTCATAATCAATGCACCAAACATCAAGCTTATCCAGCGAACCGGTTCAGGTTTTGGTTCACAAGCTCAAAAAACCAACCTAATTCGTTAAATCATTCATTACTACAGCATTTTACAATATCGTATTTCTTCGAATAAAACACCTTTCTCGCTTGAATCGATACGCTCAGCCCCATCACATTTAAACCCAAGAGATTGATAAAATAATTTTGCACGTTCATTTGACCTTAGCGTCCACAAAGTTAATAATTTCCATGCACGCTGCGAAGCTGCATTTAATACTGCTTCACAAAGAAGTTTTCCATAGCCATAGCGCCAAAATTTCGGATGTACATTCAATGCGAGAATCTCCCCAACTTGTTCTGGCAATGCATCATTATCTCGAGTAGGACCAAACACACAAAATCCGATAACTCCTTCAAAATCTTCAACAACAATCGTAGTTCCCTGTCCAGGTTTACTTAACCAACCGTGCCAGTCAGAGGTACGTTTTTCAATACTTAAATTATTAAGAAATTCGATCGGCATATGCCCAACATAAGCGGCTTGCCATGCCAAAACATGTATCTCTGCAAGCCTTACAATATCATGTAATATTGCTTGACGAATAACCATATTTTAACGTTACCTTAGTCTCTCACGGTAGGAGTCCCGGTTGCTAAGGGCGTGATACTAAGCACCTCCCACATCCGGTTCTTCGATTGTACTCGCTGTTGTTTCTTTTCTGTCATCAATGCTGGCACCACCCTGCCCCTTCGAATGCTATACGCTTTCCGACCCTGTCATCCATTCTGCCACAATCCACCAGTCACACGTCAAAGCATCAAAGCATCAAAGCATCAAAGCATCAAAGCATCAAAGCATTATGAATCTGCGTAGGGTTCATTACAAGAGTAAATGCCTCCATTGCCTTAGCAAATACTCCACTCCCTGTTGGCTAAATTTCGTTAGGCGACCCACACTACTTACATAATAGAGATCGACTCGTAATTACCGCGTAATATTTTTCAGGGTTCGTTAATTTCATGGCAAAGCGAAATGACGAATAATAGCCGGACGATTACGAGTAAATTCAATGCAGTCATAGAATGAAGAGGGCGTGTAATTGGCACCTAAATTGATAACACCACGGGTATATTTACTGGAAAAATCAGCCAATATGACTTTTCCGCAGTATAAAACCAGAAAACGAATGGAACGCTCGCTACTTACTACCCCTCATCTTCGCAATGAAAGCGTCTCTATCAATAATCAGTTGATCTTTAAAACACCTTTAGCTTTCAAATCAATACATTACAGGATCGTCCATCGCCCAAACCTGAAAGCGTTTGAATGAGTATCTGGCCTCAGAATTGATACCAGGGTACAATACAAGCCAATACAATAAAGTAGACACATGGACACCTCTAGCAAAACCCTCTGCAATACGCTCATCAAAAGCCGTCGTCAGCACCCGGCCTGGCTGCTTCTGGCGTCACGCCGTGCGCCGCTAATCATCAGCTGTCTAAAGCCTTTATTCGAGTCTTACAGCAGTGGCATTCCTCACGAAGAAGCCGAACAAAGCCTTGCCGATATGTTGGCCGAGCACGCCAATGATGAAGCCTTTGCCATCCACCATGATGATTATGCCCTGGCAGCCAGACGTGAACTGCGCGACTGGATTAAGCGCGAACTGATCACCGAACGCCAAGGTCGGCTTTTCGCCACCGATGCTTTGCAGCAGGGCCTGGACTTCATTGATAACCTTAACGACAGAGTCATGACCTCCACCGCCTCCCGCCTCGCCATCGTTCAACGGGAAATTGAGATCCTGGAAACCCAACTCAACCCTGACCCTGAAAGCCGCAGCCGTCACTTACGACAAAAAATCAAAGCGTTGGAGCAGGAACTGGTCCAGGTCGCCCAAGGACACGTTGAAGTGTTGGAAGGTAGCAAAGCGCGTGAGGGCATTCGTGAAATCTACAACCTGGCCACCAGCCTGCGCAGCGACTTTCGCCGGGTGGAAGATTCCTACCGCGAAGCGGATCGTCGGCTACGGCAATCGATCATTAGCGAACAGCAACACCGAGGCGAGGTGGTGGATAAATTACTCGACAGCCACGACCACCTTCTGGAAACCCCTGAAGGCCAAGTATTCCATAATTTTCATGAACAACTCACCCGCAGCGTGGCGTTAGATAACATGAAGCAACAGCTGCGTAATATCCTGGAAAAACCGGCAACGAACCAGGCCCTTAACCGCCAACAACAGAGCGAACTGCGACGTCTGGTCAGCCAACTGATCAGCGAATCGGCCGGCGTGATCAAAGCGCGGGCGCGTAGCGAACGGGATGTGAAAGGCTTTCTCAAAACCGGCCTGGCAGCGGAACACCACCGCGTCGGCCAGTTGCTGCATGAGATTTTTGAAACCGCGCTCGATATCGACTGGAGCCAGGCCACGCTACGTCATCAACCTGCACCGCTCCCCCCCATTGCCATCTCCGCAGGTAACCTGCCACTTATCGAGCGGCTGCGTTTTAAAATCGTCGGTGATGATAAAAAAGAGTTGTTGGAACTTGCTGAACAATTCACCAATCTGGATGAGATCGACGACGACTTCTGGCACGCCTTCGACACCCTTGATCGCCAAGCGTTGATCAAGGAGACTATCAAACTTTTGACAAAAACAGGCCAACCCATGACCATAGCCCAATTGAGCAAACAAATCCTGCCGACCCATGACCTGGAAACCCTGGCCCTGTGGCTAAGCATGGCACGGGAAGCCGAGCTGCCTATCGGTGCAGAACAAGAGCAGATTAACTTAGAAAGCCACGAAGGCCAAGCCTTGCGTTTTCACATTCCCAAGGTGGCGCTAAACCACAAGGCCATGCAAAACATCGATTGGGAACTATAGTTTGTGAGCAATTTTTTCGATAACCAAATCACACCAACAACATCCATCACCGAAGTCGTTAGTGAGGCAGCTGCGTTGCCAACAGAAACAAACCCGGACACAACTGGCCACTATACGCCACAACAGATCAAAAGCGCCACCCAGGAGCTATTAAAATTCGGCCTACTAGAGATGGAACGAAAACCCAAGCTCTACCAAACCGCACTCACTCACCAGCAGACCATCAACACCATTCTCGAACCGCTGGATTTAAAACTGAAAATTGATGACATCCGCGGCCTCGCCTTTCTGGTTATTGGTGAGGGAATGTTTGCAGACAATGAGGCCGAGAACGAATGGTCTCACCCGCTGATTCGCCGCCAACGTTTAACCCTGGAACAAACTCTACTGCTCGCCATTCTACGGCAACACTTTATTGCCCATGAACAGGAATCCGGCGTAGGCGCTGCGGGTGCAATAATCGACATCGACGAACTCAAACCACAACTGCTCACCTACCTCGGCGAATCAGGCAGTGATTCCCGCGATGAAAAACGTTTAAGAAATCTGCTGGAGAAGCTGGAAACCCATGGCGTTGTTTCAGAAATCAATGAAAAAGCTCAGATCACCATCCGACCCATTATCACCCATCTGGCCAACCCGGAAACCCTGAAACTGCTGTTACAGCACTTCAAACAACTCACTTCAAACAAACCTGAGCATGGATAACACTACAATCCCTTTCATTCTGACGCATCTGGAAGTCTTCAACTGGGGGCCGTTTAGCGGAGCGTGGTGCGCCGAGATTGACCCCAACGGCAGCGCTATTATCGGCCCCACTGGCAGCGGCAAAACCACCTTAGTTGATGCCTTGATGACCCTGATCGTCGCCCGCCCCCGCTACAATCTGGCCTCCACCGGCGGTCATGAAAGTGACCGTGACCTGCTCTCCTACGTGCGCGGTGTGACCGGCGCGGGCAATAGCACCGACAACGATCACATTGCCCGCCAGGGCAAAACCACCACCGGTATCAGTGCCCGCTTCAGCAACGGAAACCAAACCATTCAGATCGGCGCAGTGTTGTGGATAGATGGCATCAGCTTCGCCGCCAAAGATCAAAAAGACCTATGGCTCTATACCGAGCGCGATGACCAGTCCCTGCAACAGTGGCTCACCCTGCATCAGGATGGCGGCACAAGAGCACTCAAACAGTATGGCCGCGAAACGGACAAACTGCGTATCTTCGACACCAAAAAGGCCTACCTTGCTCAACTGCGACAAAGCTTTGAGGTAGGTGAAAACGCCTTTATCCTGCTCAACCGTGCCGCTGGCCTCAAACAACTCAACAGCATTGATGAGATCTTCCGCGAACTAGTGCTGGAGGATCACTCTGCCTTTAACCGCGCCGCCGAAGTCGCCAATGAGTTTGATGACCTCAGCGCCATTCACGACGAGTTGGAAACAGCGCGCAAGCAAGAACAATCCCTCATTCCTATTGCCCGGACACATGAAAAATTTTCCCATTGCCAAACTGAACTGGATCGCTACCAAACACTGCTAAACATCGTCACCATCTGGTACGCCAGTGCCGCCCACACAGGCTGGCGTCATCGTGCGGAGGAAATTGAACAGACTATCGACAAACTACGCGCAAAAATCGCTGAACAGGAACAACAAGCCCATCGTCTTAAAGAGAAAGCCGATACCCTGAAAGAGATCTACCTCAAAGCAGGCGGAACAGACATTGAGCAATTAAAGGAACTCATCAGCGCGCAAGAGAAATTGCTGCAAACAAAACGCGACCATGCAACAAGCTACCACAATATTACGCATCAGCTCGACCTGACTAAGACACTGACACGCGAGGCCCTCAGACAAAACCAACAACAGGCCAAAAACCTCGACGCCCAACTCCAGGCCCAACTCACTCAGGAGGAGGAAACACTGCAAACCGTCGCCGCCGAGTTGGGTAATATCAAAAAGAGAGAAGCGCGCTACCAAGACGAAATCACAAAAATAAAACAACGCCCCGGCTCCAACATTCCTGCCCGCTATCAGGACTTCCGCACAGAATTCGCCAATGCGCTGAAAATTCCGGAAGAACAACTACCCTTTGTTGCTCAACTGCTGGAAGTCAAAACTGAGGAACAGGCATGGCGCGGTGCAATCGAACGTGCCATCGGCGCCAATCGTCTACGTATTCTGGTGCCATCAGCACAAATGCAAGCGGCCCTGGCATGGGTGAACAGTCGTGACAACCGCTTACATGTACGTCTATTTGAAGCCAAAGTGACAAAACAAACTGCGCAGTTCCTGGCCGATGGCTTTACTCGCAAACTGAACTTCAAAGAACACCCATACCGGGAAGCATTGAAGCCTTTACTGGCTGCCATCGACCGTCACTGCGTTGATTCGCCCGAAGTGCTGCGCAAAACCGCTCACGGCATGACGGCTCAAGGCCTAATGTCCGGCAGAATCGGCTACTTTGAAAAGCAGGATCAACAACCGCTCAACAAAAACTGGATTACAGGCTTTGATAACAAACACCGCCTCACCACCCTGCAAGATAAGCTGAATATGCTTGCCGAAGAAAAACAGCAGCAACAACAAAATCACAACAACGCCAAGTACGATGTGAAGCAAACCGAAGCAAAACTCACCCTGCTCACGCAGTTGACCACACTCGACTTCGACACCATCGACAGCCCCAGTGCCGAGGCCACCTTAAACGACCAGCAACAGCGTCTGGCGCTTCTGACTGCCCCGGACTCCAACGTCACTAAAGCACGGCAGGAATATGAGCAAGTTGAGCAGACACACAAGAGTTTGCATGCTGAAATTAACACCTTAAATGAAGCGCGTGTACGACAAGCGACCATTCACGAATCAGCGATCAAACAAAAAGAGAGCGCCTTTAAACGTATCGGTGATGGCCTCAGCGATGAACAACTGGCCCTGGCTAAAAGCCATCTGCCCGTAGTGAACAATGACACGCATCTTGATCAACTGGACCAAGATGAACGTGATGAACGCCAACGCCTGGAACAGGCACGGGACAAAACCAACCAAACATTTGCCAAACTCAATAAAGAGCTGGTGAGACTGATGGCCAGCGCACAGAAAGTGGATAACGGGGCGTTGGCAGAAACAGGCACAGAGATAGAGGATATTCCCACCTATCTTGAGCGACTCAAAATACTGACAGAAGAGGCCTTGCCACAAAAGCAGGCGCGCTTTCTCGATTACCTGACCCAGTCCTCCGACCAGGGCGTAACCCAGCTGCTGACCGATATCGAAAACGAAGCCTCTCATATCGAAGAACGCATTGATGAACTGAACCAAACCCTACAGCGTGTCGATTTTCAAGCCGGCCAATATCTCCAACTCGTGCCACAGCGAGTCAGGCATGAGAAAGTCTCGACACTGGTCAAAGCACAACAACGTCTTCGTTCTGCTGCGTTAAAAGATGACAACGGTGAAAGCCACTACAATGCACTGAAAAACGTTATTGCTATCCTGAAAGATGCCAGCGAGCGTAAAAACACCGTTGCCGCCAAGGCCCTGCTCGACCCCCGTCACCGACTACAGTTTGAAGCCGCCATATTGAATCGCCACAATCAAAAAGAGATCGGCAAAATCAAAGGTTCACAGAGCGGCAGTGGCGGAGAAAAAGAGATCATTGCCAGTTACATCCTCACCGCATCACTCAGCTACGCGCTCTGCCCCGATGGCATGACACGCCCGCTGTTCGGCACCATCGTACTGGATGAGGCCTTCTCAAAAAGCTCACAAGCCGTGGCCGGACGCATCATCGCCGCCCTGCGTGAATTCGGTCTGCATCCGCTGTTCGTTACCCCCAACAAAGAGATGCGCCTGCTGCGTAACCATACCCGCTCCGCCATCCTGGTCCACCGCAAAGGCATGAAAGCAAGCCTCACCTCGATGAGCTGGGAGGAGTTGGAAAACGTCGCTCATCGAAAAATCAACTCGACAGAGCTAAAAGCGGTAAACCCTAGGAGGAGCCTGTCCGACAATAGTAGCCGTCGCAAGGGAACGCCATTTTGAGGCCATTTTTTCGATTGCATCAGGCACCTGCGTTTGGCACTTGAGGCGAACATTGAACCGATTTAACGAAAATTATCGTAAAAATAGGCCAATATGGCGTTTTTGCAGTAGGCTTTCTATTCTCGGACAAGCCCCTAAGACCAATGCGCTCGCAAGCAGCGAGGCAACCGAATGAAATCACCGGATCAACTAGCAGACAAACTCGCTCGTCAATGGGCAAACGCTGACACCCGCGAACAACGACTACTCCAACCGGAGAGCTGGCCCGTTGAACTCACCATCCGCAAACCCAGCGCCAGTAAAATCAAACACAATCTGGACGACGTGCGTAAACACCTTGAACAATGGCGTAATGTCTCCATCGGCGAGGTGCTGTATGAACAGATTAACTATCGTGATACCCAAGATGCTATCGAGACGCCAACGCTATGGCGCCTGCACAAACCTTCCGACTGGATCACAGCAACCGGCAACCAAGACATCAAAACAGAGTTTCAAAAATTCGCTGCCATTTTTAGCAAAACCGATTCCCTCTTTCATTCGCTACTGATCCGTCAACGCCATTTGATCTCAAACAAAGATCAAAACGAAGTGATCCAGGCGTGTGAATTAGTTATGCAACTAGAACAGGGCTGTGCCATCGACATCCCACTTAGAGCGCTCTCCCTGGCTGGCATCGACAGTAAATTTTTTGAACGTAATCGTGGCTTAGTCATCAAACTGCTGGACGCACGCTTCGACAACCTCATCAGCGAAATAGGCCTGGAAGAATTTCTAGGCGCAATCAAGGAAGATGACCACTGGTTATTGATCGCCGACCTCGACGACAAACAACTGCCATTCAAACAGATCCGCGTGCGCGACAGCGAACTCACCACCATGCCACTGCCCGGCCACAATCTCCTCATTGTCGAAAACGAACGCTGCCTGCACCAGTTGCCCAAGCTAAAAAACACCCTCGCCATCCTCGGTGCTGGCCTCAATTTAAGCTGGATGAACGCAACATGGTTAACCGATAAAAAGCTCGCCTACTGGGGTGACATCGACACCTGGGGCCTCACCATGCTAGCCAAAGCACGACAATACCAGCCATTAATCAGCGCACTGCTCATGACAAGAGAAATCTTTCAGCAACACTGTTCTGACAAAGCCGTTGAAGAACCAAAAACAGCAGGAAATATACCGCCTGAGGCACTTACCGCCGACGAAAAGAAACTTTTTCAACAGCTTTTGACGAGTGAAAAAGGCAGGCTGGAGCAGGAGTTCTTGCCCGCTAAGCAAGTAAAAAAAACGGTGTACAATTGGATGAACACCTAAAAACCTAAGGCCTGTCTGCACACCTTTTTCAATCACAACATCTCGACGCTTCTTAAGATGGGAAACCTTAGGGTCAAAATTCGTCTTCACAGGAAGCCTGTCATTTTTATACACTAGCAAACGACCCAAGCAACGACAATGTATCCTTTTTATGCAAACGCAAAATTCTCACCGAAGCGATCGCTCATAGCACTTTTTTCAAACCATTACCGGTGTATCGAGTGGCTTTGAATACATCGCCAACCGACCTGTTCTAGCATTGGCTAATCATAATTAGTGCCAGCCCGAAAACTCCAGAAATAAGCTATGATTTTGGGAGAAGTTAATTCACCTATTAATTAAACGGATATGATAGTGTGTTTTGAAGGGCATTTCGGTACCACCTGACAACATTATGCGGGTTTTACCAAATCCCGCTCAGCATTACACACAATACAGATCTCCCGGGGTAAGGCACAAAATTTTCGTTGCGTAAACGTCGGATTTATGAGCAACGAAAATCCCTGTGGGATAAAGCACACTCCTATTGCAGATGGAGAACTTTGCTATCACGTGCCAGCAAAGTCCCAGGTATGCCACACCTCATATCCGATTCTTGTCCATCGCCCTACAACGTTGGATTTGGACTTCCTTCAGACCACCTACACAAACGCCCTTGTCCTTCTCCTAGCCTTCGGGCTCTGCAATTACCTGAAGAGGGCTTTCAACTCTCTAGTTTTTTGTCATGCCGCCCGACACACACGACGTCAATATCAACGACAGTAAAAAGCGTAACGCTTTAGGCTGTCCGCTGAATATTTTGGTTAGACTTTTCGCATTTCACTCGGTTTAACCGCATAATTAGCTAACATAAATCTACATCTTATGTAAATAACTAGCAGCATCTAACTCAAGTAGATAAGGAGCTACAAAACCTTCATATACTTTCTTTTTTTCGTTTGATAACTCCCGCCACCCAGTAATCTTACCGCGACATTCTATAGAGCCACATATACACTTATCAGGAAAACAATCAATGCTATAATTTCTCATCGCATAATCAAACGTTATTTCTTCGCCAATACTGATACTCTTTATCGTGACATAATCATGAGCACCCGTTTCATTAACACTGATACCGCAATTGGGACTACAGGAGTGATTAACTTTAGCTATCATTCCAGCATGAAGGACATACTCATTTTTACCAATTTGTGAAGCATGAGAGTGATTACCATTAAGTCTTTTTTCAATAACACCAATCATTACAATGTCACCAATCATAAATGATTTAGTGGCAAAAATACCCTCTCCTTTTTTAGAAATTTCTCTTAACTCAAATCCTGCTACCATAATATTCCTTATTTAAATCCAATATTGATTATCATTTAATTACCTAAACGCTGAGTTAAGCGGCATCGTACACCGTCAAAAAAACTACAATAGCGCAATTTCACACGGCCCTTCATCTGTGGCACGTTTGCGATATCCGCTTGAACGTCTTGTGGAACATCTACACGGTTAGCACTCTCTTTTAATAGAGGAATTTTTATAACAACCTGGTCGATACCTCGAATAAACCCTGCGCAGAGTTGCTCCACACTTTTCACAGCACCAATCTAACGTAGATTCCAGTTCTTTTCCAGTCTTTATCTCTTCTTCTTTAACCCCATCTATCACTTCTCGACAGCAGTTGCATTTTTTCTGGTTTTTTTAAGGCGTACAAGCCAAAATGACAGACAACATGCCCCTCATTTCTGGCACACGCTACAGTATTCGCTGCACAAATTCATCGCGCTTTAGCAATATCAGTTTAATTTTTTGATCTCTGTGGTCTTTGTAAAGGAACACGATGCTGTTAATGCAAATTATGATTTGTGTCGGGTAATGGGCCCAGCTTTCATGTAACGGGTAAGGTACAGGACCACACCTTTCCCTTATTCGTATTTTTCCTGTATCCCCACACTCCATTGTATTTTATATAATTGTTTTATGCAGTTTAATAGTATGCTTTGACGACAACCCTCAGACAGTCTTAAATCATTATTCTTTAACGCTGATTTTATATAAGTCTGTAGCTTGCCTCTATACAGAGTCTTTACTACTCGAATCGGCAACAGAGAATCGCTCTCTAATGCCTTCCCGTTATTTGTTTTTGATACTCAATGAGCAAACCTGCCACTTTGAATAGCCGATAGTGCCAACACAAGGTTACCGATGAATGCCTAGTGACCCTGCAATACTCAATGGATTGATAAAAGCAGGCAGTGGTGAGACCACAATAAGAGACCCTCGTGTGTATTTGCTGTAAGTGATTTATTGAGCAACGACGATGACAGACGAAGTATTCGATTTTGTTAACGGATTTTTAGTTTGGCTCTTCAATGAGCCGAAAAAGTTAGTTAGTGCCTATTGACAAAGTTAGGGCTCATATTACTTGATCGCATTGTTGATGCGGAATCGGATAACATCATCAGCGCCTATGAAAAGCGCATAGGCCAGCTTCAGCTCGATAAGCAGGTTATGCAGGAAAAAATCGCTAATTGTGGCCGTCCGATCAGAGACTTTGATAAAAGTTTTCGAACCGCGATGGATTTTCTCACAAACCCTTACCAGCTATGGATTACAGGTCGCATGGAAGACCGTCATGCAATGATGAAACTCACTTTTGCAGATAAATTAGGGTATGTGCGGGGAGAAGGATTTCGAACCCCCGAAACCACCTTACCCTTCAAGGCTTTACGTCACTGCCATTAAGTTAAGGTGTAAGATTCAAAATCTGCTACAATCCATCGGTTTTAATGGAGAATTATATTAAAAGGGAGCTGGCCATC
>JAADGF010000053.1 GCA_013152545.1 Gammaproteobacteria bacterium
CTGATGGCAATGATTTTGCTTGTTTTTAATAATGTTCGCTTCATGCGTAAGCTCCCCTTGCACATAATATTGCAGCGTAATTTCCCTGTGAAATAACTTTTCCCCAAAAATTATTTCTGCTTGACATCACAACAATGGCTGTATGCCGTCCTTCATTTTCCTTGCTGCTAAATTGTTTTGCTTATATTTAGTAGCGTTTTTGTTGGTATCATCACTCCTCAGTTGCGCGAAAGTTGCGCAAATAGCACGTCATAGCACTAACAAGTTGTTATTAGAGTATTTTCATGCACTACCTAAGGTGGGCCTAATGTAATGAAATTCCTGATTACTGTCAATAAAATTCTCTTGGTAAAGACCTCGTAAGTGGTTAATTTGATTTGTTTATTTCTTGTCCTTGCGTTCAGAACTCAACCAACCCTGGTCTTTTGGGAGGTCAGCGGGGCGAAATACGTCCACTTTTTTAAAATATTGGTCAACCATATAAACGCGGCCGTCTTCGTCAACGGCGACACCGGCGGGGAGCATGTACTCGCCTGGCATCCCTCTAAAGCCACGGTTACCAACGTGAAGTAGCAGTTGTCCTTTTGGGTCAAAAATTTGAAAATTACCGAAGGCGGCATCAACCACGTAGACATTGCCCTGTTTGTCGGTTGCAATACCTTTGGGGCGGGAAAATTGACCGGAGCGACGGCCAATAGCGCCAAAACTGCTTTTGAAGCTGCCGTCAGGGAGGAAGGATTGTACGCGGAAATTACCACCATCCACAACGTAAACAGTGCCGTCCGGTGCTGCGGTAGCTTGAAGTGCAAGATTAAACTGTCCGGCGCCAGTGCCACGACTCCCGACAGTTTTAACATGGTCGCCAGAGAGTGCGTCAAAAATGTACAGATGATGTGCTTGTGAATCGACACCACCGGTATCTATGACGTAGATTAAGCTGCCGTCGGGGCTGACCGCAACACCGGATGGGCGACGAAAATACTCAGGACCACCAATTGTCCGCACGAATTTTTCATCTTTATCAAAAACGACAATACGTTTGGCGGTGTTGTCGGCCACATAGAGTGTTCCGCTACGATGGTCCACAGCAATTCCAATGGGTTTTGTGAGCTGGCCAGCACCTTCCCGGCCAATGATTCTGAAATCTTTACCGGGTGCGTCAAACACCATTACGACCCGTTGTACGGTATCTGTTACATAGACCCGCCCCTGGTAAACGGCGACGCCATAAGGTTTGGCTAAACCATAACCAGCACCAGAGACGCCAGTTGCGAACGTTTTAAAACGTTCCATTGCGGTTACTTGTTTGACGTCAAAACTACTGCGTAGTGTGCGTTCAAAAATAAATCGTGCTTTTTCGGGGGGCGGTGGGTATACCGGTGGTTTATATTCTTCATTTTTTCGGTGGGCGTCTGAAGCGCATCCTCCTAATAAAATAATTAAACATAATATAATGAAAAAATAAGCTGTTCTTATCTGTATTCTAAACATGCGGGTTTTCTTCGTGATGAATGAGTGGATGATTCGTTTAATAATGGAAATGGCGTTGTGGTTTAACGTTATTTTTTGCGATTTAACGGTAATTTTATTATGCAAAGCGACGTGTTATTTTGCCCGTTTCAATAATACACGATTATAATGCGCATTGATTATAATGTGAGCGTTGAGTTGTTGATCATGAATTACGGGTACAGAGGCCAGTAAAATATACCTGCCTGATTGCTACGCCAAAACCGCAATATTAACGGTGCAGCGACGGGAGCACAATCTTAATATTTCATTGGCGTTTTGGGCAGGTTACTTCATGTGGCAGGTAAAGCATAATACTTCGGCGTTTGCGCGGAGTAGAAGCTCGTTGCTGGTGTCATGAACATCATGACACGTCATGCATTCAACGTTACCTTGGTAAAGTTTGACACCGTTATCAAATCCGTTCTGGTTGTCCAGTGGCCTGAAGTCGGGGTCTTTCCAGCCAAGGCCAGCATATTGCATCGAGATGGGGTGGTCATTACGTAAATCGGTGCCGATGACTTTTATGTCAATGCTGTGCGCTATTTGTCCATTATGGCATTTGCCGCAGCTTTCTATATCGTCGCTGGGACTTAGTTTCATATGCATGGCTTCATCTTTTGTGGGGTCAAAGGTAACTGGTTTAAACACCACCATATCCACCGCCATTGTGCCGTCATGACATGATAGACATAATAGGCTAATAGGGTTTGGCACGCCAGGATTGGTATCCAATGTTTGGCTGTTGCCCGATGGGTAAAGTTGGTAGTTTTCAGTTGCGGGCACAAATCGGTTCCAGTCTGGAATGCCGCCGAAGTCAGCGGGTTGTGCGCCTGCATCTTCAGGGGGGATGTGGCAGTATACACAGGAATAGCCATAGTCGGAATACGCGACACCCTCCATTGCGACGACCCCGGCTCGTTCATTCAAACCGGTAAAGTCATGTTTAGAGCCAATGATTGGGTCGTCTGCCCCCAGTACCGGGTCGCCAACAATGGCCGCTGCATAGGTGTTTAGTCCGCATCCCAGACTGGCCATCAGGACTAATACGCTCATGGACAGGCGAATGCGGAGCCTGTTAGTTGCTGCAGTATTGATCATTAGAACCCCCGCCCTTCTTCTTAAGTTTTGTCTGCCGCTCCTTAATGCTCCATTGGATACAATGATCATACTATCTGATGCCCCCATCTAAATCATTATAAATTGAATATAAAGCAGTGGTTTTAGAGTAGCGCAATTTTGTAATTTAAGCCACAATCTTGGGGTTGATTCACTGTGTTGAATAGACAGGGGGCTGTCCGGGGTGGGTGTTGCGGCGAGGGGCAGCCATGTTGAGTTCAATATCCTTTCTACTTCATCTGTTTTTTTAACGAAAATGGGATATAAAGTGGTTTTTTCGCTATTTAATTTTCTATTTTTCGGGGAGTGGCTTTTCTTTTCCTGCGGTTGTTGTCGTTTGAGTTTCATTCCTGCTGAGACCGATGGTTGAGGCTTGAGTTTGGTGGGGATAAAACTCAAACGGCAACAGACTCCTACCGTAATCGGCAATAAATCGCTTTTTATTAGTGACAATATTTATTAGTATTCGGTTGGGGTGTTTGCAAAGGGTGTTTGCAAACCTCATTGAGGTGGCTCCTGGCGGCATTTGAAAATGCGTTCAAACACTCATGTCATGCGTAAATGTATGCATAAATTCCGCTTTTTTACCTATTTTATCTTGTCAGGAGGCACTGAAAGCAGTTTTGTAAGTATCTTTCATTTTTCAGTCAAATCGTTGGGAATTATTAGGAATGACTTTTATTAGGGAATATCGAGTTTTACGGTTTTTAATGTTGTTAACTGTTTTTTTGTCGGCGGATCTAATGGCTGCGGAATCGCAAAATACATCAGTTGAGGATGAGGATGCCTCAAAAACGTTAAAAAATATCGTTTCTAGTGCCGAGAGAGCGGTTTCTTTGGTGGACGCCGAGGCGCTTTATCGCAATGAGTGTGCCATTTGTCATGGTGATCATGGTGATGCTAACACCCG
Organism: Gammaproteobacteria bacterium; assembly: GCA_013152545.1. Classification (GTDB taxonomy): domain Bacteria; phylum Pseudomonadota; class Gammaproteobacteria; order SZUA-152; family SZUA-152; genus JAADGF01. The sequence continues at coordinate 3,539 of JAADGF010000053.1, forward strand.
TGCGAAAAGTGGCTTAAGGCCACCACCGCGAAATTTCACGACTGCCAGTGCTGCGATTGAGCTGAGCCGTGAGCGCATGATTAGCTCGGTTGCTTACGGTCGTCCAGGTACTGGTATGATGCCGCATAAAGATCGTTTTAGTCCCCAGCAAATCGAAGCGGTGGTGGATTACATTCGAGATAATTTTATGATGAAACCTCAACAGAGTGGTGAATTATTGGTCACTCATGTGAAAGGTGAAACTGTTTATATGAAATATTGTGCGGTTTGTCATGGCGATAAAGGCAACTCGGCCATATGGACAAAAAATGGTCTTAATCCTCAACCGAGGGATTTTGGTTCTGCGCAGTCCCGAGCAGAATTAACACGAGAGCGCATGATCAATTCGGTGGCCAATGGCCGCCCCGGCACAGCGATGATGCCACATAATAAGCGATTAACGGGGCAGGAAATTGTTGAGGTTGTCGATTACATCCGTAGCGCTTTTATGCAGGAGGGGGTGCCGGAGTCGTCCACGCCGCCGACGTCCACGAGTAGTGCCCCGGTAGCAACGATTGCGTCTGTGTCATCATCACAACCGCAAATGCAAGGCAACCATCCGCAAGTGGCTGATTCACCTCATGCCCAAATGCAGATGGCGCCCGCCGCTGAGGCGGTACGGACAAATCCTCATCAAGGTCACCACGGTGGTGTCGGGGCGATGCCTGCTGGCATGCAACCGGCTGCAATGCCGCCGATTGTGGATGCTGATATGACGGTGGCAATGCCAAAAAACTTGATCGGTAATGCTGCTGAGGGGCGTGAGTTTTATATGAAAAACTGTTTTGAATGTCACGGTGTTAAAGGTGATGGCAATGGTCCCAGAGCATACTTTAATACGCCCCGGCCGCGTGATTTTACCAGTGAAGCTTCGGTGCGCATGTTGAATCGGGAAAGAATATTTACCTCAGTTCGTGAGGGTAAAGTGGGTACGGTAATGCCAGCATGGGGTAAAGTGTTGACAGAACAGCAAATAGCCAATGTTTCTGAGTTTGTTTTTAAGGCATTTGTGGGTGCTGCTGGTAGTGCCAATGTAGGCGACAAAAAAAAAGTCAACTAACGCCGCATTTGCACCATGACGGAAGGGAAACCCTTGCTAGAGCGGGTGTTTCCCCCGTTATGGGTGCGATGGAATTCCAATCAAAGGTAGAGCAATCTTCCTCCGACCTAAAGCTACGCGCCGCTGACAGTCCCGATGGCTTATCGCGACACGAAAATGGCCGTGCAATCTATAATTTCCGCTGCTATTTTTGTCATGGTTATTCCGGGGACGCAAAGACCTTGGCAACAAGTTACCTAACCCCGAGACCCCGAAACTTCATCACTACTTCCACCGACGATTTGTCGCGCGAGGCAATGTTGGTGGCTGTTACTCTTGGTCGGCCTGGCACTGCCATGAATAGCTTTAAAAATACGCTGACTACCGAAGAAATTGCCTTAGTTGTTGATTTTGTGCGCAACGAGTTTATTATTAATAAAGCGCGGAATACTTCTTACCATACCATTGAGAATGGTTGGCCTAATCATGAACGTTACGCCATCGCGTTTCCATTTGCGTTAGGCCAGATTCCCGTTGATAAACCGTGGGAAGCGTTGAATGCGGAGCAGCGGCAAGGAAAGCGTTTGTTTATGCAAAGTTGCATCACATGTCATGATCGCGCCAAAGTTGAAGATGAAGGGGTAATTTGGGAATTACGGCCGGTTTCTTATCCGAGAAATCAATATTCCCACAAAAAAACGCCAAACCTTGGATCGCAAGTGTTGCCGGGCAGAGCGGCGGCATTGTTGGATGCCGATACGGCGGCCTCGCCTTATGCGCGGCACGATAAAGCACCTTTCGTTAAAAACTTAACCGTCAGTGAAGCACAGGGGCAGCGTCTTTTTCAGCAAAATTGTGCATTTTGTCATGCAGCGGATGGCACGGGAAAGAATTGGATTGGGAGTTTTTTAGCGTCTCATCCTCGGGACCTGACGGATACCGGGTTTATGAGGGGGATGACCCGCGAAAAGCTCAAAAAAGTGATTGAAAATGGCGTGCCAGGCACAACGATGTCCGCCTGGAAAAACGTGCTGACTGAGCAACAGATTGAGAGCATTATTGATTATGTTAGCAAGGCATTTTATGAATTGGCCGGATTCGATAATGATTTTTTTGGCGACAATTGATCATGATAGGGCTGTTTCCGGCTAATTATATCAATTAACAGAGATTCAAAAGAGCGACGCAAATTCAGACGTCAACTTGCCGTATTGCAGGTCTTAAATACTAAATGATTTTAAACATCGGAGGTTTTAGGTGTCACACAACAGAATCAATGTTGGCATTGTTGGTGGAACAGGTTACACGGGTATTGAGCTACTGCGTTTATTAGCATTGCATCCTTTTGTGCGTTTGTCAGTTATCACTTCTCGTGCTGAAGCGGGCAGGCCAGTTAGTAATCTGTTTCCCAGTTTGAGGGGGCATCTGGATTTGGTGTTTACAGCACCCAATGACGATTTACTGCATCAGTGCGATCTTGTTTTTTTTGCCACACCGAATGGTGTTGCGATGCAGTCGGTTGTGTCTTTGTTGGAAAACAACGTGCGAGTTATTGATTTAGCAGCAGATTTTCGCCTGAAAGATCAAATGATATGGGAGCAATGGTATCAGCAGGCGCATGTGTGTCCGGATGTGCTTGATCGGGCAGTATACGGCTTACCTGAAGTGAATCGAGTGCTCATTAAAAATGCACAATTGGTTGCTAATCCGGGTTGTTACCCCACAGCAGTACAGTTGGGTTTATTGCCATTAATGGAAAAGGGGTTGATTCACGATGAAATTATTGCCGATTGTAAATCGGGTGTTAGTGGGGCTGGGCGCAAAGCCAGTATTGGGACCGCTTTGAGTGAAGTTAGCGAAAGCATCACCGCGTATTGTGTCGATGGACACCGCCATTTGCCCGAAATTAAACAAGGTTTGGCAGCAATGACTGGCGCAGAAGTAGGGCTCACGTTTGTACCCCATTTAATGCCTATGATACGTGGGATTCACGCCACAATGTATGTCAAAACCAGCGCTCCTGCCGCGATTGGCGTCGATTTCCAGGCGCTTTACGACAATCGATATAAAGATGAGCCGTTTGTGGATGTATTGCCAAAAGGCAGTCACCCGGATACTCGCAATGTAAAAGGCAGCAACGAATGCCGGATTGCCATCCATCAACCTCAACAGGGTAATACCCTCGTTATATTAGCAGTGATTGATAACCTGGTGAAAGGTGCTGCGGGGCAGGCGGTACAAAATTTGAATATAATGTTTGGTTTTGACGAAACAACAGGACTTAATCATATAGCCTTGGTACCGTAACGTACTTGGGTGCATTATTTTGGCGATTGAGCCTGTGTACACAAGGAGGTAGCTGGGAGCCTGTCCGAGAATAGTTCACCGTCGAGAGGGAATGCCATTTAGAGTCCATTTTTTCGATTGCATCATCTGGCACCTTTTACGGTAGGCTTTCTATTCTCGGACAGGCTCCTCATAGAGGTTATTTTATCTTTTTTTAGCAGGCTGTGGTAAAAGTGTTGTAAAGCATGATGCAATGTCCTCTCTCTTAATTATTAAATCGCGTCGGCCTTGGAAAAAGGTCATGCTGTTTGTCACAGTGTTATTTGTGATAGTGGGGGTTGGGGGAGGGATGTATTGGCTTGGCAATAAGAAGGCCGGCTATCATAACGAAACGTTAATAATAGAACACCGTCAACTGTTGGGTTTACTGGCGGAGTTGCAGAAAATCAATGCAAAGCTGCTAGGGGAAAATACCGAATTAACGCAATCTGCAGCAATTGACAAAGAGGCCTACGCAAATGTTGATTCTTCTTTGCGGCGTTTACAGAATGAAATACTTGAATTAAAAGAGCAGGTTACTTTTTATAGCGGTATCGTTTCCCCAACAAAAATGGCGACTGGATTGTCGATTGCCTATTTTAGTATTAATAAAGTGGGTAATCAGCATGGTTATCACTTCAAATTAGTGTTGACGCAGGTCAAGCAGAATAATCCGCTGGTGCGAGGTAAAGCTAAGATTTTCATTGCTGGTGTTCAGGATGGTGAACTCCGACAGCTAGATATTTTAGCGTTGTCGGGGAATACAAAATCCGAACTGAAGTTGCGTTTTAAGTATTTCCAAACCCTGGAAGGCGATATTGTATTACCTGAAGGGTTTGCACCTTCCAGCGTATCGGTTGATTTGCGGCTTAGCGGCAAAGGCCAGCATCCTATTAAGCAAACTTTTAATTGGTCACAAGTGATTTCTTAATTGTGTTTGGGTGCTAATCAACTGATGGGTTCGGTTTAATGAAAATAAGCGGAAAACGGAGTCAAAATGGTTTTTTTGCTGCTGGTGTAATAATTGCAATCCTATTGCTCATTTCATTGGTTTTATTCTGACTATGGCAATGAGGGGTTGAATTACTTATGTTCGGTAGCAAAAAAATCAAACGTAACCCAGATTTGGACTCATTGGTGGGGAGTAATACCCGATTGTGTGGTGATGTGCATTTTAGCGGTGGTTTGCATATTGATGGTGTTGTAAAGGGTAATGTTATTGCTGAAGGTGAGGATTCATTGGTAACCACCAGTGAACGAGGTCGGGTGGAAGGAAATGTACATGTGCATAACATCGTGCTCAATGGCGAGGTTATTGGGGACGTTTATGCACTCAATCATATCGAATTGGCACCTAACGCCCGTGTTAATGGAAATGTTTATTACAACTTGATTGAAATGGCAATAGGCGCTGAAGTGAACGGTAATTTGGTTCATTATGACAATCATCAGGATTCGGCATCGAATCAATCTAAATCATCACTCCCAACCAGTAAAAATAGCGAAATTGAAGACTCACAGCCAAAGCGAAATATTCGTTAATGTGTTGTCCTTGTTTTTGTGTCTATCAGCACTTTCTAGCTTAAAAGACTTGATTTTAACGAAAAATTAAAAGTTGACGAATTTCATCGGAAATTGCAGACTAGATTCTGAGACTGAAAATACTAAACTCAGAAACTTATTCTTAAACCCCTTGAAAGCTTGTAACCGCGTGTTTGATGTGTTTCGCGATACGAAAAAGCTTTTCATTATCGATTAAAGCGTTGATTGCAGGTGTGTTTATAAAGAACCTGGTGTTGGTAGGCAACTTTGTACTTTTTCGTTACACTATCCACAAACCAATATCTAGTCCAATGCACCTCATATTGTGGCGCACTATTATTCTACGCAATATATCGCGCTCAGCCGGTTTTTCCAGGATAATTAGCTCGAGTTTTGGAAGAATCTAATGTTTGGAGAGTTCAATGACTACATCGATAACAACAGATGCCAGCGACGAATTGCTGAGTGTTACGGAAAATGCTGCCCAGAAGGTGAAGGCACTTATTAAAGACGAAGGAAATAATGATTTAAAACTGCGTGTTTATGTTATGGGTGGCGGTTGTTCGGGGTTTCAATATGGTTTTACCTTTGATGAGTCGGTCAATGATGGAGATACTGCCGTGGAAAAAGATGGCGTTACGTTTTTGGTGGATCCTATGAGTTATCAATATTTAGTGGGAGCGGAAATCGATTACACTGAAGGATTGCAGGGCGCGCAATTTGTGATACGAAACCCCAATGCATCGACAACTTGTGGTTGTGGCTCATCGTTTTCGATTTGATAAAAATCGATATATTAGGGGTGTTTGAGTGTTTTTTCAATCGAGCAGAGCTGGTGACGTTTTTTTTCGTTCAAGTAAGGGCCTAAGGGGGGGGGGGTAACAATCCTTTTGGCAATCCTGTTGGGCCTGAAAAATCGTCAGGCAAGGCGGGAGAGACGTTTAGTCATTCCAAATGAACGACGAACAATGCAGTCTGGCGTTTTTTCAGGCGCAACCCGAAGGACCCCGATGCTCATTTTCATCCCTCGGCGTTGTTGCTCGCTTATGTGGAGCAACCACACCCACACTCGCGCCGCCTTGATGGATAAAAATGAGCATCGGCAGGATTGTCAAAAGGATTGTTAACACCCTCTAGTCATCGTTCGTCTCTTTCTGGACAGGACAGTATTGTTGTTATCGTGATTGTATCAATGTATACATTTAGATAGAGGTATTTGTAATGCGCTTGGTCGTCAGGTGGCGGCGTTGAACATGGACTATAAATACGGATTTGATGCCTGTTATCTCTGTTTACCGTCAACGTTTGCTCGATCCAGGTAAAGCAAACAGCATCTCGCTGTTTAATTCCAGTCATTTTTTCCAATAATTAAAATGGATCGATTTTCGCAAGAGGAAAGCCTATGAGTGATTATTTGCCGGGTTTAGCAGGAGTGCCTGCAACCAAATCTAACATTTCAGACATTGATGGTAATAAGGGAATATTATCTTATCGCGGCTATCCCATCGAGCAATTGGCGGAGCGCAGCTCATTTGAGGAGACAACGCTTTTGTTGTTGGACGGTGAGCTTCCAACACGGCAGGAACTCGCTGAATTTGATGAGCAGTTGCGGGAAAATCGCCGTGTTAAGTACAATATTCGAGGGTTAATGAAGACCTTACCCGCTACCGGCCATCCGATGGAAATGTTGCAGTCTGCTATTGCAAGTTTGGGAATGTTTTATCCAGGCAATGCGTGCCTTATCGGTGGTGATGCTTGCGAGGATCTATTTTATATTCATAATATGACCGTAAAAATAATTGCCCGCATGGGGACAATTGTTGCTATGTGGGAGCACCTCAGAAATGGTTATGACCCCATTTCCCCGCGCAATGATTTAACCTATGCTGAAAATTTTCTTTATATGCTGGATGGCAAAGACCCTGATCCCATGTTAGCGCGAATAATGGATGTTTGCTTAATTCTCCATGCTGAGCATACCATTAATGCGTCAACTTTCGCTGTATTAGTGAATGCTTCAACCTTAGCAAGCCCTTACAGTGTGATTGCCTCCGCAATTGGTGCGCTTTCCGGTCCGTTACATGGTGGTGCTAATCAACGCGTCTTGGAAATGTTGCATGAGGTTGGTAGTCCGCAAAATGCCGGAGCTTATGTTGATAAAAAACTGGCTAATAAAGAAGTTATTTGGGGTATGGGACATCGCGAATACAAAACCAAAGATCCCCGTGCCACAATTCTGCAGGGCTTGGTTTCAAAATTAATTGAAGAACGAGGCGGTAATATCAACCCGATGATGGAAACAGCGCTAGCGGTAGAGAAGGCTGCTGAAGAGCGGCTGGCCCATAAGGGCGTTTATGCTAATGTGGATTTTTATTCAGGCATTTTATATTCGGAAATGGGCATACCCGTTGATCAATTTACGGCTATTTTTGCCATTGCTCGTTCTGCGGGTTGGTTGGCTCATTGGCGGGAGCAGCTAGGTGATAACCGTATTTTCAGACCGACCCAAATGTATACAGGCAGCCCGTCTCGCGATTATGTTACGTTGGACAGCAGGGGCTAGGACTCGCCTCGCTAGGAGCTAAAGCGCAAGAGGCGGCACAAAAGTAAAAGTTCTGACAACTTTCTTTTTATTACAGACGACGATCTGTTAGCGATGAACTGCTCAATGCTACGTTGGTTCTACCTAGGGTGTTAAGGAGGGTGAGATACCCTTGGGTGTTGAGTTTGAAGTCAGTTCTATACTTTGCAGTGATGGGGGTCGCGTCTGGTAATTTCACAGTAAGCGGGTTACGGTGAATACCGTTAATGCGAAATTCGTAGTGTAAATGCGGGCCGGTAGCTAACCCGCTACTACCGACATACCCTATCGTATCACCTTGTTTTATTTTTGCATTTTTCCGCAAGCCACGCTTGAAAGACTTCATGTGTGCGTACACAGTGCTGTATTTGCCAGCATGCTGAACGATGATCGTGTTGCCGTAGCCACCTTTTTTACCAATAAATTTGATTTTACCATCACCGGATGCCTTGATTGGTGTGCCTCGAGGCGCTGCGTAGTCTACGCCTTTATGCTGGCGCATACGATTCAGTACGGGGTGAAAGCGTTTGCCAAATTTGGAGCTGATTCGAGCAAAATCGACGGGGGTGCGCAGAAAGCGTTTACGCATGCTTTTGCCTTCGGGGGTGTAGTATTCAGCACGGTTATTTTTATCTACATATCGTACTGCTCGATAAACTTTGCCTTTATTGGAGAACTCGGCGGCTAAAATATCGCCATTGCGGACTTTTTTACCATCCAGAAAGTATTCTTCATAAATAAGCGAAAAACGGTCACCTGTTTTTACATCCAGAACAAAATCAATGTCCCAATTAAAAATATTGGCTAATTCCATCGTCATGCCGCCGGGAATTCCTGCTTGCTGTGCTGCGAGAAAAAGCGAGGTTTCGATAATGCCGGCGGCGTAGGCTATGCGTTTATTTAACTCAAGACTGACCTCAGAAGCGGTGAATGTGTCGCCGCTACGGACAACGTGCAGTGATTGCGCCTCATCAATTGAGTAGATAAGCTCTCTTAATTCGCCGTCTAAAACTAGAAATTTTAATTTTTCACCGGGGAGAAGGCGTTTTAGTCGATTTGTTGGCTTTCCCAATCGTACGATTTTGTGCAATTGTTTCGGGCTAATCCCTATGGTCGAAAAAATTCTGGCCAAGGTATCCCCTTTTCTAACGATGACCGTTTTCCACTTTATATTTGGCGCATTAAAATAATCATCTACATTTGATTCGTCATAGGCAGGAATGTCCAGTGGTACCTTAAGCTGCTTGTGCAGCGACACTTTTTGATATTGGTTGGGGTCTTCCAGGTTATTGGCGCCGCGTGTCGCCACAGCAATGTCGGATATCAGGAAAAATATAACGCCAAAAAGTATAACGCTGGACAGCAAAATCACCCAGTGAGTATAAGGGATGCCTTTACGGTTAGGGGTGTTTTTTGCAGGTTTGAAGTCTCGCTGGATAACGGGATTCTGTGCCATTTACTTTGTACTCGCGATATCAAAAACATCTTCTGGAGTCGAACGACCCAGGAAGTTAGTATACGCATTGATGCAGACTAAAAGCCAGTATTTAATTGGGTAAATACCTTCATATCATAATAAGTATATAGTTTGTTAGTTTATTTCGTTTTTGAATATAAGGGTCTTTGTGGGCTTTGTTAAAGCTTCAGAATCATGCCGTATGGGGTTGCCGGCAATTGCTTGCGTCGTTTTGATGTCAAAATACCGTTATTGAGCATTGCTAGGGTAATTGCCGAGTTAAAGGTTCATCCGATTAGTTTGGGATTATTATTGCATCGGTATGGTTATTATTTTTAGCGAGTTCATATACTATCGTCATTTCTAATGAGTGATTTTAGTGGGATGAGGTTTCATGACCGACGTAGAAAAAACGATAGATCGGATAAAGCATGGTACAGAAGAAATTTTGCTTGAGGGCGAGCTGCGAGAGAAGCTGAAATGTGGTAAGCCGTTACGTGTGAAGTGTGGTTTTGATCCCACGGCGCCCGATATACATATTGGCCACACCGTGCTTATCAATAAACTGAAGGAGTTTCAGGAGCTTGGTCATCAGGTTATTTTGTTGATTGGCGATTTCACTGCGATGATAGGTGATCCAACCGGAAAAAGCACAACTCGCCCGTCGCTGTCTTTCGAGCAAGTGCGAGAGAATGCTCAAAGCTATGAGGAGCAGGTTTTCAAAATACTAGATCGTGGCAAAACAAACGTTGTGTATAACTCTCAATGGATGAGCCGCAAAAATGCCGCCGACATGATTCAGCTTGCAGCCAAGTACAATGTGGCCAGAATGTTGGAGCGTGATGATTTTAATAAACGTTATAAAGGTGGTCAGTCGATAGCGATGCATGAATTTTTATACCCTCTGATCCAAGGTTGGGATTCGGTGGAGTTGCGAGCGGATGTAGAGATTGGGGGGACGGATCAGACGTTTAATTTGCTGGTGGGGCGTGAGTTGCAAAAAGAGCAAGGGCAAGTGGCTCAAGTCGTTGTTACGATGCCTCTGCTTGAGGGGGTGGACGGTATAAAAAAAATGTCAAAATCGCTGGGGAACTATATTGGCGTTGATGAGCCGCCCGATGAAATTTTTGGCAAAATCATGAGGGTATCCGACGAGTTAATGTGGCGTTATTTTGAGCTGTTGAGTTTTCGGCCATTACTGGAAATACGGAAATTTAAACAACAGGTAGAAGGGGGCGGTAATCCCCGTGATATTAAATTTTTGTTGGGGCAGGAGCTTGTGGCGCGATTTTATGATGAAGCCACAGCGCAGACGGCGCAGCGGAACTTTGTCAGACGGTTTAAGGATGGTTTGTTGCCGGATGAGATGCCTGAGCTGGAGGTATTGTCTCAAAATGGTGAGCTGGCGATTGCTAATTTACTCAAAGAAGCGCAATTAACTAAAAGCACGTCTGATGCTTTGCGTATGATTAAGCAGGGCGCGGTAAAAATTGACGGCGAGAGGATTAATGATAAACAGCTAAAAATTCAGTCTGGTCGGGTAGCTGTCTATCAGGTTGGTAAGCGTAAATTTGCTCGAATTACCCTGAAATAACTATTTTTCATTGGCGTTAATGCTGGAAGACAACAAAAACCAACTGCAATTTACGCTGTGTATATCGTCTACGCCACGCAGCCATAATCGATGACAAAGCAATTTTAATGAATATAGTAAAAAGATTGTATTTGCTATTGCTACTTGTTGGTTACGCGGTATAATGCGCTCCCCTCGACGAGGTGATACCGATCTTTATATGCGTTAAGGTTTAAGGTTTTCACAGCGAAAATAAAGGGGTTGACGCCGCACCGAGAACGCGTATAATTCCGCCTCTCTGACGAGTCAAGCAAGGCGCTTAAAGCATCTTGCGCGAAGCTTCAAAGTAGTGAATAAACGCTGTAAGTGGTAGAAGTGATTCACAAAATTTTTAAGATGATCTGTTGACGACTTGAGTAAAACGTGTCACAATTGATGGTCTTTGCTAACTGAAAGTTAGCGCTGCTCTTTAACAATAAAATCAGGTAATTTATGTGGGTGCTTGCATCGATATGGCGGTGACAAAATATCATGTGAGTGACCAAAGTCAGTATCCGAGTATTAACTGAATTTGGATCTCTCTTCGGGATTGGTTGCCCATAAAGTAACTAAATTTTAAACTGAAGAGTTTGATCCTGGCTCAGATTGAACGCTGGCGGCATGCCTAACACATGCAAGTCGAACGGAAACGATGGAAGCTTGCTTAGGCGTCGAGTGGCGGACGGGTGAGTAATGCATAGGAATCTGCCCAGTAGTGGGGGACAACCCGAAGAAATTCGGGCTAATACCGCATACGCCCTACGGGGGAAAGCAGGGGATCTTCGGACCTTGCGCTATTGGATGAGCCTATGTCGGATTAGCTAGTTGGTAGGGTAAAAGCCTACCAAGGCGACGATCCGTAGCTGGTCTGAGAGGATGATCAGCCACACTGGGACTGAGACACGGCCCAGACTCCTACGGGAGGCAGCA
>JAADGF010000087.1 GCA_013152545.1 Gammaproteobacteria bacterium
TACCTGTTCATTTGCATGCGATACATTGAACTCAACCCCATCAGAGCCAATATGGTCAAATCACCTGGCCATTATCGCTGGAGCAGCTATCGATATAATGCACAAGGAAAGGATGACCGTCTTGTCACTGAACACAGTTTGTACACAGATTTGAGAAAGACAAAAGATGCCCGTCTTGTGGCCTACAAGGATTTGTTCAGGACACATCTTGATTCTGACGACCTGAAATCGATACGTGCAGCCTGGCAAACGGGAACACCATTAGGGAATGATTATTTCAGGAAGAAGATTGAGCGGAAACTCAAAACAAAGATTGGTCAGAATCGGCGCGGGAGACCGGATGGCTCTCTTAAAGGGCTCTGACCTGGGCTGTCGAAATAGCGACTTTTTGATTGTCGCATGGCCACCTTAGGGCTCTGAATTTAAACAATATTAACTACAAAGTGGCAGCCAAAAAGCAGGTGTGGCTTTTAGCCGAAAATCAGTGAATTTCGACACCCTGGAGTCACCGACTTGAGTAGCTCGCTCCCTATCTCGATTAGGCGATATTTCCTCTTGATCTACACAAGCACAAGAACCATAATGGAACCGTATTGGTTTTTTTTAATGGAGATTAACCCTATGCCTTCCCTGACTATAAAGAATATACCCGATGATCTTTACTCCCGCCTCAAGGAGGCTGCTCAAGTTCACCACCGAAGCATGAACAGTGAAATACTCTACTGCATAGAACGCACACTTGTTCCCCATAAAGTGAATATTTCTGAACAAATTTTTGAAGCCAGAAAATTGAGAGCAAAAACAGCTGAACACCCTTTGGCTGATGACGAACTAAATGCGGCCAAAAATGAAGGCAGACCATGATTGTTGTTGATACGAACATCATTTCTTATTTTTATATTTCTGGCGATAAGTCTCAGCTAGCAGAGCAACTATTATTGGCTGACTCTGACTGGACTGCCCCCATATTATGGCGTAGCGAATTTAGGAATGTTTTAAGCCAGTATTTGCGAAAAAATATTCTAGCTTTTGATGAGGTTTTATTCACTATTCAACAAGCCGAAAAATTGTTAACGGATAACGAGTTTGAAATTCCTTCAGCTCATATCATGCAACTTGTGAGCTCAAGTAATTGCTCGGCCTACGATTGTGAATTTGTTGCATTAGCCCAGTATTTAGATGTTACTTTGGTTACAGAAGATAAAAAAATTCTTGGGGAGTTTCCTGATATCACCAAATCGCTCAAATCATATTTCGCCTAACGCTACATTTTTTAAAAAAAAATGAGAAATGAGAAAAGAGAAATCCGTGGATATTCTCAACAATTTTCAGGACTGGTACCCAACAAGGCGTAAAACAGAAGCTGTTTTGTTGAAAAGCTTAAGAGGTCAGATTAATTGTATAATTATCAAAATAACGACTTTGTCTATTATGCAATAAACCTGACCCCTTTTTTGTCTATTATGCAACAAACCTGACCGCTTTTTCTTTTCATTAAGTTTCGTACTTTGCAACCTCCCTATCATCTGAACGTCTTCTTTGCATATTTCTTTATCATTTCTCGGCTACCTAAACGATTACGGCTCTGTTTAAATAACGCTTTCATGCGACGATGAAAGTGCAAGGCATCTGCACTAATTTCTTATTAAAGTGTCCGGGTCTATTAGACCACTACACTGTAAGCCGATTATTAAATGTGACTATTGTATAGAGCGTAGTTTTACCGCTCATTAATAATTATCGTAGACGTGACGATCATAACGTTGTCATGCCATTGTCATAATAATAGATGGTTTACTAATGTTTTCTCGAATGATTTGATGAGTTAAATGTTTAATAGGATTTTGGTTTAAATTCGTTGAAATATGATGTATAACTTAATGACATGCTGAGTTCAAATGTTATTAAGTGGTTTGTTTATCTATTGACAGGATTGGTGGTGCAGGTGTGTTCCATGCATGTTATAGGTATGGGGCAGGCTGGTAACTTCCAAGTTAGTGCTGCTCAGGTAAAACATATGCATGATAAGTCGCTATCCGTTATAGTGCAAACTACTGAAAATGAATGTGTTCAAAGCTTTAATGGTAATCACTCATGTAATACATGTAAATGTTCGCACATAAGTGTTGTTCCGTTTGCTTTGATCGGACAAATTACGCGTAATAATTTTGTAGTATTCTTCGTGAAAACTATTATGCCTTACCCTTCCGTATATCTCTACCCTCCTTTTCGACCACCGATCATATAGTTTCAGCAGTGAATCCACGCAGAGTGCGTCAGTGTGTCTGTGAATTGTTACGACAAATTGTAGCAGCATATATTCAACGAGCGAATGGGTGATCATTGTTGGTTCAGACAGGTGACGTGCAGGTCTTCTATAGGAACTGAAGTCCTATATGTAACAATATTCAGGGAGATTTATAGTTAGGAGGGTTTTAATATGTTTCAATATGCAAAGCATTTCTCACTACCGAAATCATCATACCGCATTGCGATGTTAGTGTTTGTGCTGTTGGTGTTATCTATAGACAGTGTTAGTGCTCTTCCGGCCTTCGCGCGTAAGTATCAGGCGAATTGTGCATTATGCCATACGAATGTGCCGCGGCTGACCCCCTTTGGGCAACGCGTTTTGGAGAACGGTTATCAATTTCCAGGTACGTCGGATGGTGCAGAAACGGCAAAAATAATTTTAGATGGGGAGCAAGGACCGGTTACATTGGACAGGTTGTCAAATATGATGGCAGTTCGGTTGCGTGCTGATATCCAAAGAGCGACGTTTGATAAAATTTCCCCAGCAATGAAGTCTGAGGGCGTTGATGAGCGTGTCAGTGTCGAGGTGCCAAAGATCATTAATTTCTTTTTTGGTGGCACGGTAACAAAGAACATAAGCTATTTCATGGAGGCAGAATATAATACAATGGAAGCCCGTGGCGGCGAAACATCGATTATATTTGAACGTGCTTTTATGCAGTTTAGTAATCTTGCAGGTGCCCAGGGTGTGGCTAATGTAAAAATAGGCCGATTTGATCCCTCCTTTTTATTCGCTTTTCCCACCCACCGCCAGCAGTTGAATCCAATCCTGCCTATTGCTGATACGGACAAGTTTCCCCCGGAAATTAACCGTATTCCGCTTTTGCCGTTAGCATTTTCAAGTAAAATGTTTGGCTTAAGTACTGCAAGTGCTAATGCCGGATCATTGGTGGATGATGGTTTTGATGAAGGGTTCGCAATTTTGCCTTTCGAACCCTATCTGTATAATGCACGTGTGCAAACAGGAATTTCTGTTCACGGTCGACCCATGGGTGACACATCCCCGTTTATGTATCAGGTTGGTTTCGCGTTCAATGATGAAGCAAGGAGGGGGGAGCAACGTACCGATACATATGCAATGTTACGGTATGATTTTCAAGTAAATGCCGTACAAGCGCAGGTGTCCGGTTTTTACTACAAGGCCCCCGATGCTGCTCAGGCAACACTCATCAATATTAATCCTGGTGCTTCTATGGCATCAATGAATGATTCTGCTGATAATGTTATTGTTTATGCCAAAAATCCAACAGATATTACTCGTGTCGGAATTGGTGCGCGTGCACAGTGGGCCCTGTTTGATGTTTACGCTGCTTATATCACTGACAGCATCGACGGACCGGAATGGGCCGCTGCACCTTTACAAACCTCTGAGTGGGAAAAGGACGGTAGTGGTATATCGGCAGAACTGGATTGGCGCTTCAAACCAAATTGGATGTTCGGAGTACGTTACGATTATATGAAAAGTGGAGGTTTGAAGCGGTTGCCTACGGTAGCGACTGCGACAGGCAGCATAAATGATAGAATTAACACAACGGTGAAATTTTTAAGCCCCATTCTTAAGTATTATCCTAGCCCGAATATTAGCTTATATGCGAGGACTCATTTAAATTTGTCAAGTTCAAGTCAGCTGCCAGATACTGTAGGTCGTGTGTCGGGATTTGAAGGGCAGGAACATCCGGCCTCAAATTTGCAGAATATTTTTACAATTGGTGTTGATATGGCGTTTTAACCTAACATGCAAATGAAGTTGTAACGAGGGTGGCTAAGGCGCTAAAAGTCTCGTATTTTTAGCGCCTTAGGCGTTCGCAGTAGGTTCAATTGATGTGTTAGGTTTATAGCTACCCAATTAAGGAAGCACAAGGATGTACATCATTTGACGGGAGTTTGGAATACTGCTCCTTCAGTATTCCCCCTGTGTCAGGATGACATTGATTAGGAACGTTATCGCTAGAGGGAGTTTTCACTCAAAAAATACTTAGTTGAATTTATCGTGGAAATAAGACCGAGTTCCGCTAACGCGGTTCGATGTACTGTTTCTGCGGGTATATCTGTTCCATCAAATTCCAGGGAGCTTGTTGCACAAGCATCCTTGATGATAATAGTTCCAAATCCCCTTTCCATTGCGGCCCTTGCGGTTGTGCTTACGCACATGTGAGTCATCATGCCAACAATGATCAAGTGTTCTATATTTCTTTGCGTAAGGTGTATTTCGAGGTTTGTTTTCCAAAAAGCACTGGGGTAGTGCTTTATAAAAACAGTTTCATTGTCCAGTGGTTTAACGCTACTGTTTATTTCTTGACCAAAACTGCCGGGTAACATAAACCCCATGTCGGGCATAGTGGTTTCATGCTGAATATGAATGATAGGTCGTTGCTGTTCTCTATATGTATTGAGCAACTTAGCCGCATTCTGGGCGGCTTGCTCTGGTCTATCTAAGGTATGTGCGCCGCCGGGAAAGTAATCATTTTGAATATCAATTAAAATCAATGCTGTGTTTTCCATTGTTATTTTACCATTTAGTATTAAGCCAATGGACGTAGATTATTAAAATTTATAAAATAAAAATAGAGCATTAAACGACATTTAATGGTCAAATACCGTCATTATGAAAAATAAATTAGTGTTATCGATTCTCGATTATTCAGATGCTATGCCATCAGCAGTAAGTGGCATACACGATATTTTTACAATTGCTAATTATCAAGCAGAGCAATCGATCTTTTCTGTGTCTCGACTAACAGAGTCAGTGCCTCTCGCCGTTGGTGAGCAGCATATCGTGTTTATTCCGCCTTGTTTAAGCAAGGTACTTCCATCCTTTTCTGATCCTGAAGTATTGTTTTCGTTACAGCGGTGGCATGCGTCTGGGGCAGTACTGGTTGCGGCTTGTGCGGGTGTATTCTGGTTAGCAAATGCGGGATTACTGGATGGAAAACAAGTGACAACACATTGGCGGCTTTGCCAGCGTCTGACTGAAAATTATCCTGCAATTAAACAAGTTAGTACGCGAAATATGGTGATTGACCAGGGTAGTATAGTAACCGCTGCCGGACTTTATGCATTCCAAGACCTTTCTTTGCATATTATTGCACGGTTTTCTGGGGTTGCGTTGGCGAAAAAGATTGCGGACTTTTGTCTGTTTGACATTAGTGGTAGGTTGCAAGGGCATTACAGTCGGTTTCATCCGAGTTTTTCTCATGGTGATGACCTAATTATTCAGGCGCAACAATTTTGTGTAATTCACCTTTGTGAGAAACTAAGCCTTTCAGCACTTTCCAAGCACTGTCACCTAAGTGAGCGTACTTTATTACGCCGTTTCAAATTTGCAACGGGCTATACGCCAAAGCAATATATGCTTCAGTTGAAAATAGAGAAAGCTAAGCAGATTTTGCAGCAAGAGAGTATTGGGGTTGATAAAATAGGTTATGAAATTGGCTATCAAGATACGAGTAATTTCATTAAGGCTTTCAAAAAAATAGCTGGTGTAACTCCCGCTGAGTTTAGGGCAAGGAAAATGGTATAAGCTATGGCTGTAACCAATTAATCAGGCTTGACTGTATGAAGAACGAACCACAAGTTGAACCGTTTTGGTGATTATCTTAAATTCATTCGTTGAGCGTTTATAAGTTTCATTAAACCTTTTAAATAATTGAAATATTATATTTTATTCGCTTCACTTAAAAGATGAGGATATGACGATTTGTAGACCTCATGATGCCTTACCAGTCTCGATAATTTATCGTGAACGCCTGCTATTATGCTTGTGCTTCTACTGCGACGACTACATTGATGGTGTTTGATAAAGCGACTTAGCAATACGGATAATGCGTGTTACCAGGGATTCATAATCAAAGTGTTCACCAATGTGGGGTGCCGGTGAACCAGCATTGTTATCCAGAATTTTATATAAGTCATCCCGGGTTTTAAAATACAGTAGGTGGTTGTCCCAGTGTGGTTGTTCCGCTGAATGACGACAGTCAAAGACCAACGGGATGCAGCCACATGCCGTGACTTCATTGAGTCGTTGAGAATTAACCTCAAAGGGGTGGGCGACTAGAGCATATTTCGCGGCGTTGTAAGCTTTAACAAGGTCTTCTCCATGCTGAAGGCTGCCTTTATAAAATGGCTGAACAACCGGATTAAATTCCCATTCATCGCCATATATTTCCACCGGAATTTTGGAATATTGACACAACCATTCAACGGTTTTATTGCGTACCACAATGTGATAAAGATTCCAGAAAATATGATCGAAGTCCATGTCTACGTGGTTGGCAAGGTGATTTATCGTTGTCTCATTGATGGCTATGCCTTGTTCCATTAATAGGTTTAATTCTTGAATAATTTCGGCGTTTTTTTTCATATTTCTGGCTTTGTGTGTTACGTGGCTGATATACGAGGAACCCACAAAAATCACTTTATTTTCTCGTTTAATATTTGCTTGGCACTTAAAGATGCTGGTGTCAGTACAAAATAATTGGCGTTGAATATTTTTAGCGCCACATTTTGTCAAGTACTTATCTAATAGGGGGGTGACAGAAAAAACAACATCCCGTTCACGCCAATGCAGCGGCTGCATTTTTTTTAGGGCAGGCATAGGGTCTTGCCACCAGATAATATTAACGGTATTCGGGTGTAGATAATGGTTATTTAATTGGTTAATATTGATTACGATGTGTGGGTTAAATTCATATTGTTGTTTGTAATGCCACATGTTGTGTAATATTTCCATGTCGTTGTGTTCCACCGATAGCTTACTAAGGTGTCCCAGTGATTCAACGGCTTTGGCAATATTTTTTGCAACGTACTGCATAACGGTTGTTAAGCGGTTGGCCCGAAGATAAATTCGTAATGGTTCGTTAACATGATAAGCTGCTTGTTGTGTGCGTATTCGTGCTAAGTATGCGCCCGCCAGTTGCTCTCGTTGGCTATTGGCCTCCTTCATGGCACGATCAAATAATTCTGTAATTTTCGATTGTTGAGCAGGACTTGCCTGAGCTGGGTAAATGACCCGAGATGGATATCGTAGCCGAGTATTGCTCAAAAACGACAAAATATCCTTAAACTTAGCATTGATGAAGTTTTCTGGCCCGTTTTCGATTAGGTCGCCATCGTAGTAACAAATTTGCAGTCCAGTGATGCTGGGGTGCATCGTTGTAACCCGGTTTTGTTGTTTTGCTGTTTTTAAAGCTAAATTACGGTCAAAGAAATAACAATCTTTAAATTCTTCCTGTTGTTCTATGCAAGGGAATTCCATATTTCTTACTTGCCGAACGTCTTCTATTATTTCGTTAAAGGCGGTTTGCTGATCTAATAACGCCTGTTTGCTCATTGTTTGATTGTTATTGTAAAGGTAAGTTGGTATGCGTTTGCTGCCCGCTGAAAAGAATGTGGTAAATTCGTTGACAGGAACAAAGATCAGGTTAGCGGGTGCTTGTTTAAACGGCGTGCCATCGTAATAACATTGTTGTAACTGCTGTTGGTTATCGACCAATATCATATTTTGCTGTAGGGCGATTTTCAAAGCAAGATTCTGATCCAGAAAATAAGTGTCTTCGACGGTTTCTCTGTTTGGCCATAAGGTGGTGGGATCAGCCTTATTGTCATCAAAACTGATTTGAGGGGCATTATTCATATTATTTTATATGAGCCTCTTGTTGGATGGTGTTAATAATGGTTGACACGGCCTTTTTATAGTCAATATTGAGTGTCTCTGTATTGTTTGGGTCCAGCTTTATCAAGTCACTTAAAATATGTTTTGCACCGGACTGGCTAAGTAAGAGTTGATCGTGGTTATTGCTTGGTAAGACAATGTCCCGATTCCGCCAACTTAATGGAGCACCTATTGAAATATCATAGGGCGGTTTCCACCAAAGAAAAATGTTAAATACGGTCGGGTGTAACCAGGTTGTGTCGAAAGAGTCGATCGTTAATGTGATATGCGGGTTAAAATTAAAATGTTCCTTGAATACCCAAGGGGAGTCGAGTTTCTCTAACTTGTTTTGTTCTATAATGAGCATTGTTTTACAGTGATAGTGTTCAAATGCTTGATAAAAACCTTCAATAATCGGTCGTTTAAGGTCGTCGTATTGGCTGCTTGTTAGCAGCACTCGCAGTGGTTCTTTTAACTGAAAATCGGGCTTGGTTTGTTGGCATTTTGTTAATAATATGGTACCAATTTCATTCCTGTTTTGTATTGATTTACTTAATAATTCGCTGAAGGCCTGGGTCAGTTTATCTTTTTCCTCATACTCCACATCTTTATGAAAAGCGATAGCAGTAGGTAGTCTTAGTCTGGTATTGCTAAAAAAATCCAGTAAATCATCAAACGCTACATTAATTAAATTATCAGGTGCGTTTTCAACGGTGTCGCCGCTGTAATAACAAATTTGTGTTCCGTAATAGCGCGAGTTACCACACTTGACGGGCCGTGTTTTTTTCGCTGTATTAAGCGCCATTTCAGGGTCCAGAAAAAGCGTATCGGATGCAAACTCGATTGCTGTCTGCTTTACTTGTGGCGTTAGGTTTTGTTTAACCGCTTGTAGCAGAGATTTCAATTTTTTTTCCAAGCTTTTTTCCTCATCGGATGAGGGCTTCTGATACGAAGCCTCTACTTTTGCCGGGAGCCGGTGTGTGTTTGTAGAAAAATACCGGGTAAACTCACTGGTTGGCACATTAACGAGATTTTCAGGTGCATTTTCAAATGGCGCGCCGTCGTAATAACATACTTGCACGGCTTTCTCGCCATTACATCGAATAATTATGTTATGGGCCAGCGCTGTTTGGTAGGCTAGGTCGCGGTCTAGAAAGTAGGTGTCTTCATAAGGCTGGTTCATATGTGTAGATATCCCTTCTGGTGTAAAACAGTAACGCGTTATAAAATGCAACAAATATACCAGTGTAGAAGGGCTGAGAGGTAGTGTCCGGTTTTTCTTACGTGTTATTGGCGACATTAGGCATAAAAACTGTATACGGCCTATTGGGTTATTTGTTAGATTTTTTCTACATTGGATAGCACCTGAGTTTGCTATTCAGTTGCAATCAGTGCAAAGGGTGTCTAGGAGTTCTAAATGTCTGAACCTATCTTAATCGAGAACAAGGATGTGGTTAGACGGTACAATTTACCGTCTACGGTACAGTTTTGCAGGAAATGTACTATTTCTAATCAACGCCCACGGATTTCCTTTGATGAGAATGGTATTTGCAGTGCTTGTTCTTATTCGGAATACAAGCAAAAGATTAACTGGGAAAAACGTGAAGGAGAATTAATCGCATTATTGAATAAGCATCGTCGTCACGATGGATCTTATGATGTGATTGTGCCAGTTAGTGGTGGCAAAGATGGGGGTTTTGTTGCGCACCAGCTTAAGTATCGTTACGGTATGAACCCACTAACGGTAACATGGGCACCCCATCTATATACCGAGATTGGTCTCTTGAATTTCCAGCATTTTGTGGATACGGGTTTCGATAATGTTGTCGGTCGCCCTAACGGTAAAATACACCGTTTGATGACGAAGCTGGCGTTTATTCATTTAGGTGATCCGTTTCAGCCCTTTATTTATGGCCAAACTAATTTTCCGCTACGGATGGCTGTACAGTATGGTGTACCACTGATTATGTACGGTGAGAATGGCGAAGTGGAATATGGTGGCGAGATGAAAAATGCGGGAGTACCAACGCGTGAAGTGGCTGATCATGATGGGCATTATTTTTCCGGGTTGCCGCCAGCGATATGGAAAAATTATGGTTTAACACAGAGAGACCTCTATACTTATTTGTCTCCCGATAATGCAGCAATAAAGGCGAATAAGACAGAAATACATTTTTTTGGTTATTATAAATGTTGGGATCCGCAGGAGAATTTTTATTATTGCCAGGAACACAATGACTTTCAACCAAGCCCGGAGCGTACAGAAGGGACATATTCCAAGTATGCCAGTCTGGATGATAAACTGGATGGTTTCCACTATTATTTGGCTTATATTAAATTTGGTATGGGTCGGGCAACGTCTGATACGGCGCATGAAATCCGAGATAATAAAATCACGCGTGACGAGGGAATAGCATTGGTACAGAAATTCGATGGTGAATTTCCAGCTCGTTATTATCAGACGTTTTTGGAATATTGTGGAATTACGGACGAGTTATTTGAGGCGGTAATAAACAGTTGGCGCTCGGATCATTTATGGTCGAAAACCAATGGCGAATGGCAACTGAAGCACAACATAGGGCAGGCGGTTACGGTTGCGAATCGTAATGGTGTTAGCGAACCGCAGGTAAAAAGCGCCTAGTGCCGCATCCTTAACCAACCCTTCGATATATACCCGTGGCGTTTGAGATTTAGGTGTTAACCTGGCTAAATAACACTCATCCACAAGTGTTTTCCTGATTTTTAACACTTAAAGCTCTAGTGCCATGGGCATATAAAGATGTTTGATTTGGCTAGAATTTCCATGGTTATAACGTTAACTGAAAAGCAAGAATGAATTTGTCTCATTATGAGTGTTGCTTGTGAATCACCCGAAAAATATAGAAACTTAGGTGCTTAGGAATGTGCACGTTCTTTATTACGTTACAGGAGTAAACCCATTCGATGCAGGTTACACGCAATTATCGATAGCGCCACATGTCGTTCGAATCCCCGCTTGCTATAGAATAAACATTGCTCAAATCCGCGCTGTTCTAAATTGTTAACTGATGTTACGCAGGCCTCAATAAGAATGCAGGCTATGGCGTTTACGAAAAATCGTAATTTATTGATTCATCACCAAGGCTGCGTAATATCAGTTACTCAGGTTTTGTAAGGCAAATTGTTACGTTTGCCAGGTGGCTGCCAGCACAGGTGCCAGACCAGCCCGAGCATCATCGGGCAATGTGAGCTGGCCCGCAGATGGTGGGGAAAATGCTGCCATTGCATCGGTCAATTGCTGGACCTGCGTATTGACAAGATTCATGCCTGTATTGGTTTGAATCGATTCAACTTGATAGTTCGAGTTTGAAAACCAATTTGAAATGGTAATCGAATCATCTGTACCAATAACAGAAACCTGTAAATTATTTCCCTGCTTCATGAACCACAGCTGGTCATAAGCAACATCCGGCCCGAAAAGTAAAGTGTCGTTACCCCGAGATTCTTGCACTGTGTCTTGCCCATCACCCAAGTTAAATACATAAGTGTCGTTGTTGGCTCCGCCGTTGAGGATGTCGTTGCCCTCGCCACCGATCAGGGTGTCGTCGTGGTTGCCTCCGTTTAGAGTGTCGTTGCCAAGGCGTCAAGAATGTCGTTGCCACCAAAGCCGGTGAGGGTGTCGTCACCCCCGAGTCCATTGATGATGTCGCCGTAGGTATCCACGCCGTCCAGTGTATCGGCGCTTTCACTGCCGTTGAGGAGTAGTCCCTGTGCATTGAGCTCGCCTCTGGTCCAGGTGGTACCGTCGGCAAATTCCACAAAATCCAGTTGCCCATTACCGACACCATAAGCGCCGCGAGCAAACCAATCCGTGACGGTCACGCTATCGACACCATTTGCATGGCTCAGCATGAGGTTGTCACCCAAGCGTTCGACACGGATGTCGGTGGCGGTGATGCCGGCACCAAAACGGAGTTTGTCAGTGGTTTGTTGACCACGAAACTCGATGATGGTGTCTTGCCCATCACCCAGGTTAAACACGTAAGTGTCGTTGCCGTAATCGCCGCTCAGGGTGTCGTTGCCCGCACCACCCATCAGGGTGTCATTGTTGGCTCCGCCGTTGAGGATGTCGTTGCCCTCGCCACCGATCAGGGTGTCGTCGTGGTTGCCTCCGTTTAGAGTGTCGTTGCCAAGGCAGTGTCGTTGCCAAGGCCTCCAGCAATCGTATCATTCCCCCCGCTACCATTTATCGTATCATTGGTTTCATTGCCAAGTAGAATTTCATTGGCATTAGTTCCGGTGTGGCTCGGATCAAGTTCTCCGGCTTGGGCAACATAAGTGATGCCAAACTCATCCAGTACGGCCTGTATCTCTGCGCTGCTGGGTGCTGACCGAATCACATCAGCCACAAACGTCCAGCTTTCCCAGCCAGCACTTCGCATACTGTCGCCAGTGAATTCATTAAACTCCAGAATATCAATCAACCCCTCCGTCGGGTCTGCATTTACCCGCGCCTGCATCACGGCTTCCATGGCGGTGAAGTCAAGTGCCAAGTCTGTGCCATCGAAGCTAAGACCGATGCTGTCCGAGAACTCACTCAAACGGGTTTGTATGACCAGACTTTGGTAGACGTAATCCCGCATAGCTTCGTAACTCTGATTCATGAGGGACATTTGTTCGACGGATATGAAGTATGGATCTTCTATGATGTTTCCAGCGCTACGGTTACCATTAACGAACACCTGGCCAGTAAAGGACTCAAGCACACGTATTTTATCCTGCGCAGCCGCGTATTCATCCGGTTGGGTGGCGCGATCAATAGTCGCAAAGGTGTAGGTGTCTCCGCCAGGTAAGGTGTCGAAGCCACTGGTGGCTGCCCAGGTATTTAGCAGGTTATCCAGCAGGGCGATTTGCCCGGCGCGGGTGGTGGCTTCGCTATATTGTCGGACGAGGTTGGTGAGGTTGCCGTTGGTGTCGAGACTCATGGCTTCGCGCAGGTCCCGCAGGGGGCCAGTGGCAACCACATTGGGCAGAGCGGCGGCTTCAGATGTGATCGTGACGTTATCGGTGAATTCACGATAGACGGTTTGTTCTTGCAGGGCGAGATCAGCCATGGTGCCGGTACTGCCGTCGGTTCGGGTAAAGGTACCCTCGTTGAGGATACTGTTGCCGTTGCCGAGGTTGGTATTCACATCCCGTGTGCCATCCGTGCTGAGAGAGGCGATGCCAAGGTCATCCAGTGTGAACAGTTCATTGCTCTGGCTGATGCCGTCGCTGTTAAGATCACGCCAGACACGGAGATCGGCAA
>JAADGF010000050.1:0-52869 GCA_013152545.1 Gammaproteobacteria bacterium
CAGCAATATTTGCTCGACGTTAGAGCATACCGGTATTGCATTTAACCTGTAAATGAAACAATACCATCATTAGTGTGAATTATTACCAAAATTTAGCTCAAGTACTAGGCGGGCGTTAACAATTAGAGTAGAGCTATTTCGATCATAATTCACCAATAATTTGAATTTAACGGTGAATATACGATGAGTCGAATGATGTTACGAGATGATCAGTGGGAGAGAATGGAACCCTTACTCTCAGGTAGCGCCAGTAACTGTAGTGTGACAGGGAAGGAAAATCGTTTATTTCTTGAGGCTGTGTTGTGGATTTGGCGCTGGGAAATAATATTTAGCGCTTTATCGAACGAAGCTGATTTTGGGTATCTGATGATTGATGGCTCTATCGCTCACGTACATCAGCATGGCGCTCCCAAAAAAACGCACAGGAAGCAGAAGCGGTTGGCAAGTCACGAGGTGGTTTGAGCACAACAATACACGCTGCGGTTGATGCGTTGGGTAATCCTGTCAGGCTATTGCTGACGGCGGACCAAGCTTCAGAATATGGTCAGGCCAACGCACTTATTGAAGGTTTTGATGCCGATTATGTTTTGGCAGACAAGGGGGATGACAGCGATGAATTTGTTGAGGTGGTTGAAAAAACAGGTGCTATAACAGTAATATCCCCACGGCGAAATCGCAAGGTACAACGAGAATATGCTCAAAAATTATATAAAAAACGGAATCTGGTTGAACGTTTATTCCAAAAGCTCAAACAGTTTCGTCGTATTGCGGCGCGTTATGAAAAATTAAAGCGGAATTATCAATCTATGCTGTATTTAGTCAGCTCAATGATTTGGCGTGCTTAATTGTTAACGCCCCCTAAGTTTTTTTTGTTTCAATTTCAAAATGTTCTCATTTTAGCTCCTCACATCGATAGCAATACTTTAGATTTTATGCAAATATAGTGTTTATGCTGCTTATACTTTTACCTTCAGCGCCCTAGTCGTTCTCGCGACGATTCAACTGATTAATTTAGGATTAATTATTTGTTGTGCCACTCTTTGTTCCAATAGTGAGTGGCTTCAACTGTGCTGTAGACTTTTTGTTTAACAGCAATTGATGTCTGTGCGAGGCGTTCTATTTCAGTCGACAACGCTTTCTGGCGTTTTATTCGATCGGTCAGATTGGCGTCGGTTATGGCGTTTGTGTTCTGAGTTTTTTTCATCATAGGAATAGCTGCGTTTTTTATTTCGGTTGCAATGAAATGCTCTTCATGAAATTTTCTGTATTTTCCTTGGTGCTGCTGTCTTCATGTGTTAAAGATAGATTTGAGTCATTATTGGTTACCTTGCCCTCGCTCAGACTGATTTTAAGTCTCAGATTGTTTTGTGAGTCGGCGTTGCGTAATGCTTCTTCCAGTGAAATCCGGCCAGCTTTAAACAGTTCATATAATGCAGTATCGAAGGTTTGCATACCAATGTTGGTGGATTTTTCCATGACTTCCTTTATCTTATGGATTTCGCCTTTAAGAACATAATCGCAAATCAATGGTGTACCCAACATGATTTCCACGGCAACAACGCGTTTATTGTTTACCGTGGGGATGAGACGCTGAGATATAAAGCCACGTAAATTCAATGATAAATCCATTAACAGCTGATTACGACGTTCATCGGGGAAAAAGTTTATAATGCGATCCAATGCTTGGTTGGCATTGTTGGCATGCAATGTTGAAATGGCTAAATGACCGGTTTCAGCAAAGGCGATGGCATGCTCCATGGTTTCACGATCACGGATTTCTCCGATTAGAATGACATCGGGTGCTTGCCGTAAGGTGTTTTTCAACGCATCTGCGTAACTATCCGTATCAACACCGACTTCCCGTTGGTTTACGATGGATTTTTTATGGTGATGTACGAATTCTATGGGGTCTTCGATCGTAATAATGTGGCCACTGCTGTTGGTATTGCGGTAATCGATTAATGCGGCAAGGGAGGTGGATTTACCGGAACCCGTTCCACCCACAAATAATATCAGACCGCGTTTTTGCATAATGACTTTTTTTAGGATAGGTGGCAGTCCTAGTTCTTCAGGTTTTGGAATTTGCACACGAATATTACGAATGACCATTGCCACTTGGTTACGTTGTTTAAAAATATTGACGCGGAATCGGCCCACCCCGGCTTCGGAATGAGCCAGATTCATTTCCGGTTTTTTTTCAAATTCTTCAATTTGTTCTTGGTTCATTAGCGCATAAGCCAGCTCTTTTACGCGTCCGGCCGGTAATGTCGACTTTTCGATAGGCTTTATAATGCCTTCAACTTTGGCGCTGACGGCTGCTCCTGTCGTAAAATAAAGATCAGATGCATCGTATTTCACCATGAGTTTCAGGAGTTCTGGCATTTCCATTGGGGGTTCTCCGGTAACTTATTAATATTGCGTGTTAAAAATTGATCTAAAATCATCCATTGGATGGCATGTAGCATACGTTTTTCACGATAAATTATTGAGACTGGCGAGGTGCGATGAGGCGTAATCGCGAGCTATTATAACGATTCGCAGTGATGCCAGAGGCGATAAAAAACGTGCTCGACAGGTCGTTGTGTGTTCACCCTTTGAGTGACTGTGACAAAAACATGATATTTCAATTTTTTTAAAGGTTTAGTGGGGTTTGTAAGCGCTCAACTGATGCGTTTAGATTTAATGTTGTCGTTCATCTGATCGGTCGCTATCGGCGGTTCTTTAGGGTTGGGCGTAGACTGTTTGAAAAACAGAAAAATCGACTTGCGGAAAAGCCTGTTTTGGCTCATTTTTTAGGATATATCTTTTATTTAGTGCGTGAGACGATAAGGTATCCCCATTACAGTGAGATTAAAACATTTCAATAAAATCGATTATTTTCTGCATCATTAGTGTTTGTGCGACGGCATAGTAAGCAGGAGGTAGGGGCAAGTGCAGTTGCAATTGCCGAGCAGGTTCAATACACCTAAATTTCAAACGCTATGGGTGTAGATGATTTTAGAACGATCAATTACATAATGCAGAAGGTTTACTGAATGATGGGTGAATTTAACGAACTCGAAGGGCTTGTTAAGGCTCAATTGGTAGCGTATGACCATGCCACACAAGCACGGGTATTAAGTGATTGGCGAGTGTTGTTTGAAGGTATTACGGATCACGTTGCTGATGTCACCTGGTTAACAGCGAAATTGGCGCCACATATGCAAGCATTAGTGAAAGTGTTTGCAGCCAGCCAATTTGTATCAAGCCATTGTGTGCGTCAGCCAGGATTATTAGTGGAGTTGATCAATTCCAATGATTTATTCAGCCGCTATGCTACAGGGCACTACTTAACCACGTTACGTCGTCAACTCCATGACCTTCATACCGAGCCGCAGTTACACAAAAAACTGCGAATGTTTCGGAATCGTGAAATGGTGCGTATTGCCTGGCGGGATATTGCCGGTTACGGCGATTTGCAGGAAACCATGGCCGAATTATCGTCTTTGGCTGATGCTTGTATTTCAGAAACACTTACCTTGTTGCAAAAGTGGTTACAGTTGGATTTGGGCGAACCGCAGGGCGTCGATGGCAAATCACAGCAATTAACGGTGCTGGCAATGGGGAAACTAGGCGCCGCTGAGCTTAATTTTTCCTCCGATGTTGATTTGATTTTTGTTTATCCCGGTCCAGGCAAAACGATGGGTGGCCAACGTTCATTGAGCAATGGAGAATTTTTTAGTCGCTTGGCGCGCCAGTTTATTCGTGCTCTAAATGAGGTGACGTCGGATGGTTTTGTGTTTCGCGTAGACATGCGTTTGCGGCCATTCGGTGAAAGTGGTCCATTGGTTGGTAGCGTTGAGGCAATGGAAAATTATTATCAGACCCATGGTCGGGAATGGGAACGTTATGCCATGATAAAGGCGCGTGTGCTAACAGGAAACCCGGAAACCAATACGGAAATCACGACATTATTGCGACCCTTTGTGTTTCGTCGTTATCTCGATTATGGCGTTTACGATTCACTGCGGGATATGAAGCATCGAATTGTTGTGGAAGTCGCTCGTAAGGGAATGGACAATAATATCAAATTGGGTGCTGGTGGTATTCGTGAAATAGAATTCATTGGTCAAGTTTTTCAGTTGATACGGGGTGGTCGGCAACCGGCACTTCGGCAAAAGCAGATTTTAACCGTGCTGGCCGTGTTACAAAAAGATGATTTACTACCAGGATTTGTAGTGAATGACTTAACGCAGGCTTATGTCTTTCTGCGTAACACGGAACATCGATTACAACAGTTTAATGATCAACAAACACACCAATTACCCAGTGATAAGCAAGGCCAGCATTTGCTGGCTTTGTCAATGGGGGTTGAGTCCTGGGATATATTCCAGCAACAGTTGGATAACCATCGTAAGCATGTACGGGATTATTTTGACCAAGTGTTTGAGGCACCTCAGATTAAACCAGCGTCCAACTTGGTTAAGGATAAAGTTCGGCAGCTATGGTTAGCTGTGCTGATTGATGAAGAAGCGGTGGAAGTATTAACTCAACTGGGTTATAGCAATGCGATTGACGCTTTAGCACAATTAAAGTCGTTACAATGTCTAGCCAGTTACAGGGGGCTTACAACATTGGGAAAATCCCGCATGGATGCATTGATGCCGTTGCTCATCGCGGCGGTTGCTCATTATGCAAATGCACATGTGGTGTTAAAGCGGGTACTGAAAGTGATTCAAAGCATTTACAGACGCACCAGCTATTTGGCCTTATTAGTGGAAAACCCCATGGCATTGTCCCAACTGGTAAAATTATGTGCAGCCAGTCCTTGGGTGGCTCAGCAGTTAGGATATCATCCATTGTTATTGGATGAGTTACTTGATCCACGTGCCTTGTATCATCCACCACTGCGGAACGAATTAGAGCAGGATATCCGGCAGCGGCTTGCTAATGTCGATTCAGGCGATCTTGAGCAGGAAATGGACGCATTGCGTCATTTCAAGCAGACCAACGTATTGCGGGTGGCCGCTGCTGATGTTTCTGGTGCAGTACCGTTGATGGTGGTTAGTGATCACTTAACCTATATTGCCGAAGCAGTTATCCAAGCTACGTTGGCATTGGCATGGGCACATTTAACCGCGCGTCATGGACGTCCTCGAAAAAAGAGATCAACAGATATTTCGACGCTAGACGACGAACTCTCAGCGCAAAGCGGCTTTGCCGTTATTGCTTACGGTAAGCTGGGGGGCATCGAATTAAGCTATGATTCTGATTTGGACTTGGTGTTTTTGTATGACGCAGACCCTAATGGTCTTACCGATGGGGCTAAAGCCGTTTCCAATGCGGTGTTTTATTCAAGA
The DNA here is from genome assembly GCA_013152545.1 of Gammaproteobacteria bacterium. Lineage (GTDB taxonomy): Bacteria > Pseudomonadota > Gammaproteobacteria > SZUA-152 > SZUA-152 > JAADGF01. The sequence continues at coordinate 5,340 of JAADGF010000050.1, forward strand.
TTGGGTCAACGCATTATACATGTACTAACCACATTAACGCCTGCTGGTGACTTATATGAGGTTGATATGCGTTTACGACCGAGTGGAGGCTCGGGATTGCTGGTCACTTATGTTGATAGCTTTGAAGACTATCAGGAAAAAAAAGCCTGGACATGGGAGCATCAGGCGTTAGTGCGTGCTCGGGCTGTTGCAGGTGACCGCCAGGTAATTAAGCGCTTTGATATGCTGCGGCACCAGGTATTGAGCCGGGTGCGTGATTATGGGGCGTTACGCAAAGATATCATTGAAATGCGTGAGCGTATGCGCAAAGAACGGATACGAGTCGATGAGACTAATGCGCAAACCGACGATGTGCATGGGCGTGATAGGGGCGGTAAGTACAGTTTTGACCTTAAACAGGGGCGTGGTGGTATCGCCGATATAGAATTTATGGTCCAATATATGGTCCTGAGATGGTCGGTTCACTACGATAATATGTTAACCTATACAGATAACATACGGATTTTATCAGCCATAACCGGCAATAAGTTGATGAGCGCTGAAAAAAGCACAGCGCTATCCGATATTTACAGAATGTATCGTAGTAAAGTGCATCACCTTGCGCTACAGGAGCAAGAGGCGGTGGTTGATGCTACACAATTTGCAAAACAGCGTGATACCATCATTGCAATTTGGCAAAAATACATGATTGATGTCCAGGATGCTGCCGATATTTGGGGAATGGATACGTAAGTATCGTTCCTGTTTGACGTTGTCGCCGGAGTCGTGTTACCGCCCGCATCAATCATCGGGCAAAGACGGTTCACGATGACACCCTATGGATGGGGAAGAGAGAACAGAGTCTGAAACAGCGGTCGAGATACCAAACAAGGAACTGGTTACGTACCCATTTCTAATGTTAACGTAACAAACCGTTTTTAAGGAGAAGCAATATGTCGTTTGATGACCGTGACGGTGTCATCTGGATGGATGGAGAGTTCGTGCCATGGCGCGAGGCAAAAATTCATGTATTAACACATACATTACACTATGGCATGGGCGTGTTCGAAGGCGTACGTGCTTACAACGCCGAGCAAGGTACGAGCATCTTTCGCCTGCATGAGCACACTGATCGATTATTTCGTTCAGCACATATTATGAACATGAAAGTGCCGTTTGAAAAACAGGTTTTAAACGAGGTGCAACGCACCCTCGTGCGTGAAAACAAGCTGGAAACAGCTTACCTCCGGCCAATGTTGTATTATGGTTCAGAAGGTATGGGGTTACGCGCCGATAATTTAAAAGTACATGCGATGGTGGCGGCTTGGTCTTGGGGGGCTTACCTGGGTGTGGACGGCCTGGAGAAAGGCATACGCATTAAAACCTCTTCTTTTACACGTCACCATGTCAATGTTTCCATGTGTAAAGCTAAGGCAAACGGTCATTACATCAATTCCATGCTGGCATTACAGGATGCCTTAAGCTGTGGTTATGACGAGGCACTTTTACTGGATACCGAAGGTTATGTGGCGGAAGGGAGTGGTGAGAATATTTTTATTGTGCGAGATGGTATTGTTTATACGCCAGAGTTAACCTCTGCGCTGGATGGTATTACACGTGATACGATTTTTCAATTGGCAGCTGAATTGGCGATTCCCGTCAAGGAAAAACGCATTACTCGGGATGAAGTCTATATTGCAGACGAAGCTTTCTTTACCGGGACAGCAGCCGAGGTGACACCCATACGGGAACTGGACAATCGGGCTATCGGAAATGGTGGGCGAGGACCCATTACTAAAAAATTACAAACCCGATATTTTGAAGCTGTACATGGTAGGGATGAAAAACACTTGGCGTGGTTAAGTCCGGTTAATGATATCCGTGCTGAGTAGGTTTTTCGAGGCGCCCTATTTGGGGCAGGGCACAAATAGGGCATGCCCTCCAGCCGTTTCCTGAAAAAATGTGCTACGTCACAGTTAGTATTTATTACTATCTTGTAAGTCACCCGTAGGAGTGAGCGATGATAAATGACCAAATAGAACCAGTATTGTCAAAAAAAAATTCTGAGAATCAGATGCAAGTCAATGCGAAAGACCGGTACGTGATTAGCAAAAACGACCTGCCACTGCATTGTCCTACAGAAGATATGACACTCTGGGATTCACACCCAAGAGTGTATATATCCATGGATACAGGCAATGGTAAGTGCCCCTATTGTGGTGCTGAATACGTGCTTAACGATACCTAATTCTAATAATCGTAGAATGCAGTTCCAAACCAATTATTAATGCTATACCCATAGCGTTTGAGATTTGGGTGTTAAGTGTGCGTTATATTCATTTCAGAGTACCACCAAAAATAGGCGCTTTTAGGCGAGGCGAAATGACGCGTACGCAATAGTCGGCCTATTGCAAGGAATTTTAACGTCGCTATGGAATGAATAAATAGGGCGTACAATTAATGCCTAAATCTCAAACGCTATGGGTATATCAAGGCATACGGTGCATAATTGAGTGCAAGCAGCCGTTATTATACCCTTGGGGCCGGGGTCGGTTTGCTTAAATGCTCAAACTGAACTAATCTCAAACTACAATGCATTGCTTTTGTAGTTATGGTAATAATAATTAATTTATTCTTCCGTATGTCACTTCCTGAATGCCCATTTTCTTGCTGAAGATGTCCCACCTCAAAACAAAGCCAACATACCTCTTTAGGTTGTGTTGTGGTTTGGTGTTTTTGTATCCGTTATTAGTGCTGATCATTGATCACGGTGGCAGTACCATTTATTCGGTATTAGCGTTGCTGGGATTGTTTTTTGCAACGTTTCAGCATCGAGAAGATCCCTTAAGGCGTGATGAAAAATTATTATTTTTTAGCGTTATTTTTTTTGTATTAGCCGCAATTTTAGTTATTTTGTGCGGAGACAATATTGTTCAGGGTGTGGGTAAGCTGGGTAAGTTTGCCAAGCTATTATTGCTGATTCCTGCCTATTTTTTATTGCGAAAAATCACTTTGCCACAATCGGTGTTCTGGTACGGTTTAGCCTGTGGTGCAATATTGTCGGGGATTATCGCTGTTTATGAAATAACCTCAGGCCCCCTTTATGGCGGTTATCACGGCCGTGCGCGGGGGGCGACTCATCCTATATTGTTTGGCAATCTATCCCTCGTCATGGGCGTAATGGCACTTGCCGGGTTTGGCTATTTTCGGGGGCAAAGTAAATGGTTGGTTCTTGTGCCTATCGTGGCTGCGATTTGTGGTCTGCTCGCCAGTTTGCTTTCAAGTTCACGGGGTGGTTGGGTGGCAATGCCAGCATTGGTGGTTATCGTGTTTTGGTATTTACGCTCGTATCTTTCCCGCTGGCAAATCGTTTTTTCCGCAGCCTTTGTATTGCTGTTACCTTTGATGGCCTATTTGGCGCCGGGTAGCGGTGTTGCATATCGTGTGGGAGTGACATTAAACAATTTTAAATTATACGCCGAAAGTCCGATTGACCACGCTGTGCGGGGAACATCCGTGGGAACACGACTGGAAATGTGGCAGGCTTCGTGGACCATTTTTAAAAATAACCCCATATTGGGCATCGGTTGGGGAAACTACCAGGAGCATGCCAAGGCGTTGGTCGCGGAAGGGGTGCGTCATCGCTCCGCCGCTTATTGGGGGCATCCCCATAATGAATATTTTTCGGTATTAGTGAGCGGTGGACTGCTTGGTTTTGTTGCGTTGTTATTATTGTTTTTCATTCCGGCAAAGTTGTTTTTTGCTGCGACAAAAAACCAAAATGCAGAGATGCAGCGCCTGGGGTTGTCGGGTTTATTGTTGGTTGTCGGTTATATGCATTTTGCGTTGTCTGAGGCCATTTTTGAACGCAGTTTACCGGTAAATTTCTATGCGTTTTATTTGTTGGTGATCATGGTGTTAATTTCACAGCAACGCAAACAGGTTGATGAAGGGCGGTGCCCGAAATATCTAAGCGAAGCGCCAAAATAATCTTTATCAGCGATATTCGTGAGGATCAACGTGTGTAGTGATTGATGCAGACCCAAGCTCACATTGCTAAAGGGGTTTACGAAAAATGCATAAGACGCATATTAGCCGCTTATTCCTTGCTATCCCGCTGCAACTGAATTTCTGCAAGCATTGACTTGTGGGAAAACCCAGAAAAAATACCATATTGTGGCCATTAATGCCTTGTCTGATGTAAGATACATGGCATGAAAAATCAATTACCGCCGTTTGCTGATACGCATATTCTCGTCATTGGTGATGTTATGCTGGATCGTTATTGGGCTGGTGCCACATCCCGGGTTTCTCCAGAAGCCCCCGTGCCTGTGGTTCAGATACAACATCTTGAGGAACGGGCCGGCGGTGCTGCAAACGTGGCGCTGAATGTGGCCGCCTTGGGTGGGCGGGTGTCATTGCTAGGCGTTGTCGGACGGGATGAAGCCGCGACGAAGTTGGAAACACTATTAACGAAAACTGGAATTGACTGTAAATGGATTCAATTAGATGATTGCACGACAATTACAAAATTGCGTGTATTGAGTCGTCACCAGCAATTGATTCGTCTGGATTTTGAAGATGGTAGTTTAATAAACGGTGCGGAGGCCATTGTTGAGGCGGCAATTCCTCTTCTCAAAAACGTTGATCTTGTTATTTTGTCTGACTATGACAAGGGGTCACTTTACCATGCTAAAAAAATAATAGCGGCAATAAAAAAACAAAACAAGTCAGTGCCCGTTATCGTTGACCCCAAAGGTTCTCAGTTTGATAAATATTACGGTGCGACGCTTTTAACACCCAATCAGGCTGAATTCGAAGCCATTGCTGGTGCGTTCAACTCAAATCATGAGTTGGAGCGCAATGGGTTGCGACTGTGTGAGCAGTTGGGGCTTAATGCGCTATTAATAACACGCAGTGACAAAGGAATGTTGCTTTTGCAAAAAGACACCTGTCCACATTATTTGGCAGCGCGTGCCCGTGATGTATTTGATGTGACAGGCGCGGGTGATACGGTTATTGCTGTATTGGCCGCAGGTCTGGCGGCGGGGGAGTCGTTTGAGTCAGCGGCCAATTTGGCTAACTTGGCGGCTGGATTGGTCGTGGCCAAGCTGGGTGCACAGAGCGTTACACCGCAAGAACTATTAAGTGAGATTCAATCGACAGCGAAACGCAGAGCTGGGGTGTTAACAAGAGCGGTGTTGTTGGAGCAAGTTAGGGGTTGCCGTTTACAAAGCGAAAAAATTGTTTTCACCAACGGTTGTTTTGATTTATTACACGCAGGGCACGTGCGCTACCTCGAAGAGGCCGCAAGCTTGGGTGATCGCCTGATAGTAGCCGTTAATGATGATGATTCAGTGCGCAAATTAAAAGGTGAAGGTCGCCCCGTTAATGTTACGGCAGCACGGATGAGCGTGCTGGCAGCTTTGCGCTGCGTGGATTGGGTTGTTTCATTTTCGGAGGATACACCTGCAAATCTTATTGCTGATATCATGCCTGATGTATTAGTTAAAGGTGGAGACTATAAAGCAGCGGAAATTGCAGGCTACCAAGTGGTAACTGAGAAGGGCGGGGAGGTAAAAGTGTTGGCTTTTCATGAGGGTTATTCCACAACGGATATTATTGCACGGATTTCCGGTTAAAAATGGGTGTTGCAGGCTGATGCCATTATGCGTCACATTATAAGGTGTTAAAATGACAGAGTTAGTAAAAGCCGTCTTGCGGAAGTCCTGTGAGGTAAAATCAAAAATCATTCAAGACGATCACTTAGTTGCGCTGATTAATAATGTAATGGAAGTGAGTATTTTTTCATTACGCAATGGCCATAAACTACTCTTTGCAGGTAACGGCGGTAGTGCATCCGATGCTCAGCATTTAGCCGCAGAACTGGTTGGGCGCTATGAGCAAGACCGGGCTGGTCTTCCTGCCTTGGCGTTGACCACGAATAGTGCGCAGATCACAGCGATTGCTAATGATTACGGTTACGATGATTTGTTTAAGCGTCAGGTTCAAGCGCTTGCTCGTGAAGGCGATGTCTTTTTTGGTCTGTCAACCTCAGGTAATTCCAAGAATATTATTAATGCGTTACAGCAATGCAAGTCACAAGGCGTGATAACCGTCGGTTTGACCGGTGCCTCCGGTGGAAGTATGCAGACCTTATGTGATTATTGTATCAAAGTGCCGTCGGACAATACGGCACGAATTCAGGAGGCGCACATGACCATTGGGCATGCCATTTGTGCGGGGATTGAAAAAGTGTTATTTAACAATAGAGTTGTAGATGCTAAGGGTCTGTAAAGAAATAACATTGAACATGTTGCATGTCTATCCTTGCGGCTTCGGCGTTGTGGCAAAGGTTACGTACAACGAATATGCGTCTGTTTCCGCGCCTTGAATGCGAAACGATATCCGGCGCAATCTGTCCAGCTTATTTTTTTACAGCCCCTTTTAGTTTAGGAATGGACGCGTCATAACGTCCCCATTTTGCCTTTCAGCCTCTGTTCCAGGCTTCTGCAATTACAAAGGTTCGAAATAGAGCGACTATTGCTGCGCTTTTATTCAACGCTCCCGCGTCCTGTCGGCAATAACGGAGACCAAAAGCAGGCGGCGCCGCAGGCTGGACTCAACTTGATGACTGCATGCAGGTGGTTAGAGAGTGACTCAGGAGACAAAGCCGAGCTTAAGTAAGGACATTATTGTGTGCACGTTCTTTCATGGTACGATCGCAATCAAGTAATAATAAATCCAAAATTTTTGAGCCGATTTCATTTTATTTATCGCCTTTACAATTTGAAGGATGGTTTTTACACCCATCCAGTGTTGCGTCGATCTGAACGTTTGGTTTTGATTGGCAAGCATACCGAAGATAAAGGAGATAAATGTCATGTTAAAAGCTACCTATCTATTAGCGATCAGTCTCGGTTTAACTCAGATAGTGCTACCGTCGGACGCGGCAGCGGTGGGTAATGGAGTGCAGTTTGGCGTGGATGAAAGCACTGTGCCCGCGCTGGTAAATTCATTTGCCTCAGACAGTATGGATTTAACTTATCATGCTTGCGTGAAATTCAGCCCTAATGACCCGGGACGTATGGAAGAACACGGTTATTTCTGGATTTCGTCATATCAACAACCTGGTAGTGTTATTGACTCTCAAGTCAATCATTTTTTGGGCAATGGATACCATATTTATGGTGTGTATTCCTATCAAGCACAGCAGGTGGGCATCTCTCAACCAACGCCCACCGGAAAACGCTTGAATTATGTGGTAAACCCCGGAACTGCCACCATTACCTTATACTTAGACCCTGATCAGGATACCACGATTAAGGGCTATCCTGACTGTGGAGCCGCAATTTCCATCACTGGTACGGCAGACGATAGGGAAATCGGCTCCTCAATAGCAGTCGCTCAGGGTGAAAAAAGTGAGACCAATGGCCTGGCAAATGGTGATTTCAAACTTGTGTTTAGCGACTGGGTTTGGGCTATAAATTCTACCGGCCCATGTTCTGGCGAGGTAAACCCATGCCCAATTCGACCCAATACAAGCCATATGTACAACTTTTTGGTGTTTAACGGCAATGTTACCCTTTTAAGGGGCGCGCTGGGTGAAGACCATTCACCTGAGGGTTCAGGAAATTTGTTTTGGCGGCAGTATTTTGATCCAAAACCCTGGAATCCCGATCTTGGGCAGTAATTGATTTAACGTATCGACCGTATGCCCGAGGCGTACGGTCTCTACTTCACAACGAAGGGTACCGGGTGTTCCAATTCAATAAACACAAAAGCTGCTCCAAACTCAACCTTATTAATCAATAAGCCAACAACAATATCGTGCATCTTCTCTGGCGTTGAACAGCAAATTGTTTTTCGCGTTACTCGTTTAATCCACGCCCTAAAATTTAAATTTTTGCGCTCTATTTTTTTTGGTGTTTTGCTTGCCGACTTCGTGATTTTTATCTAAGTGGCGCTCATAAGCGCCCCAAGCGTGCAATTCGCCTTGTCGCGTGGTTCACCCAGCAGGTGATGCAATAAATTGATTTCAATGCTATTCATATCAATAACTTAGTATCATCAGAATGGAGCGGTCAACTGAGGATTTTAGGTTCAAGCAAGGCTTTTGCTTCTTCCAGCGAATGGCTTTAGGTTTAACGCCGGTGTTAATCGTTGATGCGATTGGGGTGGCGTACGTATTTGTATAATAATTGTGATACGGGTGTTAATTTAACGCCGGATGATTTTAGTGAGGCGATCCGGTTTCGCAATACACGCAAGGTTTGAGGGTACGGATGGCCGATAGCTAATGCATAGCCGTTTTTTTTCGCTGTTGATAGTAGCTGATCAAATTGCAGGTTAATGGCGCTGTCTCGCCTGTCATTGTCTAAAAATATATCGCGCCGCATGTTTGGAATCCAGTAATCTTTGGCGGTTTGGTGTGCAATGCTATGACGTGTTGTGTAACTATCGACAAAAAATAACTGATCGTGTTCGCGCAGTGTTTGCATCAACCATTGCATGTGTTCTGAGTGTTGTGTTAATAAGCTACCCATATGATTATTAATACCGATCACATGGGGTATTGATTGCAGGTTGTTTATGAATGTTTTGTAAAAATCGCCGTAGCTCATGTTCTGAGTTAATCCGCCAGGTCCTAGCTTGTTTTGATTGATGGCTTGCATGGGTAAATGCAGCATTACTTCTTTATTCATACGGTGCGCCATATTCGCAAGGTCATAGGCGTAGGGTGTGTGGGGTAGGAATGCCATGGTCACTGGGCCTGGCAATAATACCGCCCGTAAGCCAAGTTTTTCAGAATTACCGAGATCATCAATAATAATACCGATGACTGGTGCAAGCTGACCTAGCATTGTCGGAGGACGGGAGCCCGGTTTATAATATTTTTTGTAGGGGCCGTTATCCGCGCTAAAAGCAGTGTCGATGCCGGAAAGAAATAAGAGTGAAGCCCCTGCTAAAAAGTGCCAAATTAAGGGGTAAAATTTACCATTGATTATCCGTATCACGTGCATCTTACTCCGATAATTAGAGGCTGAGTGCTTAATCGGCAGGATTGACCTGAGCTTTAACATCGATATCGAAACCTGTAGTGAAATGCGGTGGCGCCATGAAAGTCGCCGCTCCTGCGCATCCATGCGCCTGCGGCATTAGTGCATCCCTGCACGTCATCGAAGCCCCGGCCGTGATCAAGAAAATACTCGATTACCTGAAGAAAAAAGCCGAAAAAACAGAGCTAACCCGTTGCTGAGCGTCGGGCGCCCCGGTTGGCATGCAAAACGGGTTTGTCTGACTGACGCTCAAAAACCTGCTGTCTGTACCCTTAGCTCGGTGCTTGTCTGTGGGCAAAGGTCTCGCTCGGTTCCTTTCTATTCCTTGTTTGAATATACTCGGAATCTGAACCATGGATGCTGGCATAAAACAGTATTGCCGGGATTGATAACGGGGTCGAAGAACCAAGGCATGAGGACAGTGATTTTGCTGAATTGGTGCAGGTTCGTCTGGAAAAAGCGGGACATGACACCTTAATGGACATTGAATTTATCGATGCAGGGGATAATGTGCCATGACAGTGATAGGGTTTTTATCCATAAAACGCTGAAAAATTTTGCTGGACATGACAAATGTCGCGGGTAGGTGTAAATAAAATAAACCATGTGGCCTGCTGCTGTAGTACCGCAGCAGGCTTGGGTTTTATGTTGTTAGTGACGTTATTTTTTATTGTTTAAAATTGCCAAACCTTTCAGCATGTTTAATGCAGTGTAAAGCTGAAAATCAGATTGTGCCAAACTTACCTTTTCTGTGTCCTTGCTCGTCTTCGTTTTGCTGTTAGTTTGATCGTCTGTTTCGTCAACCTCATTTTCGAGATGCCCGGCCAAGTCAGCTTCTTTAATTCTTACGCCGCTCTGGTTTTCGACGCTAGCAATTTTTATGCTCTCTAGTTCGATGTCTGGATGAATGCCATCTGCTTGGATAGAGCGACCGGAGGGTGTGTAATACCGGGCTGTGGTCAATTTTAACGCCGTGTTATTTTTTAACGGCAGGATGGTTTGCACCGAGCCTTTGCCAAAGGTACGCTGGCCCATGATTACTGCGCGCTTATGGTCTTGTAAAGCACCTGCGACAATTTCTGAGGCGGATGCGGACCCACCATTGACCAATACCACCATCGGTGCGCCTTCGAGCAGTTCATTGGGTGTGGCGTTAAACTTTAATTCTGAATCGGCGACACGACCCTGGGTATAAACAACCAGCCCTTTTTCGAGAAATGCATCACTAACTTCAACGGCTGCGTTTAAAACACCACCGGGGTTATTGCGCAAGTCCAGTACGAGGCCATTAATCGTGCCGTTGTTTTCTTCCCGAATTTTCGCGATTTGCTTGGCGAGATTTTCACCGGTATGGGATTGAAATTGTGAAATACGAATGTAACCAAAGCCTTTTTCGAGGGTTCTGCCTTTGACGCTTTGCACTTTGATAACATCGCGTGTTATGGTGATTTCGAAAGGTTTGTCCACGCCCTCTCTTACGACGGTGAGCAATATGTCTGTACCAATTTTACCGCGCATAATACCCACGGCCTGGTGCAGTGTCATGCCTTTTACCGGCTTGCTGTCCAGTCTGATAATTAAATCACCGGCCTGTATGCCGGCTTGTTGTGCTGGCGTTTCATCGATCGGCGAAATGACCTTTACAAAGCCATCTTCCATTCCCACTTCGATTCCCAAACCACCAAATTCGCCCGTGGTTCCAACCTGTAGGTCTTTGTATCCTTCTGCGTCGAGATAGGCCGAGTGTGGGTCGAGCCCGGAAAGCATGCCTCGAATAGCATTTTCCAGGAGCGTTTTATCTGTTACCGGTTCTACAAAATCCTGTTTTATGCGGCCAAATACCTCGGTCAGGCTTCGCAGCTCACTTAAGGGGATAGGCGTGTATGCGGCTTTTTCTTTTTCTGCCAAAACACCTTGCCCTATAGCCAGGGAGACGCCTAGCAATAATCCGATTGATAGCACCATAAAGGTGCGGGCTGTAGAATTCATTACGCCTCCAAGTTAAAAAAAGCCGAATATAAATTAAGAATGATTGGTTTGTTTGGTCTGGTTACTATACCAACGCTTTAAAATAAAGGATAGATATATGCTTCAAATCTTTGTATACACTGCGAATTGAGTTTTACCGGGTGTTACTGGCCTTAATATCAGAAGAGCAGGGTAATTCGAGATTTTTCCTCCAATATCAGTGCATTTGTACTTGTGATATTTTATCATATTTGGTCTGGGTTATACCGCATACCTCTTCTTGGCACTGAAAAACACTCAATTGATCATGTTTGTGTGTTCCATGAGGGAGATGCTTATGCGATACATTAAGTGTGCCTGCTGGCGCCAAAAGCCGGTAAAAAATGTCATTATTGAGCGGTAGATCCCGCCGTGTTGCGATATTTTTCATGCTTGATTTACCGTTAGGCGTATCCGTTTGTCGTTTGTTTAAACGATGCAAGCAGTGTGCTTTCTGTCATTTTATTGCTGAAAGCACAATTCAGCGATTTTTTATTGGTATGTGGTTTGGTATAACACTCAATCTGAGCAAATTCGGCTAATCATGATTAAAAATACACTCTCATATTGTAATTCAACTGATGAATTTAGGGTTATTTTTTGGTTGATGGCGAAAAAATATAATAATATCAATGATATTAAGGGGCACGCATTTTAACGTTCGAAGCACATACCGGCATGGCTTGCAGTTCCACCTCTTCATGTTTGAGGCGTAATGTCGGCTTAGCTGGGTGATGCTTTGCACCATCGTTTTGGGTTTTGTGGTTTACCATTGTGTCGGATCTCGAAATATAAGCTGCTGTTTTTTTGTCCGCCGCTGGCGCCTGCCGCAGCAATGATTTCGTTCGCGTTGACCCAGTCGCCGAGCTTTTTGTGCAGGCTTTCATTGTGTCCATACAGGCTCATATAGCCTTTACCATGGTTAATAATCATCAGCATTCCAAATCCGCGCAACCAGTCGGCAAAAACCACTTGGCCATGGGCAATGGCATGAATCGCTTTGCCTGGTTGGGTGCTGATTAATACGCCTTTCCATTTTAACTGGCTTGTTTGGCGGATTGTACCAAAATTTGCGGTTATTTTGCCGCGAGTGGGCCAAGGGAGCGAGCCTTTTAACGCCTTGAAGTCTTTGTGTGGTGTTAGTTTGTGATCGATATCGCTTAAATCACTTTTTAATTGTTGCAGTACTATTTTTAAGTGTTCTTCGTCACGCAATAATATTTTTAAGGCGTCATCTTTTTTTTGCAGTCGCTTGGATAGCTTGGCAACAATTTGTTTGCGTTGTTTACGTTGGGTTTCCAGGGTTGCTTTGTTGTTATTTACTTGTTGCCGCATTTGTTGCAGTTCTTCGGTCTGTGCATCAATTTGTGTGTGTGTGGTATTCAATAGTGCAATGTTAGCAGACATTTTTTGAATCTGGTTTACTCTTGCGTTGGTAAAATACCGGTAATAGGTGGCGACGCGCGAAACAGTTGCGGGATTTTGTTGGTTCAATAATAGTTTTATATATTCTTGTTTGCCGATTATATATGAGGCACGAATTTGTCTTGACAAGATTTTTTTGTGCTGGCCAATTTGCTGGGTCAGATGCTGTTGTTGTGATTGCAGTTGCTGGAGTGTTTTGTGTGTTTTTGCAATGTTTTTATCCAGATTGGCCAGTTGGACATTAATGGCGCTTATTTTTTTTTCTGATGTTTTGAGTTGATTAAGCGCCCGATTTTTGCTCTTATTGTCTCGTTCCAGTTCCAGTTGCAAGTTGGTGATGCGTGTTTGCAGTTGTGTTAATTTATCGTTGTTGTTTTCGTGCTGTACTTCAACGGCGTTGATGGTGTGGTGTGGCATCGTCAGCATCAGGGCCAACAATAGCGACAATACGCCAGCAAAACTAAAACTGCCGCGTTGTTTGTGCGTTATGCCAAGCCCCGGTGTATCCACAGTGACGTTGTTTACCCTGTGACTGCGTCGCTAATTGGTTTTGGCCGTGTGGTTTTCTGTTTCACTTGCTAAGGTGATTAACGAATCGCCACCCATGACCTCGGGTTTTTCGATATTCATTAGATGCAACATCGTCGGAGCGATGTCTGATAATGCACCATTGGTGGCAAGTATGGCAGGGCGACCGATATAAATCAGTGGGACCGGGTTGCTGGTATGTGCTGTGTGGGTCTGTTTGGTTTCCGGGTTATGCATTTGCTCTGCATTACCGTGATCTGCGGTGATCAGCATTTCCCCGCCAACATCTTTAGTGGCGTCAACGATTCGGCTGAGGCAGGTATCCAACGCTTCAATTGCCTTAACAGTGGCCTCATAATTGCCTGTATGCCCCACCATGTCGGGATTGGCATAATTGCAAATAATCGTATCATACTTGTCACACTGAATAGCATCGATTAGTTTGTCTGTCAGCTCATAGGCGTTCATTTCAGGTTGCAGGTCATATGTTGCAACATCTGGAGACTGAATCAATATGCGATCCTCTCCTTCGTAGGGTTGTTCAATACCACCATTAAAAAAGAAGGTGACATGGGCATATTTTTCCGTTTCGGCTATTCTTAGTTGTCGCAAGCCTAGTCCTGCGATGTATTCTCCAAACACATTTTGTAAACGTTCAGGAGGAAATGCAACCGGAACGTCAAATTCAGAGCTGTATTCCGTGAGGCTGACAAAACGGCTTAGTTTTGGTGTGATTTCGCGAGTAAATGCTTGAAAATTAGATTCAATAAAAGGGCGGGTGATTTGCCGGGCTCGATCAGAACGGTAATTCATAAAAATCATCACATCACCATCTTCAACGGTAACGGCTTGCTTGCCCGGAGGTACAATGCGTGTCGCTTTGATGAATTCATCGGTTTCGCCCCGCGCATAGGCTTGCTCCAAGCCTGCCAATGCTGTTTCGGCTTGGTAATCCGCTTTTGCCTGAGTGATAAGATCATAAGCGGCTTTGACGCGGGGCCAGCGGTGATCACGATCCATGGCGTAGTAGCGCCCTACCATTGAGGCGATGCGACCTTTGCCCAAGGACTGTAATAGGTTCTCCATTGCTGTAATGGATTGGGCAGCACTTTTAGGTGGCGTGTCTCTGCCATCCAGAAAAATATGGAGATACACTTTGTCGGCGCCCCGTTCAACCGCTAATTTTATCATTGCCTGGATATGCTTCTCATGGCTATGTACGCCGCCATTTGATAGCAAGGCCATGATATGTAATGATTTTTTGGTATTGATGGTGAGGTCAACGGCATCCGTTAATGTTTGGTTTTTGAAAAAAGAACCCGTCCGAATGGCTCGACTGACTCGGGTAAATTCCTGGTATACGACTCGGCCGGCACCTAAATTGAGGTGCCCCACTTCTGAATTTCCCATTTGGTCCCTGGGGAGACCCACTTCGGCACCAGAACCTTTAATCAGTGTATGTGGATAACGTGACCAAAGGTGATCCCAGGTAGGTTTGTTGGCGTTAGCAATTGCATTGAATTGCAAATTTTCGGAATATCCCCAGCCATCTAACACAACAAGAACGATTGGTTTATGAACTACAGCCATATTTTATATCTACCAGAAAATGAAAAGGATTGAATTGCTATGCAACTCCCCTGAAGAGGTTGTTCGAAACGAGCTGTCGTTGTGATCGCTAGCCAGAGGGTGGCAATTTTTTAGATCATTTTTGATCATTAAAGTAAGGCAAATAGAACACCTATTTTATTAATGAACTTGATCGAAAAAACTGGCCAATCAGGCTAGATCACTCGATCAGTCTGTTTTCTCGGGTAGCCTTTCCGGGGGAGCAAAATAGCCGTTTTAATTGGTAATTACCCAGCTTACCGTTGCTTTGCCCGATTACCCTGTTAAAACTGCGTTAAAAGCGCTCATTTACGTCGATAACTTTTTTAACGTTGGTAACTCTTAACATTGGTAAACTCTGTGTTTTTTCCGTATTCCTGAACAAATCAAAGGTGATTTGAGTAGTTACTGAACATTTAAATAATCAAGCTAAAGTAGTTGTTTTACATTGTAACGATTCAGCATACTGTTGATTTGTTTGATGAGTATGTCAAAAATACTCATTTACACCAGTAAACGTCGCGCTTTTTCTTTGTTCTCGAACAAATCAACGGCAGTCTGAGCGATTACTGTATGTTTAATCATTAGGCTGCATCGTTATTCCTAATGTCATGTTGCCATCTATTTTTTGGCGATTAAGGCATAAGCTGGCCGCGATTATTTGAATCGCACCACTAACAAAATGCGGTTTCGCTTTTCTTAAATAATACCAAATCTGCAAATTTAAAGCTTTAAATTTGTGTTTTCTGCACGAGCGGAGTTTTAAATTATATCGATGATACAGGCCGATTGTGGTTGAGAATCCCCGATTGTGGAGGTTTGGTGCATGTTCGTGATAAATGAAACGTCATAAACAAACATTGCTTGCCCAATTCCTTTTTTCATTCGCTAATTAAGAGATATATAGTAATTAGCGAATGTGCTATATTGTTTTTAGTGGTATTTAGGTGGCTGTGTTTTTGTGTTAGTGAACATAGTTTGAGTGAAACCATTTAAGTATCAATTGATTAATAAGAAAAACAGAACGGTAAATCTATTTTAGTAATTATGACTAAGGCCGGACCTAGCGCTTTCGGTAATGTCACAGTGCTCCTTTGGGCTTCCAAAGGGAGGGTATCTTGCAAATCTTGATTCATTTGGTGAATGCGGTAGCAATAAATACGATAGTAACGGTAATATGGGTGCATGAAAATGGTGATTCCTATGCTTGAAGAACAGTTATTGATTACCAGAGATGAAGATATCGAGCGTGCTTCACGCTCGATTAAGGCGATGTCGCACCCGTTACGGTTAAAGATTCTTTGTGCGTTAGGCGGAAACGAAGTCAGTGTGCAGGATATCGTCACCATTGTGGGGACTTCGCAAAGTAATATATCGCAACATCTTGCTATTTTGAGGGATAAGGGTATTTTGGCTTCCCGCAAAGATGCTAATCGTGTTTATTACCGTGTTGGTGACACCCGAACACTACGGCTAATTAGTATGATGCGAGAAGTTTTCTGTACATCCCATTAGCTGATAGCGTCTTTCGTTAATTTCAAACGCTGGAATTGTACATATTGACTTGCGGTATGCGTCCTAATGGACTGCAGGTTTACCTCCAAAATACGAATATTGTGGGCTAAGGATAAGTGTTCTACCCTTATTTTTTGGTAACATTGCTCTTGTCCGGCGATGTTGCCTGCCATTTTCAGAAATTAGATTTAAATGCACGGGTCTGTTGGCGTTTGAGTATTGTTTCGGCCCTTTGTCGTTGCAGTAGCCGCATAGACTCTGATATATTTTTAAAAAATGAATAACGCCTTATGCAACAGTTGATAGAATTCGCGTCAAATAACATCCTGCTTGTTTCTGTGTTAGTGGTAATCTTGCTTTTATTGGCGAGTACCTGGATATTACCACGCAATGCCAAACCTTTGTCGCCCATGGACGCCGTGCGAACCGCAAGCCACGAAGATGCTTTAGTGCTGGATCTGCGTTCTGAAAATGAATACCAAGATGGGCATATTCTTAATTCGGTGAATATTCCGCTTGGGTTTTTAGAGTCGAGAGTATCTGAAATACAAGAATATAAATCGTCGCCGGTTATTTTGGTATGTCGAAGTGGCAATCGTTCGCTTCAAGCGGCGAATATGCTAAAAAAACAGGCATTTGAAAATTTGTATAACATGACGGGAGGCATACTGGCATGGAAAAATGCCAATTTACCACTTGAGTCATCCTCTTAAACGTTATTTTTAAGTATTCCGTTAAAAATATTTGTTGAATGCAGCGAGTCGTTCGGTTTAAATTTTAAGTATCAGCGGGTTACAATAGAAAGATGGGTTTGGCTGGCTGATTCCGAGTAATTTGTTGTTGCCCACGCTCTGATGAAAAGCATGCTTCAAAAAATCGTTTATCGTCAGTATTGATCGCCGCTCTCGCTGCGCTTTAAGCTAAAACCATCAGTTGAACGGCATGTGTCGTGTGCTCATCCTTTGAGTGAAGGTGTTAAAACACAATATTTCAAAAGATTAATGAAACATATAAGTGTTCAACTGGTTAATTTAAGATAATCGGTTGTAACGGTGAGCAGTTGCTATTTTCCCTCGTTTTAATACGTGTTGCTCGCTTTAAATAAGCCAAACAATTCGTTTAATATTAGCTGACCTTGTTCCCACGGTGATTGCTATGCTCCGATCGATATTTTACCTTGAACGGAGTAATTGGGGTTGGCAAGAAATTCCCTATACATTGGGCTATACAGTGAGAAGAAGGAGTCTTTGGGCGAAATAATCGGTGTCAGGGTGTATGAAAATCTACCTGTGATCGGTATATTTGATATAGTCAATTTAGGGGGTTGAGGCAGGACAGTCTTGGCCAGAGTAAAGGTGTCACAAATGGTCATCGGGGGCGTTGGCTGTGTTGCCAGTGGAATAGCGAGTGTTAAGTGAGGATCGGCATGAGCGATTCATTACGTGTTAATGATTTGAACAATAGGGAGGCAGAGATTAGCTCTGTGAAAGTTGATGTTTACAGTACCGCATTATGCCCATATTGTACGATGGCTAAGTCGTTGCTGAAGAAAAAAGGGGTTCCCTATATTGAGATGCGTATTGACAAGAATACTTTGTTACGCAGAGAAATGGAGCGTCGCAGTAATAGAACATCGGTTCCCCAGATCTTTATTGCGGATGAACATATCGGTGGTTTCGATGATTTGGTGGCGCTGGATTTAGATAATAGGCTGGATGAAATACTTGGTTTGACCGAAAAAAAAGTGGGTTGAAATGATTTTTACGCAATCGGCTCACTGTTCTCAAGCAGCCGTCGGGAGCCTGTCCGAGAATAGAAAGCCTACTGCGGAAATGCCATATTGGCCTATTTTTACGATTATTTTCGTTAAATAGGCTCAATATTCGCCTCAAATGCTCGAAAAAATGGACTCAAAATGATGCTCCCTTGTGACGGCTGCTATTCTCGGGCAGGTTCCTAGTGCATTGTGCCTTCATGAGGCTTGTTGATGATTTTTGGTCAATTGAGTTTAAAATGTCTATCAAAATTGATTACCAATAATAATAGGAAAACGTTCACATGTCAGAATCAGAAAAAGAAGCTACGGATAGTAAGCAAAATCAACAGCAGTTTGCACTGCAAAAAATATATGTAAAGGATGTGTCATTTGAAACACCAAAGTCGCCAGCGGTGTTTACTGAAGAATGGAAGCCGGATGTCAATATAGAACTTGATACCAAAGGCAAACAGATTGCAGAGCATGTGCATGAGGTGATACTAGGGATTACGGTGACCGTGAAAGTAGGGGGGTCCATTGCCTATCTTGTGGAAATTCATCAAGCGGGAATATTTACCTTAAAAGGTTTTCCAGAAGCAGAATTGGGGGCCATGTTAGGTAGTTATTGCCCTAACGTATTGTTTCCTTACGCGCGAGAGGTGATTTCTGAATTAGTGACGAAAGGCGGTTTTCCGCAATTTTTATTAGCGCCGGTCAATTTCGATGCAATTTATCGTGAGCATTTACAAAAAACACAGCAGGCCACAATAAAAACCGAGGCGGATAAAGAGGCCGTGCACTGACAATATTATAGTTAATAATTAAGCTGTTGATATTCAAAATGATATCTGCTTAAAATAGACGCGTGAATTCGCAAAAGAAACCAATTGCGGTACTCGGCGCTGGGTCTTGGGGGACGGCGATTGCTATTTTGTTATCGCGCGAAGGCAAGCCTGCGATGTTGTGGGGTCGGGACATGACGCACATAACAACCAGTGATACAGTGCGGTGCAATATCCGTTATTTACCTGGGGTTTCGTTGCCGGAGGCGCTGCATTTAAGTGGGGATATAGCCGAAACTGTTGCGGCAGCCGGTGATTTAATCGTGGCTGTTCCCAGCCACGGCTTTCGTTCTACACTGGAAATGATTGCGCAAAGCATTAACCCGAGTCAGCGAATTGCCTGGGCGACTAAAGGCTTTGAGTCCGGTTCCGGAAAGCAGCTGCATGAAGTAGTGACCGATATTTTTGGTCCAGACCGGGCAATGGCTGTTATTTCTGGTCCTACCTTTGCCAACGAAGCGGCAAAAGGTTTACCTACAGCAGTGACTGTCGCCTCAAATAATGCGGCATTTTCAAAATATCTGGCCGATCGACTGCACAATAAAACATTCCGGGTTTATACCAGTGACGATATCATCGGTGTTGAAGTCGGCGGAGCTGTGAAGAACGTGCTGGCTATTGCTGCGGGTATTGCTGACGGTTTAGGTTTTGGTGCCAACGCTCGTACGGCTCTGATTACAAGGGGGCTTGCGGAAATGATGCGCCTGGGAGATGCTCTGGGTGGATGTCGGGACACGTTTATGGGCTTGGCCGGATTAGGTGATCTGGTGCTAACCTGCACTGATGATCAGTCACGTAATCGCCGTTTAGGTTTGGCGCTGGGCGGAGGGTTATCTCTGGAAAATGCGCTTGCCTCGATTGACCAAGTGGTGGAAGGTGTACAAACGGCGCGTGAGGTCAATGAATTGGCAATTAGCCGTGGTGTCGACATGCCTATTACCCATGAGGTCTACTGTGTACTTTATGAAGGTGCGACGCCCAAACAAGCGGTGCAAGAGTTATTGTCGAGGGAACAAAAACCGGAAAACGGTTAGTCTGGAAAGCGTAAGGTCTGTTAATGTGGACCATCGACGTTTGCACAATCCGCAAGGGGGCGTTTTTTCCCGCTAGCGATGATTGCAGGTTTATGTGGATGGACAGGCTCCTCGCGCATACTCCCTTGGTCTCACCTCGATGAATGAGGATTCAATCAACGCCAAATCCATTTTGACGTAATGCTTCATAAACGATAATTGCAGTTGCATTAGACAGGTTAAGGCTGCGGCTACCTGTTAACATGGGAATACGAATAACGTTTGTTGCGGGCAGTGAATTTAAAAATGCCGTGCTCAAGCCTCGTGTTTCCGGACCAAACACCAAGGCATCCCAAGCGTCATAACGTATTTGGCTATAATTTTGTTGTCCCTTCGTGGAACAAGCAAAAACGCGGTGCGGCTTAATGAGACTGATGAATTGCGTGAAGCTGTCGTAAAGTTTCACATTTGCCATGTCATGATAATCCAAGCCTGCGCGTTTTAATTTTCGATCAGACAGGTCAAATCCCAACGGTTGTACTAGATGCAGCTTTGCGCCACAGTTGGCGCAGAGACGGATAATGTTGCCCGTGTTTGGTGGAATTTGAGGCTCGATCAGGACAATGTGAAACATGTAGTTCTATGGTAACAGAAATACGTGAACTGCGTAATAAATGGTTGGTCTGTATGTTTTTTCGCAGTAGGTTTTCTATTCTCGGACAGGCTCCTCCCTAGGGGTGTTCTCAATCATTCTGGCGCTTTTTTAGGCGCAACCCGAAGGGTCTAGCACATTTTTCACCCAGCGGCGTTGTCGCTTGTTGATGTGGAATAACCACACAACACTCGCTCCGCCTTGCTGGATAAAAAATGAGCGTCGGCAGGTGTGCAAGAATGATTGAGAACACCCCCTAGGGCCAACAAAGATTAACTTAGGGCGAGGTTCGGCAGTGTTTGGTGATGAATGTTCAAGAACAGTTTTGGTTCCTGAATTTCGAAGCCTTGGGCAAAATCGATGCCGAGTGATTGCAGTTTTTGTTTAATCTCCGCTGACTCAACAGATTCTGCGATAGTTTTTTTACCCGTTGCATGGCCAACTTGATTAATCGCTTCTACGATGGCGCAATCCGTGGAATCATCCAGCATGTTGCATACAAATCCACCATCTATTTTCAGGTAATCGACGGGTAGTGCTTTTAGGTATGAAAAAGAACTGAGCCCTGTACCAAAGTCATCAAGTGCAAAACTACAGCCCATACTTTTCACTTTTTTTATAAAATTTAACGCCTTGTTTAAATTGGTAATGGCCGCTGTTTCCGTGATTTCGAAGCATATTAATTCAGGGGGTAATCGGGATAACTCCAGTTGTTGTTGCACGAAGGAAAAAAATGCATCTTCATTTAAGGAGGTTCCCGACAAGTTAATAAAGTATTTGGAGAAATATTTGTGGTTAGTGCCAATGTTTAAGCTTTTTAAGTGAAAAAATGCATGGCTAATAATATAACGATCCAGTGTTGACATTAAATTGTAACGCTCGGCGGCAGGAATGAAGGCACCGGTAGGAACAATTTTGCCATTGGGGTCGAGCATTCGTATGAGTAATTCGCAGTACTGGATATGCTCCCCATTGTCGTTCAAAGCAACAATGGGCTGCTGGTAGATTAAAAAGCGCTTGTTTTCCAGGGCATCATTAATCCGGGAAATCCATTGCATCTCATTTTGGCGTTGAAGTAAATCTGAATCACTTTCACTGTACACATGTATTCGGTTTCGTCCCAAATCTTTGGCTGTATAGCAAGCCATATCAGCTGCACTCATTACCTCGTTAACGCTTTGGCTGTTCGGGTTTATCGTTGCCAGCCCAATGCTGGCACCGACAGAAAATGTCTTTTTCTTCCACACAAAACGGAATAATTTGATGCATTTTAATAAACTCACTGCGATTTTTTGTGCATGTTCGGTGAGACAGTTTTCCAATAGAATACCAAACTCATCGCCACCTAATCGCGCCAGTGTATCTCTGTCTCTGAACTTTGCACTCAATTGCGTTGCCAATTGCCGAAGTAGTTCATCACCTGCATCGTGGCCGCAGGTGTCATTGATTATTTTAAATTGATCGAGATCCAGGTACATCAATACATGGGTTACATTGCGTTGCTTCGCACTTTGCAGCGCCAATGTTGAACGACGTTCGAATTCATTTCGGTTAACTAAGCCAGTTAATGAATCGTGATACGCCATGTGGTAAATTTCTGCTTCGGATTGTTTGCGTTGCGTAATATCTCTTATTATCGCCGTAAATATGTACGCATTACCACACCATGATGCACTGACGCCGAATTCAACTGGAAATAATGTGTCATCTTTACGGCGAGCTTCCATTTCATACAGTCTGTTGGTTTTTTTTGTGGTGATATTGGCGATGGATGGTGACATATGGATATTGATTTTTTTCCAGTGTGTTTCAGCCACCAGGGATTCGATGTTTTTACCGATGATTTCTTTCGCCTTGTAACCAAAACTGAGTTCAGCAGCTTTGTTAAAGCTTTCGATAATCCCTTTGGCGTTATACGTAATAATTGCATCCAGGGTGTTGTTAAATATTGTTCGCAAACGGGTCTCACTTTCACGCAGTGCATTTTCCACTTTTTCGCGTTCAGCTATTCGCAATTCAAGTGCTATTCGTGTTTCATGCAAAACAAGTTCTTTCGATACCAATTCCTGGTTTTGTTTTTCCACCTGAACCAACTTATCTTCAAGCTTAAGAATTAACCGTTGATTATAGTCTTTGTAAAAATCGGTATTGCTTGATGATGGGTGGTTACTCTGGGTGGTTATATGCTCATGATTTTCATCAAGCACATTTTTTATTTCCTTTAGAAGAATTGTCCGGTCGAGAGGTTTTATGAAAAATCTGCATGCACCTAAAGTGTGGCCAAACTCAATGTCTTTGTCTTCGGTATAACTCGCGGTATAAAATACAAACGGGATTGATTGTAATTCAGTGTTTGATAACCATGCGTGACAGAACGCAAATCCATCCATGACGGGCATTAAGATATCGGAGATAACGAGCACGGGTTTGGTGTGCATACCGAATGCCGTGTCTAGCGCTTCTTTACCATTGATTGCTTCGACGACGGTATACCCCTGGGATTCCAGCAGAATACGCAACATCAAAAGATTGTCCGCTCTATCGTCTACTATTAGTATAGTGCTCACAATTATCTCCCAATAGTGAAGCATGTAATACACAGCCCCTTACTGCATCGAGTAAGTTAACTAATCCTCTGGGCTTTTATTTGTTATTTATCGGAGTTGCTATGCTCGGACAGTCTCGGTTTTCCCAACTGGTCACGAAAATAAATGCACTCTACACAATTATTGCTGGCGGAAATCTGTTTGTTTTCCTGCATGTTGTGCGTTGGCGATAAGTTAAACAATTCTCTTTTTTGCGTAAATTCTATATCTCTTCATCAGAAAACATTTATATTTTTAATCTATTTTTTATATTTGCAGTATAGCTCAATTAATGCAGAACGAAAACTACTTAACCCTATGAGTATTAAATAGTTTTGAGATCGTGTCATGATAAAATTTTGAGGTGTGCTGTTTTTTGATTAATTATTAACAGGGTGCTGTTTGTGATAAAGGCAAATCTAGTATTCATTGGTTGTTATTTAAATGGCGTTATTGAATAATATACCGTCAATCAGCAATAGATAAAAACCTATATATTTCAATATGTTATGGTTTGTTATTCGAATGACGGTCGATTTTTGCGCAAAATTAGTTGGTGGAAATGTGTTGATTGAGGTGAATCGATTGCCATCATGTTATAAGTGTCGTGTGATGACGAGAATGGGATTAAGAGCGTATAAAATATGGTTGGAATACCGATTGGTGCGTTGCAGTAGTTTGATCAACAGTGCATTAAAATGATGGCTATTGCTAATGGTGTTGCCTGCAAGCAGCTTAGATATTCTCAATTTACATTGTTCACCGACTCCATCGCGTCAGTGTTTTTCCCACCATGTCTAATATTTCTTTATGGCCGAAGCTTCCTTTATGCATGATTTCTTCAGCGTGTTCTCGTAAATAATCGGCTTCTCCTTGAGTTAGTTCTTTGGCACTAGTGACTATAATTGGGATTTCCCGGGTGCGTTTGTTGGTTTTAATGTATCGAATAAATTCAAAGCCGCTCATTCCTTGCATCATCAGGTCGAGTAAAATGATATCAGGCGGCATTCGCTCTACTTCGGTAATACCATCGCTTCCTGAGCGTGCGATACGTACGCGATAGTTTGCTTGTTGCAACAATACGCAGAGGAACTGCATCGCATGTTCGTCATCCTCTATTATCAAAATGTCGCGTCCTTGGACCCGTAGCGCTTGCAGTCCGGACAGTAACCGCTGTTGATCAATTGGTTTTTGTACGTAATCAATGGCGCCCAGTGTTAGTCCTAATTTTTGTTCATCAATAATTGAAATAATCATCACAGGAATCGTTGCAGTGACCGAATCTGTTTTTAGTAAGGTGAGAACTGACCAGCCAGACCGATTGGGCATTAATAGGTCCAGCGTAATTGCGAAAGGTTTATAGTCCCGTGCAATTTCGACAATATCCTCTGTGTTATCAATTGCGTGAGTTTCGTAGCCTTCTCTTTCCAAATAATTGACAAGTAGGTCGACTGCATGATCATCGTCATCTATGATCAAGACTCGACGGTTTTTTGGTGGAATTACCTGTATTCCTTTGATATTGTCGCCAATTTCCGTAGGAGCACACTCCACGATTGTATTCGGCAGACAGACACAAAATATGGTCCCATTGGTATCGCTATTGACTGATATGCTACCCCCCATTAATTCTGCGAAATGTTTGCATATTGCTAAGCCCAGCCCGGTGCCCTCAATTTCACGTGACTTTTGGGTATCCTTGTCCTGGTAAAATGCCTCAAATATACGCTCGATATGATCTGGTGGAATTCCTATGCCGTCGTCTTGAATTTCAAAATATGCATTATTCGCCTCTAATCGAAGTCGTATTATTATAATATCGCCACTCAGTGTAAACTTCACTGCGTTGGATATTAAGTTCAGTAAGATCTGCCGTAACTTGCTTTTATCGGTGCAGACGAAGACAGTTTTTTCTGGTATTTCTAGTTGTAAACTAAGTCCTTTTTGGCGGCTCTGAGGAAGCATGAGGTCGATTAATTCTTGCAGCAAAGGTGCTACGGAAAATCGTGTATTATTAACGTCAAATTTGCCAGCCTCAATTTTTGATAAATCCAAAACACCTTTGATCAAATCGAGTAGGTGGTTTGCGCTATCATATACTATGTTTAGTTGTTTCTGTTGTTGCTCGTTAACCGGGCCGGTTATTTCATCCATTAATATACCTGTGAAACCTATAATGGAGTTGAGAGGCGTTCTTAATTCATGGCTCATATTGGCTAAAAAAGTCGACTTGGCTTTGCTTGCTTGCAGTGCTTCATCTCGCACACGCGCTAACTCCCGGGTACGTTCGTTAACAAGATCCTCTAAATGGCTCCTGTACTCGCGTAATTCATCATCCTTACGTAATCGCTCGGTAATATCGCGCATGGCAACTGTTAATAAGGTACGATTTCCTAGTGTTAACTTTGAAATCGTGGATTCAACGGGGAATTTTTCGCCATCCTTTCTGAGCCCATATAATACTCTTCCATCCCCCATTTTACTGGTGATTTTAGGTGAATTAACAAAGTTTTTAATGTGCTCCTGGTGTTTATGCTTTACGTCATCCGGTAGTAGTATGGCGATATTTTTTCCAATTACCTCGTCCTGTGAATAACCAAAAATATTTTCAGCTCCTTGGTTAAATAAGACAATTTGGTGTGTTTCGTCTACAGAGATAATCGCATCAGCAGCAATTTTGATGATACCAGAGAAACGTGCTTCACTGACCGCTAAGGCTTGTTTGGCTTGTTTGTGGTGCCATAACTCCATTGCTAGCGAAACCATGTCTGCTACTGAACTAGCAAAGTTTTGCTCATCAGGAGTCCATTTTCGTAAGGAATCGGTATGTTCGTAGCAAACTACACCAATGACTTCGCTGCCGCGCCATATGGGAGCATCTAACATTGAAAAGATGCCGTGTTTCGGGAAATAATCACTTGAAAACTCTTGGGTTGCCGGGTTCTCGTGGGCGACGTCAGCGACGATAACGCGGTTTTCATGTAGGGCTTTAAAATAATTTGGAAAATCATTTTCGGCCAATTCTGCACCGCTGGCGTGTTGGTCGTTGCTTTTAGTATAGAGATTAATGCAGTTTATTTTGGAATGGTTGTTATCAAATACCCAAATGCCAACCCGTGCGATATTCAGTGTTTTTGATGAGGTTTCAACTGCTGCCCGTAATACCGAAGTGAGATCGCCATCAACCGTTGCGTGGTACTTGGCTAGCGATAGCATTGCTGCTTGCTGGGCACGAAGGCGCTTGTCTCTCCCGCTGATTTGCTGGTTGGCAAGCACTTTTCCATCAATCTCAATTAGGGTTACGACGCTGCCAATTTTGCCGTTATTATTATAAAGAGGTTCGGACAGATAGGTTGCGGCACAAGCAAATCCCTCGCAATGACTTAGTGGCATATTTTCCAGGCGCAGGCGTGCACAATTTTTAAGTCCGGCATGAATAACACAATCTTGTGGCACACAAAGACTATTGGCATCGTCGGTATCGCCATGTAAAATACGGTGCATATCTTTGCCTAAAAGATCATCTAATTGCTGATACCCAAGTAATTTCAAGCATGCCGCATTGGCGTAGGTGCAAATCCCCTTGGTGTCAACTGCAAATACTGCCTGGGCCGTGAGATCAAGAATTAATTCACTGATTGATTTATCTAACTCTGTGGTCAATTATTTACCCTCTGCTTGACGCTTGATCGTGGTCCACGACGAGCCATTTTAACGAACTGATCATCTTTGTTCGTTTAGTCTAGTACAAAAATACCCGATGAGTGTTTTTGTCGGTAATTGCGCTGTTTTTGAGTCTTTGTTGTACATCAATATTATGCGCGCCAGCTAATATAGTGCACCTTGCTGGTTTTAGTCAAAGAGTAAGTACGCGCAACGGAGGTATGTCGGACGACCTTCAAGGTTGACTATATGAGTGACGATTCTTTGACGCCGTGAATGGCTAATTATTGAGTTTATCGGTGATATTTATTCCTGGTTTGATTGACGGAGGGCATGACCGTATTATTTGTTGCAGCTCCTGCGGTTATGATGTTTGAGAATGCGTATCCGTGTGTAACAAAAATGTTAGCAATGTCGGGGTAGTAATGCCGAGTGTCAAACAGCGATGTTATTGCGATTGTTTGATGTGTGTTTTTTATACATCGGTTAGAAACGATACACCAAAGGCGCCAATAAACCCATCTGTTTGTTTGGTGTTAAGATTTACTTTTCCATATTCCTCGTCCAGTACTCTCCGTACACGGTATTGATGATAATTGTTCAATAGAGTTTTCATCGGGATAACCTGGTTTTTTACGCAGCTAGGAGAGGTGTCATGATAATGAGGAAGTTGATACCAGGGAATGCTTGGGTTGGCATGATGTGCTGTGTGGTATACAAAATTTAAGGTTAGCAAATTAAGCCAAGGATATTGTATGGATATTAAATTGGAATAGGTGTTTTCCAGCTCATAATTTTTATTTTTTTTCGTTATAGTCTGCGCTCTGTTTTCGTTGCCAAGGGTTATGACTTCAAAAGTGTGTTGAAATGCGTCGACAAATCTTAGAATCGTTATAAAAAGGCAATAACTTATCGTGTAATATACCAGGGCTGTCCACGAAACCCAGGTTAATAATGATAAGCAAAGCAACCGCACAGTAAAAATACTTAAGGTGCGATTTCGCAGTTTTCGATGGGATGGTGAGACGAAGGGTAACAGCATGACATAGGCGTGGGTAATAAACTCAACGGCTGGAATATAAGCCCACTCAAGATAGATGACTACACGTCGGAGGCTAGGGTGTTTGTTGAGGAAAGTTCTATAATCGAAATTGACCGTATCCGCTTTACTTACATGATGATTCAAGTGCATGCGTTGGATGTCCTCCTGTTTGGCATAACAGGCGCCGTTGATCCAGGATAACACTGTGTTCAGTCGTGTATTGTATATCCGATAACGAAAAATCGCATAATGGAAGCACTCGTGTTGTAAATAGGCGGAGATCACCAGGCCGTGTGACAATAACACAATACCAATGAAAATTAGGTATTCCGACGAAGATAATATAAACAGCAGCCCTACAGTATAGGCTAAAATTGAGTAAGTTGTGGCTAAAATTCCTGGCCATAATTTATAATTATTACGCATGGATGAGTGACCTCATGGAAATGAAACGTTAGTACATGCCAGTAGGTTTTTCCGGGTGATGTTTTTTATAAGACTACCGGCCGCTCTGAACGCAGAGAGTGGTACGGTGATGCAGCATACGACGGTCAGTATGAGATCGTTCGCACTCCTGGTTTATGCTCTGTTTTTCTATTCTTATTAGCATACAATATGCCAAACGAATTTACTGGTGCGACAAGCGCTGTAATGTGGCGATAGAAAAAGCCTTTATTATTAAATAATCCTAAAAAAACCCTAAAAAAATAGTATTATAACGTTGTGTACACTGATGTATGCTTTACGGTGGTAAGCGTAAAACGATATTATCTTTGTGTCATTAAAATGGTGCGCTTTGTTGCAGAGCTTCAAACGTAACCTTGTAGGTATAATTGTTTATTGCGGTTAAGGTTTAAATCATCCCTCCCAGGCGTTAAGGGCCTGTGAAGAAATAAGTTGAACATTTTGTTTGTCCCTTTAGGGTTATCGACAAATTTGGTGTTGGTTTGATTGCCGAAGCAACGTTGCGGGGCTATGTCTGTTGCCAAGCGTATATAGTGGGTCGTATACAAGAGGTAAAAATAACGGGCGATAGATGAATGAATTTGGCGCACTCAACGGATGAATTTAGGGTCGTGGCCTGATTTATGCTGATCGGGCTGTTGCTACACGCTACCGTCCCTAATGAATGGGCTGCTCCTCCTTGTTTGGCACCCTCGTCTGTATTCCCGGCGGGGTGCTTTCTCCTTGTTGGTATCAATTACACCTGCCTGAACATGGAGCAACAATTACTGCGTTTTTTCTCAAAGAACGAACACCATAAACCTAACAACGCCACGGGTATAGGTCGTCGATGCTTTTCTGATGAACCGGTTTTGGTCGGCGAAGAAGAGCTCAATCTGACGCTTAGCGATCACGCCTCGTTAGTCTCGATAATTTATTATGAAAAACGCATATTACATCCCATCCGACTACTGCTTTTAGGTTTAAACCGGTCGGTTGGAGCGTGGCATAATGTCGCGCGACAACTTGCCGCGCGGCATTATGTCACTTCCGGCATTTTGCTCTCCTCGTTAGTATTTAGCCACGAAGAAGATGGGTGGAGCGTGGTGACGTGCTGCCTGAACAGGCATGAAATGGGAGATCGATTATGGCGCTGATGATTACCGCAGAGTGTATTAACTGTGATGTTTGTGAAACTGAATGTCCTAATGAGGCTATTTCAATGGGGGATGAAATTTACATGATAGAACCGGCATTGTGCACGGAGTGTGTCGGTCATTATGAAACCTCACAATGTATTGACGTTTGTCCAGTGGATTGCATTGAAAACCACCCTGGTCACCAGGAAAGCCCTGAGCAATTACGCACTAAGTTTAAGCGTCTCTCCGGTGTGGCCGCCTAGGGCGGGAGTCTGCTATGTCAATCCGCTGAATAAACCCACGATACTAACGTGAGTGTATTGGAGAAAATTATAATGAAAATAGTAAGTAGCAAAATTCCTGGAGTGATTGCGGTAATGTCTTTTTTTCTTTTGTTAACGGTAATGTCCGTTGCGGTGGCCAATACGGTGGATGAGTCGATATTGCATCCTCCTATCCCATTGCTGGATGAAGCAGGTAATCATGTGCGCGATAGCGGTAAGCCATATAGCCCCAAGATCAGTTGTGGGAGTTCCGGTTGTCATGACTATGATGCCATCACTCACGCTTATCATTTCGAGGCAGGTCGTGATGAGGCGCGCGATGATTTTGGCGCAAAGCGCGGCTTGCCGCATTTGGTCTCGCCGGGTTACTTCGGTGGGTATACTTGCATGGGAGGCAGTAACCCGGAAGTATTGGCTAAAAAGAATAATGCCAGTGAAGACGATTTTGCCGACAGGGGCAGTGCTGGCCTGATCAAGCGCTGTATCGGTTGCCATACAGGTGGCGGTTGGATGGAGAAGGACCGTAATGGCAAAAAATACAGTGATACCGACCCAACCACCATTACCAGGCTCGACGGTGATTATTTTAACCGTGGTACTGATGAAAACAACCAGGACACGGATGTCAACGTTGTTGCACGCTGGGATTGGAACAAGAGCGGTGTGGTGGAAGCCGATTGCATGTTGTGCCATACAGATTTCAGTGCACTGAAAAAATTCGATGCCAAGCTCGGCGCTGACGATGGCAGTGATGGTACGGATTCGGCCTATGATCAGTTTCGTAACTTGCGAGGCGATATGCTTGTTAAAGAAGGTGGTTATTTTCGTTTCGCGGCCAGTGCGATTTTGGAGTTTCTCAACCTTAAGCACCCAGATGGTAGCGTGGATGAAATGTCACTGCTAACTTTTGAACGCGAAATAGAGCCATCTGCTGGTGGTCATGGCGATAGTGGTGGTCCTGATTATACGCTAACGTTGGGGGAGGATGAGTTGCCGGTCATCAACTGGAACAGCGCTGCATTTGATAGCAATGGTAAGGCACTTATCCCGATGTTACGTTTTCCCGGTAACGATAACTGCATGTTATGTCATCGTACCAGTAACTCTCGGCGTGGTTTTTATGGTTTCGGTGAAGTGGCTTCAGCAACGTATGAAGACAGTGATGATGGCCCAATAGTAGAAGATTACAAGGATGACGTGCATAAAGGAAAAACCTGGACTGAACCCAATGGCGAAACCCGTTCCATCGAAAATTGCAATGTTTGTCATTCGCGCAATTATTTTAAAGAGCCGTTTGAGAACGTGGATCTGAATGCGGATCATAATTTTCTCAAAGGTAACTCCGACATGGATGTGCGTAACGACCTTGATTACAACGCCAATGCCAAAACCTGTGAATACTGCCACAACGATGCGCCAGCGCCAGCTGAACTGGCGATTCCGTCTGGTCATGAAGATATGCTCAGTGCTCATAGGGAAATATGGAAAGCCAATGGTGATATGTCGGGTTATCCAGTGGCGACATTGACAAAGATCACTCAAACCCATCTTGATGTAATCAGTTGCCAAGCCTGTCATATCACGGGAAAAAAATCCAGAGGGCGGACAATCCAAATATTATATCGGTATCGTGCTGAAGCAAATGGCGTGCTTAAGATCGTGCCATATAACCCACGTTTGCGCTATTACTGGAAAGATCGTAATAGCGGCCGGGTGTTAAACAAGACTGAACGAAATAGTGTCTTTGAACTGAGAGAGGAAAACGGTGAACAGTATGGCGCGATTGTTGATGCATCTGGCAAAGAACTAAGTCGAGTGAGTACACGTATCTCCCATGGCAGTTTGCGTTTCGGCGATCCTGATGATTATGATGGGTTTATCGCTTTGAAAAATGCTTATGATAGTTTGTTGTTGAAAAAAGGCGTGAGCAATCCTGATGCTGTGATGGTTCGGACTGAGTCAAATCAGTACATTATCTCGCACAATGCTCGTCCATCGCCAGCATCGGTGCAGTGTGAAGAATGCCACAATCGCAAACAGAATGGTGCGTTTAGTGCGCTAGTATCAACGGACGGTCTGTTTGGTGAAGGCAATGTCAAGACCGTTACCCAATTGCCTGACCGTCGTTTGGTGGATGAAGGTATCGTTCAGTTTGATTTTCCGTATATGAAAGTAGATGAAAGTGGCAAAGTTACCGAAACGGTGGCTGATATTTTATTTGCCACTAAAGTTGATCCTTCTATGACTGTGTTGCGATCGGCGACAGCAGCTGTGGCGGCAGGTGTGATGAAACAGATGTCCATCAGCAACGGTATGAATGTGGCGGGTATCGATAGCGTAGACGATGCAGCTACGTTAGAGCAATTATTCAATAGTGATGAGATTTATCTTTACCAGCCCAACTATGGCAATCACGCTGTACGTGCTGTGTCATTGATGACAGCAGTTAATGGTCAATCTGAGCTGGTGTTTCCCACTTACCGGATGCAAGTAGCCCTTGCCGATAGCGGCGTTGTGTCCACAGCAACAAATACGGGTTTAGGCGAATTGTCTTCCCAGGTTTTTTCACTGGAGGCAGTGGATAAAAACAGCAATGAAGTGGTGCGTTTTTCTGGCAGTCGAGTGTTGGTGAAGCTACCTTACGAGGGTACGAATACCAGCGTTGATGCTATTAAGGTGGTGTTCTCAACGGACAGTAATAACTGGTCTGCCATCAACCAGGAGGATATCGTTATCATTGAGCCTCATTCTGATGAGGTGGGTGCTGAAAGCGAAGGTTATGTAGCCTTTATGACTGATCATTTTAGTGATTACGCGATTGTTAACAGCGATGCCAGCGTTACCCCACCGCAACAAAGTGGTGATGTCGTGGTCGATGATACCCCTGGGTCGGGTGGTGGTAGCGCTGGTTACATTTTGTTATTACTTGGATTGATAGGCGGGTGCCACTTGATGTTTAGAAGACGCCAGAAATTCAGAGGTTAATTTGAATCAGTGAGGAATATGAAAGCTTCGAAATTGTTCTGTGTCCTCCAATTCGCAACACAAAGCAGGTCGTGGGGTATTTTTACTTTCACTCCCACGACCTGGTTTTTTTTACGATTAAAGGGGTGTAAAAAATGAAACAAATACAGTGGTTGAAGCGCCATCAAAAATTATTACCCTGGGTGGCCGGGGCTGGTTTTGCAGTCAGTCATATTGTGATTTCCTCCAATTGTACAGTGCCGAAAGAGGGACGTTGTTCAAGTTGCGGTGGGTGTGTGTTAGCGTTGGCTGCCATTGTGACTTGGGCGGTTTATAAAAAGAAAGACGGCAATGGTATTTATAATGAGAGCAATTCGTAACGACTCAGCTTATCTTTGATTTGCTCGATTACTGTATTAGAAAGCTGCGTCAAAAACGCTCATTTACGTTGCAGGTAAGCGTCGCGCTTTTTCCTTGTTCTCGAATAAATCAAAGGTAGTCTGAGTCGTTACTGAGCATAGCTTAGGGTGAGTCTATCACGCGAGACTTGAGCGACAATGGGTTGACGATAATGATTGCATGGGCGTCGGAGGTGGAACGCCGTGGAGAGGAGGCTGAACCGAATCTGGCAATAAAGTCGAGATATAAAGCCAGGATGTTATGGTGTATCCGTTTGTTACTAATAGCGGCGATGATATTGGTAGGCAGTGTGTCTCAGGCTGGTATGTCGGGGCGCTTCGAAACGCTTATTGAGCGGGATAATCGACAATTCCAGAGCAGAGGAGGTCTCGAAGAACGGTTGGATATGCTTTATGACAATCCGGTAAT
Source organism: Gammaproteobacteria bacterium (assembly GCA_013152545.1). Classification (GTDB taxonomy): domain Bacteria; phylum Pseudomonadota; class Gammaproteobacteria; order SZUA-152; family SZUA-152; genus JAADGF01. Next base: position 38,673 of record JAADGF010000050.1, read on the forward strand.
GGGGTTGCGTAGCGGTCTAACGTTAGGGTTCTTTCAGGGGGGCAATGAACACGAGGAAACCCTCTATCAGTTTTATGTGGAGAAAACGCTGGACAAAAAAGGGAGTTTGCTGAGTATTGGCCGTTTACAGCGATCTGATGCCCTCGGCTTCTATACGCTGGATGGTTTGCTATTTCAACAAATGGCTGATATTGCAAGCCTGACGCTCTATGCCGGTGTACCCGGGCGAATCGAGGCGTTCCGGTCAGTCGATGGCGAGGCTCTTTATGGAGCTGAGGTACAAACCTTTGCCCGGCGCTATGGTGTTTATGAAATGCGTGGTCGTATTGGCTGGCAGCGCCTTATACAGGACCATGTGGTAGACCGTTTGAATGTAGGCTGGCGAGGCATTCAGCAACAAACGATAACAGGGTTTTTACCTACCGCGTTTTCAATAACAGGTAATTATCTTGTTGACGAATACCACTGGGAAAGTGTTCAATTCAACGCGTACAAGGATTTTGAAACAGATTCACGGCTGAGAATGAGTTATGACCGCTATGAAATGGGGGTCGACGAGCTGACGTTTAAAGACCGTTTCTATTCCCTGTATGCGCGTGGACGTCAGTCCCAGTTAAAGACTGCATATCAATTTTCACACGGAACCCAGCATGAGTGGTCGGTGAGTGGACGACGGGTCGTGCGTGAGTTTGGTGGTAGTGGTCATGGTGTCTTGGCGACGATGGAATATCGCGATGATCAGGGATGGCGGTTGATGGCACAATTCGATCGTCTTGCACTGGCAGAAGAACGTGCGGTTGGCTTCTATCTTGAAGTCAGTAAACCGTTTTCATCGACGCTGCGGGCGACGTTTGGCGGTGTTTTACAACAGCAGCAAAAACGTTTGGTGGGTGGTAACCGTGCTGTGGGTGCGGAGGTGCGACTGGAGCGTTTGGTCAGGGTCAAGGTGTTACCTTCTAGTATGCAGTTTTCTGTGCAGGCAAATTATATCGATAATAGCCGATTAGTCAATGAGTATCGTGTAGTACTACGTTTGAGCTACCATTTTGATGATCGTATGCGGGAAATGTTGCAATGAGGCTGGGACTCATCAAGCCATTGTTCTGTGTTGTGACGCTTTTAGCACCACTCTGTATTGCCGCAAACAAAACAAATGTTCGTGTAAAAAACGAGGGGATAAAAGCGGTTGTGGCAACGAGCGTCGCAACGGCTGAAAAAAAACAAAAAACAACAACCTGGTGGGAGAAGCGTAAGCAGCGACCTGATCTCTATTATCCTCATAACGTTCATATGGAGGTGATGGAGAAGGAGGGGGACAGTTGTTTACTTTGTCATCCATTTAGTGCTAACAGCGTCATCGATCTTAGTCAGCTAAAAAAACTCAATATCATTGCGAATGAACCGCTGGAGGCGATTTGTCACAGTTGCCATGTTGAGCGATTGACGGCGCCTTGGCGCTGTGACTTATGTCATAACGATCTTCGTGTTATTTGGCCGCCAGATCACAATTTTAATTATATTGAGCATCACGGAGAGGATGCCCGTCTTGACGAAGGCGAGTGCCGACAATGCCATATCGATCTTTCATTTTGCAGCGATTGCCACTTTCGTCGTGATCCGGTGCAGCGGCGCATTCATGTGTTGGGTTACCGTGGGGTACATGGCATTGAAGCACGTATGAACGCGTCCTACTGTAGTCGTTGTCATAACGCATACTACTGTAGTGATTGTCACCGGGATAGACGATGATGAACCACGTTGCGATATGCGTATTGTTAATAATGCTCGTATTATTGTACAGCTGTGATAACAGTGACGCTGACACCGAGGCGGTATCGCTTGAGAGCGGCAACCTGATATTGACGGCTTTGCACGGTGATGCGGGTTCTGCATGGCGTTTGCCGGATTGTGCTGCTTGTCATGTATTAGACACTATCCATCAAGGCGCTGAATTGATTCGCGGCATGGTTCGCGATAAAGAGTATGTATCCTGCACAGGTTGCCATGGGCGTAATGGTAGCGATGACAGTGAACCGCGCCGTTGTGGGCTATGCCATAATCGCAACGATTTACCGCAAACGCCATGGTTGGATGGACAACATGCACACCACTTTACGGCAGAAAAAACCGGCAGACTTAATGATGAGCAGTGTATTAACTGCCATGTTGCCGCTGATATGGACGGGCAGTTCGAATTGAATCGCGATCTCACTGGTTATCCTGATGCAAGGGGTATTGTATCACCCTATGGTTCCGTTTCTGAGTTCTGTCTACGTTGTCATAACCGTGACCATCAGCAAAGTGGTTTTGAAATAGTTGCTAGTCGCTTTGATGATCCGTTAGTTGCGGTAGAGGATGCCTTTAATTTTATTGATCAGCATGGTTTGATTGAAGGTAGCGGTACGCGTACTTATGCGGGCCTCCGGCAAGGATATGAATATCGTAGTGTGGTGGCCTGCACCGATTGTCATGCTATGCACGGCACTGATAATGTCAAACTGATTATTGACAGCTCAATGAAAGGTGTCACTCAACTGGATGTGTCTGTTCGTGAGGTCGCTCATCGTGTCACCGTGAGTGAAGGGAACTATGCCCAGCTTTGTGTGCTTTGCCACCAGATGGACGTGATATTGGATGATGGTGACCTGGATACTGGTAATGGTTTATCGGGTGTGCACGAAGTAGGTAGCAATTGCCGTACCTGTCATACTCACGGCGAAGCTATACAGGCAGGCTTGTGATGATGCGATATTGTTTAACGATAGCATTATTGATGACCGCAGTAAGCTTGCTTGCGGAAAATTTGGTTGCAGATGAAGGTGGAAAAGAGGATAAGCCGTTACCTGCCATGCACCATGTCGTCAAAGTAAAGCCGCCAAAGGGAATGAAAGTGCCGCAAAAATTTCCGCTCAACGATCAAGGAAAAATTGATTGTAATACTTGTCACGGCATAAAGGACATTGAAGATATTCCCATTGATGAAGTGGATAAACAAGCGCATAACTTTCATCGTGGTGGTCCCTACAAACAACTTAGTGATTTTTGTTACCACTGCCACGGAAAGAAGGACTATCAACGTAGCAATATTCACCAGTTGCTTGACGATAACAACGAATATGACGAAAAAGATTGTGAATATTGTCATAAAAAGGCGCCTGATCCGGAAAAAGATATTAAGCGTGATGAGCTTGAGTTTCGTTTGCCGCCGCAAAAACTGTGTTTTGGATGCCACCTGAAAACACCTCATCTCAATGCCTTGAATCACCAGGTAGCACCCGACAAAGAGATGCGTAAACGAATCGCGGATGCGGAGAAAAGATTAAACATTATTTTGCCATTGGATCAAACAGGTAAGGTGATGTGTGTCACTTGTCATGCACCCCACGAGCCAGGTGTTATCGATAAAGAAAAACCTGCTGGACGGCAAGTGGCGAATGCGGATTTGGATAAAGGCGTGAGTTACGTGGAGCACGCCTGGAACACTGTGTTCAGTGCCGATAAAAAGGCGCGGCTGGAGAAGCTGGCAACGGAGGGTGGTGGTGTACATACTTTGCGTTATCAACGCATCGAAACCGAGGTGTTACTGCGTCTTTCTGCTAAAAATGGTGTTTTATGTCAGGCTTGCCACAAATTTGAGCGATAAGGGAGAGATTAAAAATGAAAATGATAGCGAGAATCAAAGCGATCCCTAATGGCCAGAAGTACCGTTATACCTTGATCATGGCCTCCTGTACTTTGTTCTTCTCACCATTTTTGTTTCTGCCCGGGTTGGTGGATAATCCCGATCTGTGTGGTAAAGTGTGTATCCGCCGCTTTTATTTGTTTTTTCCAGGGATAACCCCAGCGGATGTTGCTAGTAAAATGCAGGTAGCGTCGATTGGTGTTTATATTCTATCGATGATACTTATTACCACTTTTTTCTTCGGTCGTATGTGGTGTGGTTATATTTGTCCAGTAGGTGGTTTTCCCGAGCTTATTAGCCGCACCTTTAGTGATCGTTGGAAGATCGAATATCGCGCCCTTCCGCAAGTGCCGATTCGTTATGGTTATTTTTCCGTTTATATTGCCTTAATGCCAATGCTGGGTATCAGTGCCTGTACCCTGTGTAACTTCATCACTATCCCACGAATTTTTGATGCATTAAGTGGAAATCCCAAAGGACTGGCCTTTGCGTTGTCGGCAGTAGGCTTGGTTAATCTTGCATTGTTGTTTCTGCTCGGTTTCTTTGCCACCAAAGGCCGTGCTTATTGCCAACTGCTTTGCCCTATTGGTGCAATTGATGGTCTCGTTAATCGTCTTGGCGCTAAGCTACGATTCACACGCCGCATACGTGTTGAACGTAATCGTTGCACTGGTTGTAATATCTGCGCCCGCAGCTGTATGACTGGCTCCATTCAGATGGTCGGCCGTGTGGCGGTGGTGGATCAGCTTTCCTGTATGTCTTGTCACGAGTGTGTGGATGTGTGTGACTGGGGCGCGATTGACTGGCGTTCAGCGCCGTTGGACAAAGACCCTAAGCGTAAAAAGAAAGGCATTGATTTTTATCCTCAGCCGCAATGGCAGGCAGTTTACACCGCAGCGTTGAGGAAGGGGAAGCGGTGAAGGCAGGGTATTGTTTAAAGCGATTGCAATTAATCGAAATTTTTCTAATGACTGCCATCTATGTCGGTTTCAGTCAAATTGTTAACTCTGCTGAACGTCACCCTGACCCTGATGGTTGTTTTTCTTGCCACGCGTTGGAGGGGCTCGATTACATTGATAAACACGGTGTGCTGCGTAGTGCCTCCATCGATAAAAAACACTATTACAGCTCGCTGCACGGCAGCGTACCGTGTAAGGACTGCCACCGTAAGATTCGCAATTATCCTCATGCTGTGGAAAACGTTGAAGTGAACTGTGCCGAGTCATGCCATGTGGAGGAGCCTTCCGAAGGAGAACCGTATAGCCATAAATACGTAGTGAAAGAATATGAAAGCTCGGTTCATGGTGAGGGCTGGAGCAAGGGACTGACGGGTGGTAATCGGCTCAAAGAAGCGAACCAGGCAGCCGATCCTTCTTGCCGGTACTGTCATTCAAATGAGTTATATATCGGCGAAGCGGAATTGCCTAAGTTCAAAGCGTCATTTGATCATCTGGATAGTGAATGTGGCAGCTGTCACCAGGGCGAGGTATGGCTGGGGCAATTCGGCGGTCATATACTGCGCCGTTTTATCGGTTCACGTTGGGATAAGAATGACCACAATCGCATGTGCAATAAATGCCATGCTGACCACCAGCGCATGGCTGAGGTTGAATTGGAAAACGCAGAGACCAGAGAGAAAGAAAAAGCGGGCCCTCGGTTTATACTGGCCAGTGATAGCTATGCTACAACCCTGCATGGTCGGTTGCTGGAAACCGAAGTGATGCAGGGAGCTTCTTGCATTGATTGTCATGCGCCGACAGGTTTTCGGCATGGCGTGTTACGCGACGAAAACAGCAAAGCGTCTACGCATGCTGACAATCTGGCTGAAACCTGTGCCCAAAGTGGCTGCCACGGCTACGCAACGCATCCCCTGAACCATCGTTTTGTCAAAACCGATATTCACGATATTGACATGATCCCCGCAGTTAATGATATTGCACCACGGGACCCGTCACGGCTGGAGTCAAGTTGGATCAAAGCGCTGATCGCGCTGTTACCAATTGTTGTGGTGCTCGGCATAGGTAGTTTATTATGGCATTTCAGGGGGAATAAGAAAAGAGGTGTGACCTATGCGGTGTTTGGTGGTGATGCGTTCCAGGAGAAAATGATTGGTCGCAAACCCAAAGCCAAAATTAAAAAACACACGTCACAAAACTCTGTGGTTGAGAAACAAGCGGCTGACAACGAGGCACATGAAAATTAGGTATCGTTATTGGGGGGCAGGATTCACCATGGTGCTGGGGTGCTTGCTGTGCTCGTTTATTCAGGCCGGGCCGCTCTACCTGGCACAGGTTAAGCGTGCAGATGTCAACAACAAAGTGTTACAAAAAGCACTGGCACAGGTGAAAGAGCGCAAGGATATTGAGGTGCTGGATAATCTTGCCGTGATGCCATTTCACAAACGCGGTGTGTTGCAGGTAACTGAAAAACTTGCTTTTTGCATGAATTGTCACTTGCCATTGCCGCATCGTAAAAATAAACGGAACCGTACTTTCTTGAATATGCATAGTCTTTATATTGCCTGTGAGACCTGTCATTTCCGGCCCAAGGGGATAGCATTAGATTACCGCTGGTTAGCGTACAGTGGTGCCGATGCAGGACAAGTATTGTCACCGCGCAGCAGTAGTATTCGTGATCCTAGTCACGCCGTGGGTAAAAACCGTATTGTGGCGGATAGCGTTGTGAATGACAAAAATGGCATGCCTAAACGAGAGCGGAAAAATAAAATCGAAAAACGGCAGTTACTTGCACCATTGCCTGGTGCGCGTATTGCACCGTTTTACGATGGTGTGCCTGTATTGTTATTCAAGGAGGATGATTTTGCATTAACAACAAAGCAGGTGTGGGTAGATGGAAGTGAACAAGCGCGCGCTGAACTCAAAGCCAAGCTGCATTTGCCGTTGGAAAAGGCAGGACCAGCGTGCAAAAATTGTCATCGTAAGGATCAACCAATGTTTGACCTTCATCGTCTTGGTGCAACACCGCAGCGATTGAAGGCAATGCAAAATAATACGATAGTGCGTTTTTTTACTCGTTTCAAAAAAGATGAGAGCCGTATTCGTCTTAATAAATTATTGCGATGAGACATTTTGTTTGTTTATTGTTTTTTTTGCTGGTTATACCCGTTACTGGTTCCGCTGCCTTGTTTGCCGAGCGAATTGCTAGATTTGAAGGTGAGCTGGATCAACCCTCCGATGTTGCTATCAGTCATGATGGCCGTGCTTACGTGCTTGATGGCGTCAATAACCGAGTGGTCGTTTATATGCCTGATGGCGAAAAAAATTTTATTTTTGGACGCAGCGGTAATACTAATAGTAGTTTGAGGCAACCAATGGGGATCGCCCTGACGAAAACGCACCTCTATATAGCCGACAGTGGGCACCACAGAATCGCCGTTTTTACGTTGCGTGGTGAGTTTGTAAAATCACTGATGCTACCGGGTAAGTTACCGCCGGAACCAGTTTCAGTGAGTGTGGTTGACGACGTACTCACCTGGGGGGATCGACGCAATCACAACATTTGTCGTACGGATGTCAATAGTGGTGAAACCTTGCTCTGTTGGGGTAAACGTGGTGATGCTGAGGGTGAGTTTCAATTCCCGTTTCAACTACAATCGGATCGTGATGGTTACATTCATGTGGTGGATGTGCTTAACGGGCGAATACAGATTTTTAATCATCAGGGGCGCCATTTCGGTCAGGTTGGTCGTTTTGGTTTGGATGCCGGTGAGTTATATCGACCCAATGGTTTAGCATTTTATCGTGATGGCTATCTGTTGGTGAGTGATGCTTACCGTGGTACGGTGACGGTTTACCGGGATGGACGGTTTGTCGGGCGATTAGTCGATGCTCGCAATGAGGTGTTACATTTCGCCGCGCCAGTGGGTTTAACGGTATGGCGTCATCATCTTTATGTGGTGGATAGCCTAAATAGTCGCGTTGAGGTGCTACGGTTAGGTCTGAAAGACCCTGAGCCGATGGTTGAGCGGAATAGCATCACGTCAGTTCTGTCACAGAAAAATTGCAGCATTTGCCATCTCGCCTGGGCACCGGATTATGGTATAATCGAAAATAGTGAGGGAGAGCAAGATGGGGTCCCGCCAGTTGCCACAGAGCGTATGTGCTACAGTTGTCACCATGGTGCGGTACTCGACTCACGCCATGTTATTGGGCGGGGTGAGCAGCACCCCGATATTCACCATCAACGCCAGCAGAAGAGGAACAAAAACGTGTCGCAAGAACGGCAAGATGACATTCCCAAGGCGTTTCCCCTGGTGGCTGTCGGTGACTTCAGCAGTAAGTCACCTCAGGAGAGAGAAAATAATAAAAAACAGAAAAAACAACTTTCATGTAGTTCCTGTCATACACCGCATACGGCTGATATTGAGGGCGCTGATACGCTTTATGGCGAGCATAAAAACCCATGGTTGCGGGTATTGAATAACAATGGTGATCTGTGTCAGCAGTGTCATAAATCGAAACTTGACAGCGTGTTGGGTAAGGAGCGGCTTGTCACTGGAGTCAATCATCCTGTTGGTATCTATCTTAAAGCGCCGCCAGCGAATCAAGTCGAAGGTTATGCTACCTCAAAAAAACTGCATAATGGTTTACCTGAATCGCTTGCTGCTAATGGTCTCACGCTGGGGCGTGATCAACAGATGATTTGTCAGAGCTGTCATCAGATTCATGGTGCGATCAATGAAGCACTGACTCCACTGAGTTTTGATGATAGTCGATTATGTGCTGAGTGCCATGATCGGCAATACGCGCAGGACGCTAAGGATGCGCGTAAAAAAGGGGTTCATCCGGTCAACATTGAGTTGGAGGAAGCAATTAAGGTGGGAGATAACGAGATAAAAAAAATCACCTGCCTTACCTGTCATAGCGTTCACGATGGTGAAGCAGGTACGGCGTTACTCAAACACAAGGATGACAACGGTAAGCTATGCAATTACTGTCATGATCGCCATGGAGCCATTGTGAACAGTGACCATGATTTACGTGTTACCGCTAACGAATTTAAAAATCGTTTTGGGCTAAAACCGCAACAGTCTGGCGTTTGTGGTACATGTCATACCATGCATCGTGGTAACTCTGATGTGCCATTTCTCTATGCGGGTGAATTTCGGTCTTACGAAGGGAAAGAGCCTGCGTTGGCGCGAGATCGTCTTTGTCTCGATTGCCATCGTAACAAAGGCAGTGCAGAGGAAGTTATCGTTGAGCACTTCAGTCACCCTTCTAAGGATCTGGTATTGCGTTCCGCTCCAAAGATCATGCCATTATTAAATGCTAAAAATGAAATCGAGATGTTTGGTTCTATTGCCTGTATTACGTGTCATGAACCTCATCGTTGGGAGGCTGGGTCGAAAACACCGAAGCTCGATACCCTGTTTTCCGAGGAAGCGCTATTTCCCGCGAAAAATCAGGATGGCAACGTTTTGAATAGTTTTCTGCGTCGCAAGGGTGCCAAAGGTACGTTTTGCGTTGACTGTCATGGTTTGGAAACGAGAGTGAAATATAAGTATTACCATGATGAATTGGTTCGTGACAAAGGCATTGATTATTTGAAGTGAGAGCTTGTGTGTTGTTACCGAACTGCTTTAGCATTAGCCATGAACCACCATGGATACCGACCATAATCATAATGTTATAAAATGGAGGATACGAAAGGTGAATAAATTTTATTCCGAAAAAAAATAGTTGCCGGTAACGTTAGGCCAGGCAACAGCAAGTATACTCATCGTGGAGAGGTTTTTCGGATTAAAAGAGTGTGTAAGTTGTTTTTTGGCAAGGCGTTTCAATGTGGCCAGACAGCAGCTCATGCTGGCTATTTTGCGATAAAACCTGTGTGCGAGTAGGTATACGTCAGCATCGAAACACAATATTGACTTAGCACTCTATATTGTTGAATTAAGTAGTTATTGCAGCCGAAGAGATGAAGATGCGGGTGCGCAATAAATTTTCTGTTTAATGCCAAAATCTAGTTTGTTTTCGTTTATGTTGATTGAGAAAAATTGCGGGAATACTTGTCCTGTTTCAGGTCTTTATGATTGATGCTGGCAGAGAATTAATTGCACGAGCAATGCAGTTTGAAAAACGGTTAAAGATGGGGCGTCTAAGGGGCTGTAAAGAAATAAATTGAACATTTTGTTTGTCTATTCTTGTGTCTTTGGCATTGCGCAAAAGCTTACATACCACGAGTATGGGCCCATTTCCGCGCCTTGAAGACGAAACGATATCCGGCGCAATCTGTTCAATTTATTTCTTTACAGCCCCGAAAAGGGGAGTTGTTACGAGCCGATTCCCCGTTACGTTATTAATTGTCGGGGCTAGCTGATGACACGTTCAGCTAAGTGGCAGTCGTGATCAGGGAGAGAAGCACGGGTCGCCAACCATTATTATTTTAAGGGGACGCATTGACCATGCATAATTCTCAATTCAGCTTTGACCCAATCGCAGCACTTAATTTGCAACGCTTATTCATGCTCAGAAATATCGCCATTGTTTGTGAGTTGGCGGCGGTGACCATTGTCACGCAGGTATTAGCTATATCGCTACCGCTAATTCCATTGGCAGTGATTATTGCAATACATGCTGTAATTAATGTCATGACTTTTTTGCGGATAAAACGACCGCAACCTGTCTCATCGTCAGAATTTTTTGTGCAACAGGTATTGGACACGTTGATCTTAACCGCATTGCTTTACTTTGCGGGTGGTTCTACCAACCCCTTTGTTTCGCTCTTTTTGTTGCCATTGGTCATCGCCGCAGCTATTTTGCCGCAAAGCTTTGCCTGGGCCATGGCGGCTCTCACAGCAGGTTGTTATACCTTGCTGATGTTTTTCTATTTACCCCTGCCGAATGCGCATCTCAAACACGATGCCGATTTTGATCTGCATGTGCTGGGCATGTGGTTCGGTTTTTTATTAACCACTGGGTTAATCGTCTTCTTTGTCGTGCGTATGGCGAACAGTTTGCGGGAGCGGGATCGTATTCTGACCGAAGCGCGTGAACAAGCATTGCGCGATCAGCATCTTGTGGCGTTAGGTACATTGGCTACCGGTGCTGCCCATGAACTGGGTACACCACTTGCAACGATGGCGGTGCTCGCCAGTGAGCTGAAATATGATCACGCCACCAATGCTGATGTGGTTGAAAAAGCAGAAATGTTGCGTGGTCAGTTGAGTCGCTGTAAAAGCATATTGTCTGATATTACCGCCAGTGCTGGGCAAGCGCGCCCCGAAGGAGGGAGTGGTGTTGCGATCAATGATTACCTGGAAACTGTCGTGAAGCTATTGCGTTCCTCACGACCTCACGCCAAGATTTTCTGTCAATTGAACGGTTCGCAGCCACCACCACAGATTTTGGCGGATAGAACACTCACCCAGGCATTAATCAACATACTTAACAATGCGGCTGATGCATCAATTGATAATGTTGAAGTTGAAGGTTGCTGGGACAGCGAACGCCTGAGTATGGCGATTTGCGATCGAGGTGAGGGGCTCAGCCCGATGGTGCTAGCTGCTGCCGGGACGCCATTTTTTACCACCAAACCTGATGGCCAAGGTTTGGGGCTTTACTTGGCTCGTGCAGTGATGGATCGTTTTGGTGGGCAGGTGCAGATGCTCAATCGAGAAGGAGGCGGTACTCAGGTATTAATTGAGCTACCGTTTTCAACTATAGGAGTACCGTCATGACAGGGCAATACCATAATCAATTTGCCGAGCTCCCGACACTGCTATTAGTGGAAGATGATGCTATGTTTTGTCAGGTAATGGCAGCGGCACTGGCAAAACGAGGTTTCAATGTTCAAGTGGCTAATAACGTCGATGAAGGTATTGAAATGGGTGATAAAACAGTTCCTGAGTTTGCCGTTGTGGATCTTAATATGCCGGGGGCTTCGGGGTTGGTGTTGCTTAAGCATCTTATTGATGCTGACCCGCATACACGGGTTATTGTACTTACAGGCTTCGCCAGTATTGCCACTGCTGTCGAAGCGATTAAATTAGGTGCAACGCATTATCTTTCAAAGCCTGCCGATGCAGACGAAGTCATTGCTGCTTTTTACCGAGAAAAGGGTAATGTTGATGTTAAAGTAAAAACCCTACCGCTGTCGGTTAATCGCTTGGAGTGGGAGCATATTCAGAAAGTTTTGAATGATCATAACGGTAATATTACCGCAACTGCCCGTGCTCTAGGTATGCATCGCAGAACATTACAGAGAAAACTACAAAAGAGACCGCAACCAACCTGACTGCTTACGCTGATTAAGTGTAGAGATTGTTTTCATGATGGCATTGACCTTTCTTGTAATGGTCCGGCGATGCCTGAATTTCAAACGCTTTGGGTATATTACACATTATTTCGTTTTTTCTTATTGTGCCACTTCCTAGTCTATCATCATTGGGCTTCAATATAGGTGATCACGTACCGTTTGTCTCGTGTTTCAATAAAATCGAATTCCACTTTATCACCCACAACAACCTCGTCCAGTAGGTACATATTATCTACATCGAAGAACATCTGCATGCCGGTCCAGCCTATGCTCTTGATAGGACCATGTTTTAGCTTAACCATTTTGGCTTTGTTATCGATGGCGGTAACCATTCCTGTTCCGTAATGAACTTGGCTGGCATTCACTGGCAATACAGCGGTGCTTAATGCGATTACAGTTATTGAAGTTGCAATGCTGGTTTTAAATTTCATCATTTGATTCCTCTTGCTGTTTGTCATTAAAACAGGTGTTGTAAAAATTTAAGGGAAAGGTATTAAAGTATATCCAGCACCTCCCCTTATCCTTGTCTTTCATTGTTTGACTTAGGTAGTACTTGTGCGAAAAAATGATTGAACAGCGTTAGCTGAGCGTAAGTCACCAAGCTTTCTTCTATTGTGATCATCTCAGAGGGTGACCCGGTGGTATTGTTAAATGCGGACACGATAGATGGGCTTGTCCGGTAGAACTGGGGGAAGCGATGTGGAAAATCGATGACATTATTGGCGATAACAATCCTGCTGCTGATGATGAATGAAATGAATATCGGCAGCTGTTGAGGTACGTTATCATTGAGCGCATTCCTTAAGCATTGTTGTTTGTTGTGGCGGTAGCATGAGCAATATGGAATGGCTGGGAACAGCGATTAGTCTGTTGTCGGAGCGGAGGAGCTTGCCACTGATCCCAGCCCATATCGTTCGATATAAAATATTCATCTTTTTTGCATTGATCATCAATTCGAAAGCGTACAACGTTTGGCATTGAGCCAGCGACCCTGCCAGCAGTAATAATGTATGATGAGGTGGCGATGCACCAACTTTTTAATCATGGTTTTATTTTACCGAGCACTTAATAGTTTAGGCAACTTTAATTGTTCGACGGCGATAGTATAAACAGTTTCAGGTGTATTGATTGTCAATAAGTATTCATCGTTTTTGCTTTTGCCGATATAGAGCGCAGCGTTTGTCACTGACTGCGAAGAGGTTAGTCTGAGCTGTATGCGATGTGCTGTATTGATTGATGCTTTGGAAAACGATACTAAACCCACTGGCGGGCAATGACTACTAGGGCTGCCGACGCTGGAAGACAAAAAAGAAGCGCTTCTCCCCGGCCTGCTGCTCCGGTGACAATGGGTCGCTTGCTGTAACTACCCAGCCTACATTCCATGCGCGCTCGCTTTTTTCTTCGAAAGGAATTAACGCAACACCTTCAAATGCATCACTCAATGCCTTGAAGACATTCTGCCTCTGCTTTTTAACCGTAGAGATGTAGTCTCGAATACGGCGAAAATGTTTTCGCGCCCTGATCGGAGCGAAAGCAACCTGATATTTTTTGCTTCACCTTGACCATGCGGACATCACGCTCGGCCAAGTTAGTATCAAAGGGAAGCGAGAAATCGGTTAGAAACGCCAACACCTCTTTCTTGTGGTGAACCAAGTGTTGTGGTCCAATAACATTGGAAGGATTTATAGCTGATAATGCCCAGAAACAGGAGCTATAAATGACAACCTCTAAAACAAGAAAATAGAAAGTAAATCTGACACCGGAACAGAAATTGGAATATGCGAAGCTGATGGTAAATGAGGGCTATACGAATAAACAGATAATGTCAGCAGTTCCCGCCTCTCGCTGAAACTCACAAAAATAGGGAGTAACAGATGCATTCGGAATAAAAACTTCGTAAACTATCATCTTTCCACTGTGCTAAGGACGGAGTTATCGTGGGGTTTAGTCGTAATTCTTATCAGCGGATGGGTTATTCTCCTCTGTCCAGCGATGTTTGAATCGTAAAAAATTTAAGCCTTGCCAATCCCCCTTCAGTTGGGATGATTGCATCATGTCTGGGCTGGCTGTTTTTGGTTTTAAATTCCCTTCTCTTTTGCAGTTTGAGGTCATGAAGGGGGGGCACGTCTATGTTTAATATTATTGTTGTCATACACTCAAATTCATGTCCAGACCACTACGTATAGAATATCCGGGGGCTTGGTACCATGTGATGAATCGTGGTTTGTCATACCAAGACAT
>JAADGF010000050.1:52952-55196 GCA_013152545.1 Gammaproteobacteria bacterium
CATGCGTATTGTTTAATGGATAACCATTACCACTTATTGCTTCACACTCCTATGGGTAATTTAAGTCGGGTAATGAGGCATATAAATGGTGCCTACACTCAACGTTTTAACCGCGATGTTAAAAGAGATGGGAATTATTTAGAGGGCGGTATAAAGCTATTTTGATCGATGCGGACGCGTATTTATTACAACTGAGTCTATATATTCATCGCAACCCCATCGAAGCAGGATTAGTTAAACACATTGACCAGTATCATTGGTCTAGCTACAAAGCGTACATCGGCAAAACAGCCCCGCCAAAGTTAAGCGTCAATTATATTAAACATAGACGTGACCCTTTCTCCTTTAAACATAGACGTGACCCTTTCTCCTTTCTCTTGAGGTATAACCCGACGTGTGACCGACATGGTAGCCCGGTGAGCGGGTGAAAGTCCAGCCATGGCCCCTTGGGAGAAGGGAACATATAGACGAAGGCAAGGGTGTCCGAAGAAACGCCCGTTTGCTACCCGATGAGGGAATCACGGTGAACGACGAGCCAATGAGGGATCTGAAGGACAGATATATTATATATTGCTCCTCGACAACTGCTCCTGCGTTGTTCTACTTACGGGCGTCCTGCCCTAATGCAATATCTGCATTCGCGCCATCCATGGCGGTCAAGCCGGAGTTCAAATTGATCTTCCCTAGAAAAAACGTACTGCTATGTTAATCCAAAATATTGCTATTATAGACAGTATTATAGAAAAGCCAAACGCCTTATTTTACAATGTCAATAAGTCAGTCATATTCACATTGTAAATAAGCAATAAATATTACGCGACATCACAGTGACGAGGCCGATGTTTTTCGTTGGAGGGGAGTTTCAGCAATTGCTCTGATCTGCGGGAGAATAAAGGCTCAGCGCCATTCACCGAAATGAGAATAAGAAATTGATTATTAAGCGTAATTCAGGCAAATTACAGAACCAAGCACAGCCGTATTAGCTTACATGATCCAAAAAATAATGCCTTAATTTCAACTTAGCAACAACTGCTATAATGAGTTAAATCAACAAGTATGTGAATTGACTTAATTTACATTGTAAATAAGTGGGGTATTTTTACAATCTGTCTAAACCACTGTTAGCAAAGAAAATAGTAAGGAGTAAAAATGGAACAATCCTGTTTAATAACAACGTGGGAAATTTCTTTACAAAGAAAGAGACAACAAATTGAATGGGATTTGATATTACTTCCTTTACTATTCGGACCAATTTGCATAACTGATAATATGCTTATAGACAATAGAGGCTTAATAGAAGCTTTAAAACGCGATTGGGTACAGAATCTTCTAAGGAAATATACAGAACTAGTGTCACGTCACGCTTGATATGTTAAATAAATGTGTGCATGGTTAGCCAACTAAACGGAGGTGGCTATGCCCAAAATCAAGTACCGACTGTCTCTGACCGAAGAAGAACGAGACGAACTCAAATCCATTATTACCAAAGGAAAACACAGTTCGCAAAACATGCTGAATGCGCTGATATTGCTTAACTGCGACGAGGATGCGCCACAACCACGAACCCTACGCGATCAGGATATCGCCCAAGTGCTGCAGGGCCAGTGCCATGAAGGTGCATCGGGTAAAGCAGCGTTTTGTGGAAGAAGGTCTCGACATTGCGCTCAACGGTCACAAGGGGACGCGGGTGTACGAGCGTAAGGCTGACGGCGACTTCGAAGCACATCTGGTTGCACTCAGTTGCAGCAAGCCGCCAGAAGGGCATGCGCAAGGGTCTCTACGGCTGCTTGCGGACAAGGCCGTGGAGTTACAGTACATCGAGAGTGTCTCACACGAAACCATTCGGCGCATTCTAAAAAAAACGAAATCAAGCCTTGGCGGAAAGTTGGCTGGGTCATCCCACCCAGCCAAAATGCCAGTTTTGTAGCCCAAATGGAACAGGTGCTCGACGTGTACAAACGGCCCCATGACTCACGGTTTCCGGTGGTCTGCATGGATGAGTCGCCCCGGCAACTGATTGACGAAACGAAAACGCCTATTGCTTGCGCCCCCGGTCGTCTGGCGCGGTACGACTATGAATACAAGCGTTGCGGTACATGCAATATTTTCATGGCAAATGAGCCGTTGGCAGGAACACGGATAGTTGATGTGATCGACCGCAAGACCAAAACGGATTGGGCCCGCTTTGTTGAAAAGATCGCAACGCACTATGCCGATGCGGAAAAGATCACTCTGGTGATGGAC
>JAADGF010000112.1 GCA_013152545.1 Gammaproteobacteria bacterium
CTCGGCTTAATCCCGACCTGGTGCAGGACGGCGAAGTTTCCGGTACGTTTTTGCAGTGGAGTGCAGACAGCCAGCGTGTCATGTACTACGCCGACCAGGACGTGGACGGCGAGATCGAGTTCTACAGTTCAACGCGGGATGGCAATAGCAACAATATAAAAATCAGCACATCCGAGCTGGTGAGTTTTGCCGCGCAGATCTATCCGCAACTGTCATCGGGTTGCAGTAGTTGCCATTTCCCAGGCGCAACTGCCCCCAACTGGTTCGAGGCTAATGCAAGTGACACGTATACCGCCATGAACTCGAGCGCTTATTTTGATAATAACCTCATTGTCGAGAAACTCGATGGTACGCGATCCCATACCGGTGGAACGAACAGTACATTGGCTTCCATGTTTACCACCTGGATTAGTGAAGGTGCGAATAATAATTAATACCTACGCCCGAACTCGGTGGCAACCTTTAGCGTGCGTCTCAGGTACCCAATAAAAACAGGCCATCTATATACCTTCCCTTGGGGACGCCATACTACAAAGCCCTCGATGTGCAAGCACCGGGGGCTTTATTATTTGGGGCGTGGCCATGGGGATGAGAACCCCTGGGTTCGACAAAATCGTCGGGAACGATTTTGAACAGCCGAAGGCTGGCTCCGAAGGAGTGAGGCGCATGGATGCGCCGAATAATCCCTTGGGGATGCCATATTAAATGATCGGTAGGCCAAGATGGTGACTCGGGTATTCGCTGAAGACCGCAAGGGCTTCGAGGGCGGAATAACAACGAAAAAATATGAGGCGATTACCAAGTGCCCCAATCGAACCGCCAGCCGCGATCTTTCCGGTCTGGTTGCCAAGGGCATCATTATCCCGCTACCGGGAGGGGGTAGAACGACCTGTTATGTACTTGCAATCGCCGAGCCGGGAGGGTCTGGCTTGAGGGGGGCAATGATTTTTTGTGCGAATCGGTGATTTCCAGAGGCGATTCGCAACTATTTCTTAATAGGATATTTTTCATAGTATTGTCATTTACCCCATCTATTAAATCATTGAAGCCAAAGTGTAACAACGGCTCATTACAATTAGAGTGGGAGTAGCCGGAACTGGCTGGCAACGTCTAGGCACTGGCAGGCATTTCGGCTGAGGCTTCAAAATCTCGCAACCGAGTGATAAACTGTATAAAAACACAGTATCGCTCAGTAACAGAAAGAGGCGAGGTTTACGGTGGCGTTTCATTTCATCTCATAAAATAGCTCAGTTGGTTGATTGGCCAACCCGTTTAAGCGCTCATGGTGGTGACAGGAAAAGTGTTAATTTCAACAATCAAGCTGGCTGACCCCATGGACATAGAAGACTTTTAATTTGGAAAATACTATGAATCAGACCACACAAATTGCCTTTAAAATCTTGATGCCTTTGCTCATTTTAACCTTATCCGCATGTAGAGGCGGAGGCAGTAGCCCAAGTAATAATAACCCCACACCCAATGAAGAATTGTCAGACGTTCTCGAAGATTTAGGTATCGACTTAACAGCGTCAAAACGAGTAAGTGATAGCGGTGAAGATTTACCCGATAATTACGCGCCTTTAGGCAGTAAGGCTCATGTCAATCAGTTTTCAGAAATCATGCTATTTGGCGTACCGATTAGTGACTCTAACCTTTCGAGCGGCGGTAACGAAATGGCCTTAACTAATATCATACCGAGCGCAAACAATAGTTATAATTAGGAATTATTACATAGTGAATCTTTAGCTAATACGCCTTGGACGGATGAAAATGCGAAACGAGCTACTATATCCGCCGACTTTGATGGTGATGGTATTCAAGAAGTCGCTATTATTTATCAATTATCAGGCGATGTAGAAATGGTTATAATGGATGACAGTGAAGCCAATTATGCACTGAGTAGCCCCATTACTCTAGACAATGGCACTTGGGTCGATATTTTTGTTACCGCAGGCGATTATGACGGCAATGGAACGGTAGATTTGATGTTGGGTTTAATTGATCCAACAAAAACCTCTGCAACCATTAAAATGATTGAGAACAGCAATAATTTATCCTATGCCTTTAATGGAACGTCGATTACGATCAACCAAAAAAACCACTCAATTTCTCAATTAATTTTAGTCACTGGAAACCTTGATTATGATGCACCAGAAGAATTGGCTATTGTTGTTACTGCAGGCTTTTTAACCTCAAGTGCAAATGGCTTAACCAGTAATGTAGAAACATGGTATTATCATCTATGATGATGCTAATAACTCCTTTAGCACCTTAAAAACAGATACCATGTCAGTCAATAATGGTTTGATTGCCGGCCTACAGAAAAAAGAAAATCGTCGATTAGAAATGGAGCGTGAAACCCTAAAAAAGGCTGCGGCCTTCTTTGCGAACGAGTCCAAGCGAGGTACGTTTATCGATGAACATCGCAAAGAATGACCTATAACGATTGTGTGTGACGTTCTTGAGGTTAATTGAAGTTACTATTACGAATATTTTCAAGTGTATTTAACGCCAACAGACACAGCTATTTCACCGTTGGAGCAGCAATTTATCAAGCTATTTGAGTTACACAAAGAAAAAATCGTGTCTGTTGTTCTTTAATGGTAAAGTTTTTGGTTTGCAAAAAAACTTAAACGTAGTTGCACCAGCCGTTGCTATTATAGCAATAGTTATATCTCTGTAATGCCTGACAAAGCAATGAACAACCTCGATTTGCAGTGGATGCGTTACGCCATACATTTAGCACAGCAGGCGCAGGCGCTGGGCGAAGTGCCTGTGGGTGCGGTTGTGATTCATAACAATAAAGTGATTGGTAAAGGCTGGAATCAACCTATTGCAAATCATGACCCCTCGGCGCATGCAGAAATACTGGCGTTAAGATCTGCGGGCCAGATATTGGGGAATTATCGACTATTGCAAACAACTTTATATGCCACCCTGGAGCCCTGTGTGATGTGTGCGGGGGCTGTGATGCATGCGAGGGTTAATCGCATTGTGTTTGGCGCCAGTGATCCAAAAGCAGGTGCGGCAGGCAGTGTGATTGATTTGTTTGCCAATAAACAATTGAATCATCATGTCTCGGTTGAGGGTGGATTGTTGGCAGACGAATGTGGCGCAATGTTAACTCAGTTCTTTAAGGCTCGGCGTAAAGGTGCGGTGAAATGTTTGGCGTAGTATTATTAGTGTCGTAAGAGGCAGTCTGTTTCCGGATTACTTAATTTAAGGTCTGTAAAGAAAATAAGTTGAACAGATTGCGCCGGATATCGTTTCGTCTTCAAGGCTTCCGCCATCCATTCCTTATCTACATCCATATAGGCAAGGCGCGGAAATGGACGCACCCCAAAGGGCACTTCTTCCAGGGCACATACTCGTTATCTGTAAGTTTTTTCGCAACGTCGAAGATGCAAGGATAGACACACAAAATGTTCACATTATTGCTTTACAGACCCTTAGGTAATCTTAAGCCGATTTTGGTGCTCCGGCACGCATATTTGAAATTAAGTTTTTTAGTTCCTTGCAGGAAGCACTGATTGTATCATAGCCGTGTTGTTTCGCTTCACATTCCATTCTTGTCGAAAGTTTTGTGAGTTGTGGATAACCAAAATTACCACCAACACCTTTAAGCTGATGCAGATGATCCACCAGCGTTTCCCAATCTCGTTGCTCCAGGGCGTTGGAAATGTGCTCCAATCGTTCGGGTAAGGCACCCAGTAGTGCCACAATTAATTTCAGTATTTCAGGGTCGTTGATGAGTAGATTGGTTTTTATTGGGATCGCTTTATTCTTAGATGATTGTTTTGTTGGCAAATACTCGGCAAGCGTTTGATAAAACAGATTCCAGTTAACCGGTTTGGAGAGAAACTTATTGCAGCCTGCTTGATAACATTCTTCAGTATCTTCGTGTGTTGCATTGGCCGTTAAGGCAACAATGGGCTTTAAATAGCCCGCCTGACGCAATTGTTTAGTGGCTTCTAACCCATCCATTTCTGGCATTTGCACATCCATCAGGATTAAATCAAATTCAGTGTCGAGAGCATTTTGTAATGCAATCGCCCCATTTTCTGCAATCTTAATGGATGCCCCGGTTTTGCGTATAAAATAGGAAATCAAGGCTTGGTTGTCGGTGTTGTCCTCGGCAAGTAAAATACGGCCAATAAGCTGTGGTACCTCTGGGTTAATGGCAGATTTACTGTCGCCGCTTGGAAAGGCAGGTGTTTTACTAATGAAGCGGCTGTCATTGAGGTCTCCCGCATTAATGTAAAATTCAAATTGACTGCCTTGGTTTAACGTGCTGCTGACCTTTAGTTTGCCATCAAGATTTTCAATTAATAGTTTGGAAATATGCAGTCCCAGTCCTGTGCCACCGTATTTGCGTGTTGTTGAGGAGTCTGCCTGGGTAAATGGCGTGAATAATTTATTAATTTGTTGAGGGCTGAGTCCAATACCGGTATCAATAATAGTGAACTTAATATGCTGAAGTTCACGGTTACAACTTACCACGACCTTGACGTGGCCTCGTTCTGTGAATTTGATCGCATTATTGCATAGATTTAGCAATATTTGCTTAAGCCGAATGGGGTCTGTTGTAATCTTTTCCGGTAATGGAAAATTGTGATGAATGCTGAACTCCAAGCCTTTGTTTTTTGCTTCCCGTCCAGCCAGTGATTCAATATCGCTGAGTATCTCAAATAAATTAGTCGGTAATATTTCAATGGTTAATTTGCCGGATTCAATTTTAGAAATATCAAGGATTTCGTTAATTAAATGTAGTAAATGTTTTCCATTTCTAACAATTGATTTAATGGCTGATAGTCGTTCGTCCACGTTCTGGTTACTGTCTAGAGTGGATTCCCCAAACCCGATAATAGCTGTTAATGGCGTACGGATTTCGTGACTCATGTTCGCCAGAAAGGCACTTTTGGCACGGTTAGCGGCTAAGGCATTTTCTTTCTGTTTGGCCAGTTCTATAGCGCTGCGTCCCAATAGTATCAGCATATAGGAAACTATCGCAATGAGCAGCAGGGAGGCAATAAACATAACCTGGCGATACTCGTTGGCACCGTCAGTTTTGGTTATGTAATAGTCCATATAAGCATCATGTAGTTGGCTTAATAATGTGTTGATGGTCGGAGTGGTACTGACCGAGGCTAGTCCTACTTTTGTGCTTCGGGTATTGAGTATGACGTCTGAATGCGCTAAAAAATTGGCTAAAAACAGGTGTTTTGACTTGTCTTTAGGTATTCCTTTTGTCAAATTAGCTTTGAGGTTATTTATCGCTATCCTGGCTTTTTCCAGGGAATCCTTGTTCTGACTAATTGCAAAGTAAATAACGTTATGGATTAAGTTGTGGTAGGGTAAATATGCATTGTCTTTTTCTTTTAGATTATTGATTTCTGTGATGAGGCGCGGATAATATTGCAATGAGTTATTTATAAAGGACAAGTCTCGCTTGAAATGCTCTACACGTTTGTTTTTTTCAGTAACCGCAGCCGTGATTTTGTTATTGGTTTCGTCGATCAAGAGGTCTAGACGTTGTTCCAGACCATTCCCCTTTTTTATTAATTGTTGAACTTGAGATGATAATTGTTGTTGCTTGAGGCTAATCGTGTCGTAATCATACGTTTGCCCGGATGCCATCTCAAAGATGCTTTCGTTTAATTCAAAGTTAGTGTGTTTGATTAACTCTATTTGAGTAATTATTTCATTATGGTGTTTGGTTGCTGGTGAGTGGGATTCAAAGTATAAAAATGTCATCACGACCGAGATGGCAATGGCGAGTAGTATGGGAAGCGTAAATTTTGCTTTCACAGAGGTTGACCCTGATAGTTACCTGTCAGGGTGTGGAGGAAACGAACGATGAGTTTTCGGTCATTTGTGGGGATTACACGGCCAAGCATGTAACGGCCCATGATATCCACTGCGGTTTCGAGTCGGGTTGCTGAACCGTCGTGAAAATAGGGGCTGGTTAAAGCGACATTACGCAAGCTCGGAACACGAAAAACGTATTTGTCGGATTCATCTTTGGTGTTATTAATGCGCCCTAACTCCAGCTGTTGTTGGGTGACGTCCTGGTTTAAATAATTTTTGAATAAATTGAATGGTGCGACCATGTTGCCACCGACAGCAACGCCTTGGTGACATGAGGTGCAACCATATTGCTTAAAGAGGCGATAACCCTCTTTTTCCGCTGCGGATATTGCCTGGAGATTACCTCTTAGATATTGGTCGAAACGTGAATTAGGCGTGGTTAAAGAGCGCATGTATTCGGCGATGGCATTTTTTATATTGTCCGGTTTAATGCCATCACTATAAGCCACATCAAATAACTTGAGATATTCTTGATCCTTGTTAAGTGTTTTGATGACGGCGCTCCACTCCGTTGCCAGCCCTTTTTTACTTCTAATAATAGTTTCCGCAATGTTTTCCAGGTTACCGGGCAGACCGTACCAACCGTATAAGGCAAGCAGGCTTACATTGTAGATTGATGGCGTGTTTCTTACACGATATCCACCATCAATTGATGGTGAAAACTGTTCTCCATCGGCACCACCTTTATCCAAGTGATGACAACTGCGGCAAGCTTTGGAACCGTCGCTGGATAAGTTTTTATCTTCAAAAAGGCGCTGTCCTAATGCAACTTTGTCCGCATTGACATTACTGTTGTTTGGAATTGGTTTGATAGGTTCGTTGGACGTTATCCCCGTTTTTGGTGGTGCTGAATAAAAACTGGTTGTGGGAATTGAGGCTGGTCTTGTCTCGCTATAGGCATGGGGCAGAGTAATCAGAATAATTATTAATAATAATGTTTTGGTGATATTGTTGCGCATAATAGTAAACGAATATCTTTGCCATAAAACTTGATTGTCAGGTTTTTATCTTAATATACTACAGTGAATATATACCCATAGCGTTTGAGATTTAGGTGTAAATATGACACACATTTACACCTAAATCTCAAACGCTATGGGTATATGTGACGAAGTGCTATCCGGCTCCTTCTTTAGTGATGTTATTGGTTGGTGTTGTTTAGCGAATTTATTCAGCATAAATTGATGAATTGCCTTGGAACTAACTTTATCGACTAGCTACGCGGGGGCTTTAGTATTGCAAGATATAAAGTACTGAAACGATACTCAAAACCTTAATAGATTCTAAAGTATTGAAAGTTTTGGCCGATAAGGGATGATGTGAAAATCGGGTTAGGCTTGTGGCGGGCAAGATATTATGAAATTAAACAGGGATAGCTTTCGCCTTAGAAACCTGTTTTTCGTCATTGTTGTTTTTTGGTCCTCTTCATTGTGTGCGAACGAAAGCAAGTTGGAATATCGGCGCCCAGCCAACATTACTGTACCATCCGATAACCAGCTAAGCCAGGAACGCATCGATTTGGGTAAATTACTGTTCTTTGAACCACGCTTATCAGGGTCCAATAAAATTAGTTGTGCCAGTTGTCATAAACCTGAAAAAGGTTGGTCCGATGGTTTACCAACGGCAGTCAATGAATCCATGACAGTGCTGACACGTGCAACACCGACGCTGTTCAATGTTGCATATCAACGGCATTATATGTGGGATGGACAATTTCGTCATTTGGAGCAGCAGGCGTTAGTACCCATTGCCTCGCCCCTGGAAATGAATCAAAATCTGGATAAATTAGTTTCGGAGTTAGGGGAAATACCTGCTTATTCGCGTATGTTTGCAATAGCGTACCCTAACGAAGGGTTAACGGTGGCCACCATTGCAAAAGCGTTGGCCAGTTTTGAGCGCACCGTCGTAGTAACTGATGCGCCTTTTGATCGATGGGTTAATGGTGATGAGCAAGCCATCAGTGAATCGGCAAAACGCGGTTTTGCTTTGTTTGTGGGGAAGGCAAATTGTGCGGCGTGTCACCATGGGTTTAATTTCACTGATGATGGCTTTCATAATATTGGTTTGACAGGCGGGGACGATTTAGGTCGTTTTATGCAAGTGCCCATTAGTACATTGAGGGGGGCGTTTAAAACGCCCACGCTTAGGGGTATTACCCATACTGCTCCCTACATGCACAATGGTATCTATAATAGCCTAGAAGCGGTGATTGAGCACTATGACCGTGGTGGTGATGTTAAAGCATGGCTTGATCCCAGTATCAGGCCGTTGTTTTTGACTGCCAAAGAAAAGCAGGAATTGCTGGAGTTATTAGGGACCTTTACAGGGGAAACGGAGGTGTTTGTTCAACCTGAATTACCCTAAGGGCTGCTTTGAACCTTATTTCTCGTCACTACTTCGCCGATCGTTGATTTGTCCGATGACTCTGTGCCTGTCATGATAAAAAACATAGGCTATATACCGTTTAGCGTTCAGTGGATGACTTTATAACCGATCTTCAGTTAGTGAGCGATCTGCGCTAATTATGTTACGGTTGCAAGCTTGGTATTGCTTGGAATTCCAAAACGACGTCGTTGTCTAATATCCGTTGGCGCTTTAACGTATCTGGTAAGCTGATTTCTGAGGTTACAATATATATTAATCGATTATGAGGGTTTTTATGATCCAGCTGAGTGTTTTGGTGCGTTAATTTGAACGATTTGTGTTCAGTCAGGATTCAGAAGCCGTTCTGTAGGCATGGAATCATGCTTATCATGTTGTACTTAATTCGAAAAAAATGATATGAACTCTATAGGAGTCATGATTATGTGTTATTGCAAAAAAATATTTTTATTTATTGTGCTGGGTGTTATGAGCGCATTATTGATGTCATTGCCCGTGTTGGCAAAAGATAAAGAACATCATCATTGGCGCAGCAGCGGTCATTCTTATAATGAAAGCAATTATAAACAACAGCACCAATACAAAAAAGAGCATAAGCAGCATCATAAACAAAAGCGTCATGTGCGTCGCCACAAAGTAGAGCGCTATGTGCGTCACGATGATAATCGCAGGCATCATCGTTATGAGTCACGCCATCATTATAACCAGCACGGTGGTGACAATCACCATAGAAAGCATAGAAGGACGCAGCAGCACTATTCTGAACACCACGAGCATTTCTCTTCGCACAGACATAGACATACTAGGCATACGCGGCAAATTGACCGGCATCACAGTGATGGTATCGTAGTGTTGCGTGTTATTCAGGCCCTGTCGAATGAGAGTGGCTGGGTCGATTTTGGGCTTAATTATAGGCATTGATTAGCGTTATCATGGAGAAAAACGCTATATGCAGCCAAGCGTAGCAAGGATTAATGACTACGGACGCTACTACAAATCAGCACTCTCCCCAACGTTACGCAGCCTGGGTTGTCGTTTAGTCCAATGGGCAACACGGAAATACAAAGGCCTGAGAGGTCACCGCGAAGAGCGGCCCAATGGTTAGCCCGCATAGTGGGAAAACAGAGGAGGTTGAAATTCGTCGAAGGGATGGTGCTGTTTTTTCTCTTGTTTTAAAGATTTAGTGAGATTTATAAGCACTCAATGCATGAATTTAGGTTCAACGCTATGTATTCAATGCTTTTTTATGACGGTGAAATAACCGATAAAGGAAAACTTTATGCCTAATACTTATCAATCTGCCGTTGTTAATGCACCACTTGAGCAGGTTTGGACAACCATTAAAAATTTTCACGATTTTTCCTGGGCACCAAATGTTATCACTAAATGTGAGTCGGTGGGGGATTTGGAGGGAACCGTTGTTGGGGCAAAACGTGTTTTAAATGAGGCTTTTCATGAAACGCTGATTAGCTGGGACGAGCAAAAGCACTGCATTCGGTATTCCATTGATGATGGGCCGTCGCCAGTCTCATCGCAAGAGATACAGAATTATGTTGGTAACATTCGTTTATTACCGATTACAAACAATGATACCACCTTTGTTGAATGGTCTTCTGCTTGGGAGTCCGTAAGCCAGGAGGCTGAGGACTTTTGCCATAATATTTATGTTGCATTGCTTGATCATCTTGCTAAAGGCATGGCGCAGTAATCGCGGTATATACTTAGCTCGTAGCTTAGGGTGAGCTTGCGAACCCTAACATCAAACGACAATAGACATGAATAAACGAAACGACAAACGAGGTTATTAGGAACAAATGCAATACCGTCGATCAAATATAGGAGGTGACACGTATTTTTTTTTACGGTTAATTAATCTGGCCGAACACCACCGTAGCTTATGGGTCGATAAAATTGATACCTTGCGCGACTTAATGAAAAAGGTTAAATAACGGTATTCGTATCATTTTGCACGTTTTGTGGACGTGTACTGGTCAACCCAAACCGGACACTTTTTTCAGAGATTTTTCATAACGAACTGGTGACTGATCACCGTTCGCGGAATGTAGCCTCTCAAGGTTGTAATACCTCATGTAAGCGGCCACATCGTTTCTCATATGCTCACGGGTTGGCTGAGCAATCTTAAATATCCAATCGTGCTTGAGGCTCCCAAAGAAACGCTAAACCACCGCATTATCCCAACAGGCTCCGACATCGCCCATACTGGCCCGTGTACCGTATGACTTCAATAGTTTTCGGTAACGCTTGCTGGTGTACTGTGATCCACGATCACTGTGAAAAACCAGGCCTTTGGGTAGCTGCCTCAGATTATAAACCATCATCATCGCTTTACCGATCAGGTCGGTTGTCATGCGCTGACATACCAGCCCACGATACGGCGTGAGTACAAGTCCATCACGATGGCTAAATACATCCAGCCTTTACCTGTTTTAAAGTTCAGTTTTTTTATCAAGTTATGCACTTGATAGCGTCCAATCTGAAAACCTTCTTCACGTAATTTCTTCATCATTTCACGGCTACCAAGGCTGTCACGACTCTGCTTGAATAGTGTTTTAATACGGCGATGCAGATGCAATATTTCAGCACTGATTAACTTCCCTGGACCCTTTTTACAATCATCATAAGCTGAGGGGCTAACCTGCATTACCCGGCATAAAATACTCACGGGGTAATGCACCGATTCGTCTTTGATGAAGCTATATTTTATTTCAGTTCTTTCGCAAAGAAGGCACTGGCCTTTTTTAAAATCTCTTTCTCCATGCGTAAGTTATTGTTTTCTTTACGCAGTTTTTTTAGCTCGTTACGCTCATCGACTGTCAATGTTTTTCCCTCAAGTTGAGCCTCAATCTGATCTTTCCAGCGATACAGCATATTACTGGCCATCCCCAGCGATTTTGCAGCCGCCGGTACGGAATAGCCCTGTTCTCGCACCAGGGCTACCGCTTCTTCTTTGTATTCTTTAGAATATTGCTTGTACGTTCGTTTCTGTCCCATAATGACACCTCAATGGTTGACGGGTATTGTCTCTCATTAAAGTGTCCGGCTCTATTAGACCACTACAATATTAGACCACTACAATGGCAAGTTTAAACCGGCCTTCTGCGTTTATGTCTGTTGGATCTGACTTAAGGTACTCCGTCACCGGGTTGCGCAACGCGGGGTATTGCTGCAATAAATCAGAAAGCCGGGCTTCGTGCGG